>NZ_JAWDID010000002.1:0-295235 GCF_032464875.1 Allobosea rubneri
CCACCGTCACCTTCGCGGCGGTCGCCATGTTCGGGTTGAAGTTGCGGGCGGTGCGCCGGTAGACGAGGTTGCCGGCCGGATCGGCCTTCCAGGCCTTGATGATGGCGAGATCGGCCCTGAGCCAGGTCTCGCGGACATAGAGCTGCCCCTCGAATGCCTCGACCGGCTTGCCCTCGGCGACGACGGTGCCGACGCCGGTCCTGGTGTAGAAGGCCGGGATGCCCGCGCCGCCGGCGCGGATGCGCTCGGCCAGCGTGCCCTGCGGGTTGAGCTCGAGCTCGAGCTCACCGGAAAGGTATTGCTGCTCGAACAGCTTGTTCTCCCCGACATAGGACGCGATCATCTTCTTCACCTGCCGCGTCTCGAGCAGCATCCACAGGCCGAAGCCGTCGGCGCCGGCATTGTTCGAGATCACGGTGAGGTTCTTCACGCCGGAGCGGCGGACTTCCGGGATCAGGCTCTCGGGATTGCCGGACAGGCCGAAGCCGCCCGACATGATCGTCATCCCGTCGGACAGCAGCCCGTCCAGCGCGGCTCCCGGGCTGTCGTAGATCTTGCGCGTCATGGCTGTCCTCGAGGTGAGTTCTGCAAAGATCCGGCGTCGCCTGCGCCGGGCCGCGGAAGCCGGCGCCCAAGCACCGGCCGCCTAGGCTGGCTCGGCCAGTGTCAGGCTGGAGAAAGGTTGAGGATCGCCCGCGCCTCCGCCGGCGTCGCGGCGCGCGCGCCATGCCGGCCGATCGCCTCGACCGCCATCTCGACCAGCTCGGCATTGCCGGAGGCCAGCCGGTCCTTGGCGGCGCGGATATTGTCCTCCATCCCGGTCCGGACGGCACTTGCGCCGCGGGCCAGCGCCCACTCCATCACCCGCATCTGTTCGCGCCCGATGCCGGCGGCGGTCCAGCTCGCGCCGGGAATGACCCGCTTCGTCTCGGCGAGCAGGATGTCGAGCAGCACCTCGTCGGCCGGCATCGCATTCTTGACGCCCATCACGAACTGGATGTGCGGGCGCGGCCCGATCAGACCTTCATCGATGAGGCGGCGCGCGGCGTGGATATGCGAGAGGTCGAAGATCTCGATCTCGGGGGCGATGCCATGCTCCTGCATCCGCGCCGCCAGATCGTTCACCAGGCTCGTCGGGTTCTCGTAGACGATGGTCGGGAAGTTCACCGAGCCGGTCGAGAGCGAGGCCATGTCGGGACGGTGCACCAGGGAAAGGCCGCGTGCCGCCGGATCGCGCCCGCGGCCGCCGGTCGAGAACTGGATGATCATTCCGGGGCAGGCTTCGCGAATGCCGGCCTGGACCTGCGCGAAACGGTCCGGATCGGAGGAGGGCGTCTCGTCGTCATTGCGGACATGGATATGAACGAGGCTGGCGCCTGCCTCGAAAGCCGCGCGGGTCGAGGCGATCTGCTCGGCGGGCAGCACGGGCAGGCTGGGATTGTCCTTCTTGCGCGGCACGGAGCCGGTGATGGCGACGGCCACGACGACGGGACGCTTGCTCATGATCTCGGTCACCCCTGGTCGCCGCCGCCGGCGGGCAGCACGGTTCCATTGATATAGGACGCATCGTCCGAAGCCAGGAACAGGATTGCCGCGGCGATCTCCTTCAGCTCGCCGTAGCGGCCGAGATGCGAGGCACGCAGGGTCTGGTCGACGACCTCCTGCATCCACTGCTTGTCAGCCTCGGTCTGAGCGTCGGTTCCGCGGGGAATCCGGCGTGGCGGGGCGGTGACCCCGCCGGGAGCTACGGCATTGACGCGGATGTTCGTCCCCGCGAGCTCGAAGGCGAGCGAGGCCGTCAGCGCGTTCACGCCGCCCTTGGCCGCCGAATAGGGGATCCGGTTGATCCCCTTCGTCGCGATCGAGGAGACGTTGACGATGGCGCCGCGGCCCTGGGCCTGCATATAGGGCAGCACCGCCCGGCAGCCCCACAGCGTCGGGAACAGCGAGCGGTTGATCTCCGCGATGATCTGGCCTTCGTCGAATTCCTGGAAAGGCCGCATCCAGATCGCGCCGCCGATATTCGTCACCAACACGTCGATGGCGCCAAAACTCTCCTTGGCGCGTGCCATCACCCTTTCGTTCCCGGCGTAGCTTTCGAGATCCTCTTCGAGCGCGACGATGCGTCCGGTGCCGTAGGTCGAGGCGATCTCCTGCGCGACCTCCTGGATGATGGCCGAGCGGTCGACGATCGTCAGATGGGCGCCCTCGGCCGCCGCGTCCAGCGCCACCTGCTTGCCGACGCCCTGCGCGGCGCCGGTGACGATGAAGCTGCGCCCTTCGAACCGGCCGGCGCGGGGGGATTGCAGAGCCATGGCGTGATCTCCGGGAAATGGCTGCCGTGAAGGCAAGTATCTGGGCTGCTCATGCGGCCGGCGGCGCAAAGGGGCTGGCCCCTCGCACCGCTGGTGTCTTCCGTCGCAGCCTCTGAGGGCGAGGCGTCAGCCGGCCGTGACGTGGGCGCGACTGACCACGGTCTGCGGCACGTTCGCGCGCTCCTTCGTCAGCACGACATCGAAGGTCGTGCGGGCGAACGGCCGGTTGAGCCCGGCATTGCGGATGGCGTCGGCGTCGACGACACGGTCGAGAGTGACGACGAGTTCCTCGCGGGTGCCGAAGGCGAAGTCCGTGTACAGGTACTTGTCGCCGGTAAAGTTGAATTGCGTCGTCAGCTGGCGGTGACCCGGAGCCGAGATGAAGTAATGGACATGGGCCGGGCGCTCCGCATGCCGGCCCAGCGCCGTCATCAGCTGGCGCGTAGCGCTTTCGGGCGGGCAGCCATAGCCGTTCGGCACGATGGTCTGGGCGCGGTAGCGGCCCTGCTCGTCGGTCTCGATCCGGCGGCGCAGATTGTAGGGCGCCTGCTCGCCGTCGATGAAGGAATAGCCGCCCTTGGAATTGGCGTGCCAGATGTCGACGATCGCGCCGGCGATCGGCTTGCCGTCCTCATCCGAAACCTGGCCCTCGATGATGAAGACCTCGCCGGGGTCGGTGCCATCATCCATGCGGGCTTCGCCCTTGGAGAGCGGTGCGTCCGGCACATAGAGTGGCCCCTCGATGGTCCGCATCGTGCCGCCATTGAGACCGGCGAGCCGCTCGGCTTCGTCGAGCCGCAGATCGAGGAAATGTTCGAGCGCGGTGCCGGGCACCAGCAGGCCGAGCTCCTCGTTCTTCGCGGCCTTGCCGATGAAGGCGACCGCGGCCCAGAACTCGTCCATCGAGACGTCGCACTCGTCGATCACCTGCATGAGTCGGTAGAGCAGCTGGGCGGTGACGGCCTTGGTGCGGGCATCACCCTTGTCGCTGTCGATGCCGGCCGCACTGTTGGCGAGATTCTTCTTGTCCGCGTCGGAGATCAGATTGGTGGGCATGGCGTTTCCTCGTTCTTGGTGATTGGCGGGCATTCGCGAACGGGTCGCGGCGTTCCTAGCGGTCGTCGTCGCGGACGGATGAAGGGTGGCGGCAAAGCGCCGTGACCTTCACGTCCATGAACGGGAAAAGGGGCAGGCCGGAGAGGATGTCGTGCAGGGCCTGCGGGCTCTCGACATCGAAGACGCTGGTGTTGGCATAGCGCCCGGCATGACGCCAGAGGTGGCGCCAGATGCCGGCGCGCTGCAGTTCCTGGGCACGCTCGCGCTCCGCCGCCTTCAGCGCATTCGCGGTCTCGGCCGGCAGGTCGTGCGGAATCCGGACGTCCATTTCCACTTGAAAGATCATTGGTTCAGGATCCCGTCTTGGCGCGCGGCAGCACATGGAGCGAAGCTTCTGCGCGGTCGCGCCGGAAGCGGTTCAGCTGGGTCTCGGACAGGGTGACGCCCAGGCCCGGCGCGGTCGGCACGGCGAGGCCGAAATCGGCATAGTCGAGCGGCGTTTCGAGAATCTCCTCGGTGAGCAGCAAGGGGCCGAACAGCTCGGTGCCCCATTCCAGCTTGCCGATGGTCGAGAACAGGTGGGCCGAGGCAGCGGTGCCGATGCCGCCTTCGAGCATCGTCCCGCCATAGAGCCCGATGCCGGCCGCCTCGGCGATCGCCGCCACCTTGGCTGCGGCGAAGAGGCCGCCGGACTGCTCGATCTTCAGCGCGAACACATCGGCGCCGGCCTGGCTGGCGATGGCGAAGGCGGTTTCCGGGCCGTTCAGCGCCTCGTCCGCCATGATCGCGACCGGCGTCTGGCGGGCCAGCCGGGCAAGCGCGCCAAGATTGCGCAACGCGACCGGCTGCTCGATCAGCTCGACGCCGGCGGCGGCCAGCGCCGGCAGCATGGCGGAGGCGGTCGCTTCCGACCAGGCCTGGTTGATGTCGACCCGCACCGAGGCGCGATGGCCGAGCGCCCGCTTAATCGCGGCGACATGGGCGACATTGGCGGCTGGGTCGCCCTTGCCGATCTTGAGCTTGAAGATGTTGTGGCGGCGGCGCGCCAGCATCTCCTCGGCCTCCTCGATATCGCGCCCGGTATCGCCGCTGGCGAGAGTCCAGGCCACCGGCAGGCGGTCGTGCTGGCGGCCGCCGAGCAGCTCGGAAATCGGCAGGCCGACACGCTGACCGAGGGCATCGAGCAGGGCCGTCTCGACGGCGCTTTTGGCGAAGTGGTTGCCTTGCACCGAGGTCGCGATGGTCGCCATCGTCCTGGCGACGCGATTGGGATCGCTGGCGAGCAGGATCGGCGCGAAATAGGTGTCGATCGCGAGCTTCATGCCTTCAGGGCTCTCGGGCCCATAGGCGAGGCCGCCGATCGTGGTGCCTTCGCCGGTGCCGACGAGGCCGTCGGACATATGCAGCCGCACGATCATCAGCGTCTGGCGGTGCATGGTCGTCATCGCCAGCTGATGCGGGCGGATGGTCGGCAGATCGACCAGAATCGTCTCGACCTGTTGAATCCGCGGGCCTTCAGACACGTTTCGCTCCCATATTCATTGCCAAAAAGGCTAGGGCGCGCGGTTCGCGAAGGACAGGATCGATTGGGTGTATTTTTATACCCCGTGGGTATGGAGAGGGCTGACAGATCAGCCTGCGGGAACAGTCGGACGAAGCCGGCAGGCAGCCGTCCGGCCAAAGAAAAAGGACGCGGTCGGCCTTTCGGGCGGTCGCGTCCGTGATCTTCGTCGCTGCGGCGTCTATGCCGCGCGCAGCGGTGCGGCGCTTATCGCGAGGCCGGGGCGGCGGCGGCTGGCGCGGAAGCGGTCGCGGTGGCGCCGGCGGTGCTGCGCACCGTCAGCGTCGCCAGCGCCGCGATCACCAGCGGAATCGCCAGGGTCATGAAGTAACCGGACGGCCCGGCGGTCGAAAGCAGCGTCCCGCCGATCGCCGAGCCGACGATGGCACCTGAGCGACCGACGCCGATGCCCCAGCCGGTCGCCGTGGCGCGCAACTGTGTCGGATAGGTGTTCGAGATCAGGTAGTTCAGCACGAGCTGCTGGCCGCCGATGCCGAAGCCGGCGAGCGCGATCAGGGCGAAGACCACCGGCCAGCGGTCGCCCGCGAAACCGAGCCCGAGCGCGACCGCGATTCCGACGGCGAACATGCCGATGAGGAGCTTGCGCGGGTCGACCTTCGGCAGGAAGGACGAAAGCGGCAGGGCCATGGTGATGAAGGCGGCGTTGACGACGACGGTGCCGTAGGCGGCCTGGGCCTTTTCCAGGCCGAGTGTGGTCAGCGCGGTCGGCAGCCATTGCAGCAGCAGGAACCAGGCGATCCAGTTGAACAGATAGATCGCCGAGATCGCGATGGTGACATTGCGATAGCCGGATTCGAACAGGCCGGCGATCGACCCGCCATTCGACACCTTGCCGGCGCTGACGAGCCGCACATGGTCGGGGATCGCCTGGCCGGTCATCTGGCGGAGCAGGCGGCGTGCCTCGTCCTGGCCGTCATTCTGCTTGCGCGAGACGAGATAGGCGGGGGATTCAGGCAGCAGGAAATAGGTCACGACCATCAGCGCGAGCGGCAGGATGCCGCCGATCAGGAAGATGCCACGCCAGCCCATGACGGGCAGCCAGCTTGCCGCGATCAAACCGCCGAGCATGGCGCCGGCAGGCAGGCCGAGCAGCACGCCGGTGATCATCATGCCGCGCTTCGAGGCGGGGCTGTACTCGCCGGTCAGCGCCAGCAGCGAAGGCGTCGCTCCGCCCATGCCGAGGCCGATCAGGAAACGCAGCACGATGATCTGCGTCGGCGAGGTGGCGTAGGCGCCCATAAGCGAGAACACGCCGAACAGGAAGATCGCGATCAGGATCGCCTTGCGGCGGCCATAGCGGTCGCCGAAGCTGCCGAGGCCGATCGCGCCGAGCGTCATGCCGATGGTGCTGGCGGTGATGACCCAGGTCATGTCGGACGGCTTCATGCCGAAATCCTGCGCGATCGCAGGTCCGATGAAGGCGATCGACTGGGTATCGAAGCCGTCGAGCAGGGCGATGATGAAGCAGAGACCGACGACCGCCCAGCGGCGGCCGGTCATCGTGCCTTCGTCGATGATGGTCTTGATATCTCGCGTGCTGGCGGGTGGGCTGGACATGGGCGCTCCTCAGGATTGTGCTTCTTGATGGAATGAGGCGGTGAGATCGCGGCGCAGCTCGGCGACAACGCGCTCGGGCTGCTCGACGGCGAGCAGATGCGCGGCGGGCGAGAGCACGACGAGGCGGGAGCCGGCGATGCCGGTGTGCAGGGCCTGCGCCATCTCGACGGGCGTCGCCGGATCCTCGCGGCCGGCGATCACGGTCGTCGGGGTGTCGATCCGGTGCAGCAGCGGGCGCAGATCCATGCGGCCGATGGCCTCGCAGCAGGCCGCGTAACCGTCACGGTCGATGGTCCGGAACTCTTCGGCCACCTTGCCGGCGACGTCGGAGCGACTGTTCTGGAAACCTGTGGTGAACCAGCGCTGCATCGTCCCTGCGAGGATTGCCTGCGTGCCCTCGCGCCGCACCAGCGCGGCGCGTTCCTCCCAGGCCTCGCGCGTCGGCATGCAGGCCGCCGTCGCCATCAGGGTCAGGCCGGCAAGGCGCGCCGGGTGCCGCATAGCGAAGGCCTGGCCGGTCATGCCGCCGAGCGAGAGCCCGGCGAGATGAACGGGTTCGAGATCGAGATGGTCGAGCAGCGCGGCGAGATCATCGGCGAGGTCGGCGATCTCGAAAGGCTCGGAGCCGCGGCTGGAACCGCCATGGCCGCGCGTGTCGTAGCGCACGCAGCGATACTCGGCGGAGAGTTCGCCGACGACGGCGTCCCACATCCGGTGCGTGGTGCCGAGCGAATTGGAGAAGACGATCTCCGGAGCGCTGCCCGGCCCGGTGACGGTGTAGAAAAGGCGCACGCCCGTGCCGGCTTCGACATAGGGCATGATCAGGCCTCCGGGCTTTCGCCGCAGCGCATGAGCGCGGGCACGCCTGTCGGAAGCCGCGCCGGAGCGGACCGCAGAATTTGGATGTCAGACATGGCCCTCCGACGGCTCTGGCGGCCGGTTCAAGTCCGCGGCGGAGCTCGTTCTCCCGCACGGACGCTCTTCCCTGCTCGAAGGGTAGGGATGGAGGCTGCTGCTGCACAGGATCGTTTTGGTGTAAGTTAATACCCTTACGGTATGAAGCGGGCGCGCTGGCGCAAAAGTCGGCGCGCAAACCGGGGCGTTTGGCCCAGAGCGTTCGACAACCGTCAGGCCGGGCCTTCGGGAATGCAGGCAGCTGCATAATCGAGGAGGCAGGAAGCAGGAGCAGGCAGCGATGGATCTGCGCCATCTGCGCTATTTCACCACCGTTGCGGCGGAGGGCTCGTTCAGCCGGGCCGCCGAAAAGCTCAACATCGCCCAGCCACCGCTGAGCCGGCAGATCCAGCAGCTGGAAGAGGAGCTCGGCGTACGGCTGCTCGATCGCGGCCGGCCGATCACGATGACCGAGGCCGGGCGCTACCTCTTCGACCAGGGACTGCAGGTGCTGCAGCGCGTCGAGGAAATGCGGTCGATGACGACGCGCATCGGCAAGCGCATGGTGCTGCAGTTCAATATCGGCTTCGTCGCCTCGACGCTCTACGACACGCTGCCGGAGCTGATCCGCGACTTCCGCATCCAGGTGCCGGATGTCGAGGTGCAGCTTCTCGAGATGACGACGCTGGAGCAGATCTCGGCGCTGAAGGATGGGCGCATCGATGTCGGCTTCGGGCGCCTGCGCTTCGACGACGACGCGCTGGTGCGCGCCGTGTTGCGCGAGGAGGGGCTTTGCGTCGCGGTCGGCGCGACCCATGCGCTGTTGAAGCAGGGCAGCAAGCCGAAACTGGCCGATCTCGAGGCGGAGCCGCTGATCCTGTACCCGAAGGCGCCCCGGCCGAGCTATGCCGACCAGGTCCTGGCCTTCTATCGCGAGGCCGGGGTCACGCCGCGCATCGGCATGGAGGTGCGCGATGTGCAGACGGCGCTCGGCCTGGTGGCTTCGGGGGTCGGGATCTGCGTCGTCCCGGCCTCGGTGCGGCGCTTCGGCCGCGACGACGTCCATTTCCTCGAGCTCGACGAGGCATTCTCCAGCCCGATCATCGTCAGCTACCGCAAGAACGACACCTCGCCATTGCTGCGCCAGATCACCGTCCTGGCGGGGCTGGGGCAGTCATCGCCGTAAGCTATCCCGCGTGCCTGATCTCTGATCTGGCGAGCCGGAGCGACCGGTCCTCGAAGGCTACACGACGGCTTTCGAGCCGAGCGGGGGCTGGCCGATCAGGCCCGCGAGCAATGTCAGGCCATCCTCGAGAGCGCCCCGATCCGGCGCGACGCCCAGCGATATCCTGACGGCCTCGATCGGATGGGCGGTGACGGCGAAGGCCGAGCTCGGCACGATCGAGACGCCGGCGCGGTCGGCATGCTCGGCGAAGTCGGACGCACGCCAATGCTCAGGCAGGCGCAGCCAGAGATGATGCCCCTGGGGGTCGGCGGCGAATGCGACATCGCCCAGGATGGAGGCCGCGAGCTTCTGGCGCTGCGCGTTCTCGGTGCGGATGGCCTGCGTGATGTCATCGAGCATGCCATCGGCGATCCAGCGGCTGGCGAGCGCCGACATCAGCGGCGGCGCCATCAGGATCGTCGCCCGCAGGACGCCCGCCAGACGCAGCGCCTTCTTGGCGCTGGGCGCGACGACATAGGCGACCCGCAAGGCCGGGGTCGCGCATTTCGAGAGCGTCGCGAGGTGCCAGGTGATGTCGGGCGCCAGCTCCGCCAGGGCGGGCGCGCGTTCCGCCCTCAGCGGCGCATAGGGATCATCCTCGATGATGGTGACGTCGTGCTTGCGCGCGATCGCGGCCAGGGCCCGCCTGCGATCCTCCGGCAGCGTCGCGGTCGTCGGATTGTCGATGCTGGGAATGACGTAGAGGGCTTTTGGCGCTCGGTCCCGGCAGGCCCTTTCGAAGGCGTCGGGGATGATGCCCTTGTCGTCCATCTCCAGCGGTTCGAGCACGAGCCCCTTCTGGAAGGCGACCGCCTTGAGCCCGGGATAGGTCATCGCGCCGGCCGCGATCATGTCGCCGCGCGTGAGCAGGAGGTCACACAGGGCAAAGAGCGCGCTCTGCGCGCCGCCGGCGATCACGACGCGGTCGGCCGTAGCGCCTTCGATCCAATGCGCCAGCCGGTTCGCGGCGATCTGCCGGTCGGCCTCGGCGCCGGTGCTCTCCTGGTAATGGAGGCTCAGCAGGCCGCGCGGGCTCGCCAGAACGCCGGCGATGCCGCCAGGGACGATCTTGCGGAAATCGACGGCCGCGGGCTGCGGCGGGATGTTCATGCTGAGATCGAGCAAGGGCTGGGCGCGCTCAGGCGCCGCGCTGCCGTCGAGCTTCTCGCTGATGAACGTGCCGCGGCCGGCCTGCGCCTCGACCAGCCCGCGCCGGCGCGCTTCGTTGAAGGCCCGCGTCACCGTGGTCAGGTCGACGCCGAGCGCTTCGGCGATGGCCCGCTGCGGCGGCAGCCTGTCGCCCCGGGCGACGCGGGCGGAGCGAATATCGGCCTCGAGCGCCTCGACGATGCCGAGATACTTCATCCGGGCGCTTTCGATCAGTCTTGGCCGCCACATCTCGCCCTCGTTATTGTATGCCTTGCCGGCCTGCATTTACGTTATGATGTATGGCTCGCCGGTGAAAGAGAGCTGCGCCGGGAATTGGGCCGCGACCTCGCTACGCTTGGCTCATTCGGCAGGCATGGCCGCGCGCTGCGGCTCCGCGAGCCAGTGCCGATAGGCCAGCACCAGGGAGAACGACACGGCCGAGACGATCAGCGCAGCGACAGGAAGCGCGGGAACCGCAGCAGCCGGGAAGACGAAGGCCAGGAAGGGAAAGGCATAGACCGCCGGCACCCGCATGCCGAACAGCCGGAGCAGGGCGGCCATCAGCAGCAGGTCGAGCACGGTGACGAGCGTCCAGGAATCGATCGCCAGGAACAGCGCCACGCCGATGGCGGCCGAGAGGGTGAGGACGGCCGTCTGCTTCAGGGCCATTTTCGCCGAGTACATTTTCATGTGCAGCGACTCGTAGACCACGACGGCAACCGGCGGCAGCACGGCCAGGTGCGGATAGCCGGCCGCCGATGCGATCGCCATGCAAGCGGCGATGATCGCGAGATAGGCCAGCATGGCGCGATGCGAGAGCGGGGCGGTGCGCGGCGCGTCCTTGCGCAGGCCGAAGAGCATCACAACGAGCATGAGCACGAGCGTCGTGACGCCGATCGAGGTGAGGAACGAGAATTCCGTCGCGTTGGTGACGATCGGCAGGAAACCCGTCGCGAGTGCCGGGGCGAGGCTGTAGCGGAGCAGCGCAAAGAGGCCGAGCATGCCGACCAGAATAAGCGCGAGCTTGGCCGTATAGGGCAGGGCGAGCAGGTTGATGCCGAAGCCCATCAGCGCGGTGATCGAGGGCCAGAGGAAGATCTTCTCGGGCTGCTGCATCCAGCTCTGCTCGCGGAAGGCCCAGATCGCCACGGCCATCGCAGCGATTTCCGGAAGCACGATCTCGCGGTCGCCGAAGAATTCGGCCGTCGCGACCATCGCCGTGATGAAGGCGAACGCGCCGAAATAGGAGGCCAGCGCCTCCTGCCGGCTCAGCTTGGTTTGATGCTGCATTCTGGGTCTGCTCCGTGCCCGCTGGTCTGCGGAGGTTCTCCGATCCGCGGGTCTTGTCTCGTGAAACGGGCTGGGCCTAAGGCTTGCCATAGTGGGAAGGTCAAGCGGGGCCGTCGGTCGATCTGTGCCGGCGATTCTTCATGCCCCGGAGCGCCGTGGCCGCATCAGCCACCAGACCAGGCCGGCGGAGAGCGCCGCCAGCAATGCGGCGGCGAGGAGCGATGCGGAGGCTCCGCTTGCGTAGAGCTGGCGCGCCTGCGTCCAGGCGAGGGCCATGTCGAGGACGGGCGTCCCGGCGACGGCCGCTGAAAAGTCGCCGGCGATGACGGCGTCGACATAGCCGCGGCCGGCGCCGCAGGTGGCGGGTGCAAGGCATTCCGCACCGATGGCGGCGGCGCGAATGCCACTTGCCAGCACAGCATTCAAGGCGACGAAGCCGATCAGAATCCCCGAGAAGCGCGCCGTGGTGCTGATGCCGGATGCCATGCCGACCCGTTCGCGCGGGATCGTCATCATGATCGCCTTCTGCGTTTCTCCGTTCAGCAGCCCGGCGCCGGCGCCGATGACGAACATGGCGGGGAGAAGGACGGGCCAGTTGCCGGGGACAGCGCCCCATGCTGCGACCGCATTGCCCATGGCTACGACCGCGAGCCCGAGCGCGAGGATCGAAGGCGATGTCAGCCGGCGGCCGAGCATGCCGCCGAGATAGGGAAAGGCCAGCATCGCGAAGGCAAAGGGCAGCATCGCGAATCCCGTCGCCGTCGCGGAAAGCCTGCCGCCGTGCTGCAGGAAGATCGGGAACAGCGAGGCCATGACCTGGGCGGTCGCGGCATAGGCGAACATCGCCCAGACCGCGCCGATGAATTGCCGGCTCTTGAACAGTTGCAGGTCGAGCATCGCATGCGCCTGCACCCGCTCCGCGATCACGAAGCCGACCAGCGAGGCGGCGCCCAGAGCGAAGCCGGCAAGCGTCGCCGTGCTGGCCCAGCCCTGCGCCTGGCCGGTGATCAACCCTGAGGTGAGGCCGAGCATCGCTCCGGCGAAGAGGAGGATGCCGACGGGATCGAGCCGCCCTCGCGTCGGATCTCGCGACTCCTCCGCATAGGCGAGCGTCGCGGCCGCGAGCAGGGCGCAGATCGGCAGGTTGATGAAGAAGGCCCAGCGCCAGCCGAGCGATTCGACGATGATCCCGCCGGCGATGGGGGCGACGACCATGGTCGCGCCCATCACGCCGCCCCAGATCGCCCAGGCGCGGTTCTGCTCGGCGCCCGCATGGAAGCGATGCCCGATGATCGCGAGCGCAGGCGCCAGAACGAAGGCGGTCGCGGCCCCTTGCGCTCCGCGGCTGAGATGCAGCCAGACGACCGTCGAGGCGAGGCCGCCGGACAAGGAAGCCGCGGCGAGCCCGGCCAGGCCGCAGAGGAATATCCGGCGGCGCCCGAGCCGGTCGGCGATCGCACCTGCCGGCAGCAGCATTGCCGCGAAGCTCAGGAAGAAGGCGCTGATGACCCACTGGGTGTCGGCGGCGCCGGTGCGCAGCCCTCGGGCGATGGCCGGGATCGCCAGCGCGACGATGTTCGTGTCGACGAGCGACATGGCGCATCCGGCCGCCGCCGTCAGCAGCAGAAGATCGCCATCCTTCGCGCGGGTCGCGCCGTCAGGCGCCATGACGGGCACCATTGCAGGTCGATGACGGGGCGGCGATGCGAGGGCCGCCGGAACCCGTGCTTGTGGCTTCCAGGCGGCCTGCAAACCTTGGGCGCAGGGGCGCGAGCGAGAATGCCGTCGATCCGTGCGGTCGGAATGTCTTTTTCTCTGGCTCGCGCCCATACATATTGTCGCAGGTCTGCGTCATTTTCCCACTGTTTCCGGTCCCGTGATTGCGCTTTTCGTCGCACCAAAGCCGTTTTGGCGGCTGATGGCTGGATTTGTCTGGTTCGTAAGCATATCGATATGTATGCGCATAGGCCATACAATTATCTGGCCGAGATCGCGTCACGGCGTGCAGGCGGGGATGGGTTCAGAAATGGGTGCGACGACAATTCAGGAAGGGCTGCACGAGCCCATTCCCGGCTATGACGAGCAGATCGTCCGCTGGTTCGTGCTGGCCACCATCGTCTGGGCGCTCGTCGGCCTCGCTGCGGGGCTCTTCATCGCGCTCCAGTTGACCTTCCCGTCGCTGAACTTCTCGGAATACGCCACCTTCGGGCGCTTGCGGCCGATTCATGTCTCGGGTGTCGTGCTAGCCTTCGCCGGCAACGCGCTCTTCGCGACGTCGCTCTATGTGGTCCAGCGGACCTGCCATGTCGGGCTATGGGGCGGGCGCCAGCTCTCCATGCTGGTCTTTTTCGGCTACCAGCTCTTCCTGATCCTGGCGATGACCGGCTACCCGCTCGGTATCACCCAGAGCAAGGAATACGCCGAGCCGGAATGGTATGCCGACCTGCTGCTCCTGGCGGTCTGGCTGGTCTATCTCGCGATCTATACCGGCACGCTGGCCCGCCGCCGCGAGCCCCACATCTACGTGGCGAACTGGTTCTATCTCGCCTTCATCATCACGGTCGCGGTCCTGCACATCGTCAACAATCTGGCGATGCCGGTCTCCTTCGTCGGGACGAAGAGCTACTCGCAGTTCGCGGGCGTCCAGGATGCGCTGATCCAGTGGTGGTACGGCCACAACATGATCGGCTTCTTCCTGACGGCCGGCTTCATCGGGATGATGTACTATTTCGTCCCCAAGCAGGCCGAGCGCCCGATCTATTCCTACCGGCTCTCCATCGTCCATTTCTGGGCGCTGATCTTCCTCTATATCTGGGCCGGCCCGCACCATCTCCACTACAGCGCGCTGCCGGACTGGGCGCAGACGCTCGGCGCCGCCTTCTCGATCATGCTCTGGATCCCGTCCTGGGGCGGCATGATCAACGGGATCATGACCCTGTCGGGCGCCTGGGGAAAGCTGCGCACCGACCCGATCCTGCGCTTCCTCGTCGTCGCCGTCGCCTTCTACGGCATGGCGACCTTCGAGGGGCCGCTGATGTCGATCAAGGCGGTCAACGCGCTCAGCCACTACACCGACTGGACCGTCGGCCACGTGCATTCGGGTGCGCTCGGCTGGGTCGCCTTCATGGTCTTCGGCGCGATCTACTATCTCGTGCCGCGGCTCTGGCGCGCGCCGCTCTGGTCACATCGCCTCGTCGAATGGCACTTCTGGATCGCGACGATCGCCATCGTTCTCTACATCACCGCGATGTGGGTGGCGGGCATCGCCCAGGGCCTGATGTGGCGGGCCTACGACCAGTTCGGCTTCCTCCAGTACTCCTTCGCCGACAGCGTCGCGATGCTGCACCCCTACTATCTCGTGCGCGCGCTGGGCGGGCTGCTCTACCTGATCGGCGCGGTGCTGATGACGCTCAACGTCTTCATGACCATCCGCTCCTCCAGGGCAGGGCGAAAGGAGCCCGCGCCGCCGGAGCTGAGCGGGACCGATCCGGCGCTCCAGGCCGCCTTTGCTTCCAAGGGCTAGTCCCCTCAACGAATTCGAGCCGAGAGGCATTGTATCGCCATGGCGAAATCATCCGAAGAACGCGTCAATCACGGGACGATCGAACGCTCGACGCTGCTGCTGTTCGTCCTGAGCTTCCTGGTCGTCGCGATCGGCGGCCTGGTGGAGGTCGTGCCCCTGTTTCGTCTCGACGAGACGATCAAGCCAGTCGAGGGCGTGCGCCCCTATACGCCGCTCGAGCAGATTGGCCGGAACATCTACACCAGGGAGGGCTGCTACACCTGCCACAGCCAGCAGGTGCGGCCGTTCCGTGATGAGGTCGAGCGCTACGGGCATTACTCGATCGCCGCCGAGAGCATGTACGACCACCCCTTCCTCTGGGGGTCGAAGCGGACCGGTCCGGACCTCGCGCGCCTCGGCGGCAAGTATTCGAACGCCTGGCATGTCGCGCACATGATCAACCCGCGCGACGTCGTGCCGGTGTCGATCATGCCGGCTTACCCGTTCCTGCAGCAGCGCGAGCTGAAGTTCGACGATATCGGCGAGCATTTGCAGGCGCTGAGCAAGGTCGGCGTGCCCTATGACGGCGTCGCGATCCTGAGCGCCGCCGACGATGTCCGCGCGCAGGCCACGGGCGAGAAGACCGAGGCGCTGCTCGCTCGCTACCCCGGCGCAAGGATCGGCGATTTCGACGGCCAGCCCGGGCGCATCACCGAGATGGATGCGCTGATCGCCTACCTGCAGGTGCTCGGCACGATGGTCGACTTCTCGAAGGTCCGCGTCGACGGGAAGAAGGAATAGCCCATGTCCCAGTCCCTGATCAGCCTGCTGCTCAATGCCTGGCTCGTCGTCGCCACGCTCTTCTTCGTCGCCATCGTGTGGCTCTCGTACCGCCCCTCCGCCCGGGCCCGCATGGAGCGCCATGCCCGGATTCCGTTTGAAGGAAAGGGGGGCGAGCAATGAGCGAGCAGGAACGCGACCCGCTGACCGGCCAGCTCACCACCGGCCATGAATGGGACGGCATCAAGGAACTCCGGACCCCGATCCCGAACTGGTGGCTGATCACCTTCGTGGTCACCTGGGTCTTCTCGATCGGCTATCTCGTGCTCTACCCGTCCTTCGCGACGACGAAGGACTATGCGCGCGGGCTTCTCGGCTGGTCGAGCGCCAAGGAACTCGGCCAGGCGACGGATCGTGCGCGCGACCAGCAGTCCAGCTGGCGCACGCAAATCCTCGCCACCCCGCTCGAGAAGATCGAGGCCAATGAGGAGCTGCGCCGCTTCGCGGTCGCCGGCGGTCAGGCCGCCTTCAACGAGAACTGCGCCGGCTGTCATGGCGTCGGCGCGGGCGGGCAGATCGGCCAGTTCCCGTCGCTGATCGATGATGACTGGCTCTGGGGCGGCAAAGTCACCGACATCCACGCCACGATCCGCCACGGCGTTCGCGACGGCGGCGACGAGACGCGCCTCAGCGCGATGCCGGCCTTCGGCGAGATTCTGAAGCCGCAGGAGATCGCGGCGACCGCCGATTTCGTGCTGAGCCTGTCGGATCGTTCCCGCGACGCCAGCCGGGCGAGCCTGCCCGGCGCCGCGCTCTACGAGACCAATTGCGCCGCCTGCCACGGCGCGAAGGGCGAGGGGAGCCGCGATGCCGGGGCTCCCCGTCTCGACGATGCGATCTGGCTCTACGGCAGCAGCCGCGAGGCGGTCATCCGCCAGATCGCCAATCCGAAGATGGGGCAGATGCCGGCCTGGCAGAGCCGCCTCGACGAGGCGACCATCCGGATGCTCACCGTCTATGTCCACACCCTCGGCGGCGGGGAAAAGTGATGGCGACCATGACCGTCATCGACACGGTATCCCAGCGCCGGCCGGCGCGGTTGCCGATCCCGCAGACGGTGCGTGGTCGTTACCGCACGATCAAGACGGCGATCGCCTGGGCGCTGCTGGCCTTCTACTTCATCACGCCGTGGATCCGCTGGGATCGCGGCCCGTCGCTGCCGGATCAGGCCGTATTGTTCGATCTGCCCGGCAGGCGGCTCTTCGTCTTCGGGCTCGAATTCTGGCCACAGGACCTGCCGATAGCGGTCGGGGCTCTGGTGCTCGGCGCCTTCGGCCTGTTCGGCGCCACGGCCGTGGCGGGTCGCGTCTGGTGCGGCTTCACCTGCCCGCAGACGGTCTGGACCGACCTGTTTTTCACGGTCGAGCGCTTCTGCGAGCGGCTCTTCGGCAAGGGCACGCTGCTGTCGAGCATCGCCAAGCCGGTTGCGCAGATCGCCCTGGCGGTGCTGACGGCGTTCGGCTTCGCCGCATTCTTCAACGACGCGCCGAGCTTTCCGCTGGCGCTGGTGACCGGCACGGCGCCGCTCGGCGCCTACCTCGCGATCGGCATCCTGTCGCTCACCACCTGGCTGTTCGCCGCCTATGCCAAGGAGCGCATCTGCCTGCACATGTGCCCGTGGCCGCGCTTCCAGGCGGCGCTGCTCGACAAGGAGAGCCTCGTCGTCACCTATCAGCGCTGGCGCGGCGAGCCGCGCGGCAAGAAGCGCGAGCCGCTGCGCCCGGAGCTCAGCGACCTCACCGCTCTGATCCGGGAGGCCAGCTCCTTCGATACGGGGCGCGGCGACTGCATCGACTGCATGCGCTGCGTCAATGTCTGCCCGACGGGCGTCGACATTCGCGACGGCCTGCAGATGGGCTGCATCGGCTGCGGCCTCTGCGTCGACGCCTGCCACGAGGTGATGACCAGGATCGACCGCCCCACCGGGCTCATTCGCTTCGACGTCGAGGGCTCCGACCGCGCCGGCTCCTTCACGCAGGCTAAGGTGCAGATCGTTAGGCCCAAGACCTTGCTCTATGCGGTGCTGTGCCTGCTGGCTTTCGGCTCGATGGCAGTCGGCATCACGCGGATGGAAAGCGTGCTGCTCGATGTCGAGCCGCAACGCGGCCAGCCCTTCGTCCAGCTCTCGGACGGCTCGGTCCGCAACGATTTCAGTTTCCGGCTCGCCCATCGTCTGCCGCATCTCGACCGTGTCGTGATCCGTGCGGAGGGATTGGACGGCGCGAGCTTGCGCTTCGCGACCGAGGAGACTGGCCAGGAAACCGTCGCGCTTGCCATGCCCGGCAACCGCCGGATCAGCGACCGCCTCTTCATCACGGCTGCGCCCGGACAGGCGCCCAAGGGGCGCGCCAACATCCGCGTCATCGTCAGCGACGCCGAGAGCGGTGCAACCCTCGGCGAAGTCGAGACCTATTTCTGGGGGCCGGCGCGATGAGCGGTAACACGGCTGCGGCCCGCCGGAAGGACCTCTGGATACCCGGCTGCTTCATCCTGTTCTTCGTCTGCCTCGCCGCGCTCGAAGTCTGGTTCGTGACCCTGGCGAACCGGAGCTTCACCGGCGTGGTGACGGACGATGCCTACAGCATCGGATTGAACGAGGAGGAGCTCGCAGCGCAGCGCGACACGGCGCGGCGTCTCGGCTGGACAGCTGCGATGGCCTTCGAGCAGGGGCAGGGACTCAGTGGCAGGCTGACGCTGCAGCTTCGCGATGCCGATGGGCAGGCGCTCGTCGCCGACGAGGTTCGCGCGACCGCCGAGCGGATGACGCGCTTCCCGCAGATCCTGACCGTTCGGTTCGTCCGGCAGCCCGCTGGTGAATACCTCACGGATCTCGTCGTCCCGCTGGCGGGGCGCTGGTTCGTCAGGGTCAGGGTCGAGCGCGACGGGAAGGCCCTCACAGTCATCGACGAGGTGCATGTTCGGCCATGACCACCGGGCCGAACATCACAGCCTCTGCCTTGCCGGCTTCGCTGCCGCCCGCGCTCCTCTCGGCGTTCGTCGCGCCGGCGTCGGGCCGCGCGCAGCAATTGGAGCTCCTCGTCGAAGGCGTGCATTGCGCCAACTGCATCAGAAAGATCGAGACGCGTCTGGCGAAGGATCCCGCGGTCACCCGGGCGCGGGTCAACCTGACCTTGCGGCGGCTTTCGGTGGAATGGGTCGGCGGTCCCGATCATGCCGAGGTGATCGGCGAGACGGTTCGCGGCCTCGGCTACGCGATCGCGCCTTATGATGCCGGCTCGATCGGAGCCTCTCAGGACCGGACCGGCCGCGAGCTGCTGCGCTGCCTCGCCATTGCGGGCTTCGCTTCCTCGAATGTCATGATGCTCGCCTGGGCGGTCTGGGCCGGCCAGGCGCAGGACATGCCGGCGAGCACCCAGGCCTTCTTCAACTGGCTCTCGGCGCTCGTCGCTGTTTCGGCGCTGGCTATCGCCGGACGTCCCTTCTTCCGCTCCGCCTTCGGTGCGCTCAGGGCAGGGCGGACCAATATCGACGTGCCGATCGCCGCCGCGCTGATCCTGGCGACCGCGATCAGCATGATGGAGCTCATGCGGCACGGCGCGCACGTCTATTTCGACAGCGCGACCATGCTGCTCTTCGTCCTGCTCGTCGGGCGCTATCTCGATTTCCGCGTGCGCGCCCGCTCGCGTGAGGCGATCGAGCGCCTCGCCATGATGCGGGCCGAGCACGCCACCGTGTTGCTTGGCGATGGCCGCACCGAGATCGTCCCGGCCTCGGCGGTCGAGCCCGGCATGCAGGTCATCGTGGCGCCGGGCGAGACGGTTCCGGTCGATGGTCGCGTCACGAGCGGGCAAACGATGCTCGACCGGTCGGCGGTGACTGGCGAAACGCTGCCCGAATTGATCAACCCCGGGGATGAGGTGCTCGCCGGCTATCTCAATGGCCCTGACATCCTCCACCTCCGTGCCGAGAAAACGGTCGCGCAAAGCCATCTCTCCGAGATCCTGCGTCTGGTGGAGCAGGCGCAGCTGCAGAAGGGCCGCGCCGCCACGCTGGCGGACCGGCTGGTGCGCGTCTGGACGCCGCTGGTCCACGCCATTGCCTTGCTGACGCTGTCTGGATGGTGGTTCCTCGGCGGCGCAGACCTGCCGACGGCGCTGCTCTACGCGGTCACCGTGCTGATCATCGCCTGTCCCTGCGCCATCGGCCTCGCCGTGCCGGCCGTGCAGGTCAATGCCATCGGCGGACTGCTCAGGCGCGGCATCCTGGTCCGATCGGGCGAAGCGCTCGACCGGCTGGCCGCGATCGACCGCGTCGTCTTCGACAAGACCGGGACCCTGACCGATGGCCGCGCCGAGTTGGTCGATATGCCGTCGAATCCGGTGGCGCTGCGCCTGGCCGCGGCGCTGGCCAGTGCCAGCCGGCATCCGTTCTCGCGCGCGCTGACGCGCCGACTTGGCAGGGGCGCCGCGGCCGAGGATGTCTCGGAAACGCCGGGAGCGGGGATCAGCGGCCTCGTCGATGGCAGGCCCGCGCGACTTGGAAGCGCCGCCTTCTGCGGTGTCCCCGGGGAAGGACGCGATGCGGCGAGCGAAGTCTGGGTCTCGGCGGAGGCGCTGCCGCCGCAGCGCTTCGCCCTCGCCGACGGCATCCGCTCCGACGCATGGGAGACGGTGGACCATTTCCGGAGAGCCGGAGTCGAACTCAGCATCCTGTCCGGCGATCGCCTGCCGGCGGTCGAGAGCTGCGCGACCAGCCTCGGAATCGCCGACCACCGGGCCGCGCTGAAGCCTGCGCAGAAGGCTGCGCTCCTGTCCGGCTGGAAGGCGGATGGCGGCAAGCCGTTGATGATCGGCGATGGTCTGAACGATGCACCGGCGCTGGCCGCCGCTCATGTCTCGGCGAGCTTCGGACATGGCGTGCCCGCGACCCAGGTCGCGGCTGATTTCGTGCTGCCCGCCGAAGCCTTGTCCTCTGTCGTTGTGGCGCATCGCACGGCGGTGAAGGCGGCGGGCATCGTCCGGCAGAATCTCGGCTTCGCTGCAGTCTACAACCTTGCACTGATCCCGGTCGCGGTGCTGGGCCTCGTTTCGCCGCTGATTGCGGCGGCCGCCATGTCGATCAGCTCGATCCTCGTGACCATGAACGCGTTGCGGGCCCGGCCGCCCCGGCTCGGAGCGGCAGGATGAGCCCGCTCCTCTTCCTCATCCCCATCGCATTGACGCTCGGCGCCCTCGGCGTCGTGGCGTTCCTGTGGACCCTTCGCTCGGGTCAGTACGACGACCTCGACGGCGCGGCCGAGCGCATCTTCCTCGATGACGACAGATTGGAGGCTTCCCATGACCGATGAGGCGACCATGCGGACCGCAAGGCAGCGCAATGCCTTCGCGCTCACTCTGACGAGCGCGATCGCGCCAGTCTTCGGCTGGCTCTATGCCGGGCAGGCCGGCGCCTTCTGGGCGTTCGCTGCCTGGATCGTCTTGGTCGTGCTGCCGCGCACGGCGGGCGTGAGGCTGCTCGGCTTTCTCTATGGGAGCTTCTTCACCGCCGAGCAGCTGCCCTGGACGATGCTGAACGTCACGCTCGCCATCCTCCTCGGAAGCATGCAGTTCGGCATCGACGTCGCGTTCTATGCAGCGCTGATCGGCGTGCCCGTCGTGGTCCTGACGCTCATCGTGATCGCACTCGACCTCGATCCGCAGGCCGAGGCAGAGGCCGCTCCGGTCCTCGTTCCCGCAGCTTCGGGCACACCCCGTAAATCCGACCGCGACCGCATGGCAGCGTAGGGCCCCGTATCGTCCTCTAGCCGATGCGGTTGGGGCGAGACTCTCGTGCCGAGCGCCTTACTCGCCGTGATCGCGCACCTCGGTGTGGCCATGGCGCCAATATGCAGCGACGAGACAGCAGTCCTTCGCCAGTTTCCACTCGCTGCGCAGATGCTTGCGGATGTCGCGCGCAGCCCTCTGTTCGCAGCCGGCGAAAACGAAAAGGCTGCCGACATCCGGCCTGCCGATCGCGCGCACGGCCTTCGACAGCAGGTCGGTCGAGCCTGCCGGGGCGCCGTCTCGATGCAGCCAGGTGATCGCGATCGCGGCGTCGGAGCGGATGTCCTGCTCCTCGGCGCGATCGGCGACCTCGATCACGATCGTGGCGCGAGCGGTCGTCGGCAGCGAGGCGGCGATGCGGGCGATTGCCGGCAGCGCGGTCTCGTCGCCGCAGAGCAGATACCAGTCGGCGGGGATGACATCGCCTCCACCCGGACCCAGCAGGCCGACGCGGTCGCCGGGCCTCGCATTGCGCGCCCAGACCGAACCCGGGGAATCTTCGTGCAGCACGACGTCGACGGCCAGCTCCTTACGGGCATGATCGATCGAGCGGATCGTATAGACCCGGCGCACCAACTCGTCCTGCGCCATCGGCCAGATGATGCGGCTGTCGGCGCCGACGCGCGGCCAGATCGGCTCGCGGCCCGCCGGTGGAATCAGGATGCGGACATGCAGGCCGCCGCTCTCGAAATGGGCTGTATCCTGGCAGGCGAGGATCACGCGCCGCATTGCCGGCGTCAGCGTATGTGCGCCGCGCACCACGGCTTCGCGGAAATAGGGAATCTGCGCCGGGGTGGGAGCGTCGCCCTGCCAGTTCAGGCCGAAGGGCTCTCCCTTCGCGAATTCGAACAGATGTTCGGCCAGGTAGGATTTGACGACGAAAAGGTAGGTCTCGTTCGGGCTGACCGCGGAAAGGCGCAGCGCGCCGCCCTCGATCGCGACCTCGACCGTGCCATAGGGGCCTTCGAGGCGAGCACCATCGCCCTGCCGCGTCACGGTGCCGTGTTCGGTGAAGTGATCGCAGAGTTGTCGAAGCATCGCCGGCGCGTCGCCGAGTTCGACGCGCGCCTGCGCATGCAGCCTGGCTGCTTCGGCCATTCCGACGTCCTTCGCGGTTCGGCGACCGGATTCGGAAGAGGCCACCGATCGGCACCACAAGCGGCGCGACGGCCTCCTGATAGGGCAATGCGACGAGACGTGCGAGGGGCGGAATTGGGGCCGGCCGCCCCCTGCGGAGGGGAGCGGCCTTCGACGGTGCGAGCTTCCGAAGCGGCGCGAGCCCACTTTCGCCACGGGCCGCGGCGGTGTAGGGCGAGGCGGCAGCGGCCGAAAACCGACGATACCGAGGGCAAGTTCGATCATGGAGAACAAGGCTTCCGCGTCCCAGTCCCGCGACGGCACCATGGCGACGAAGATTCTCTCCATGGCCGGAGCAGGCCTGCTTGCCGGCGATGACGGCGAGCTCTTCGAGCTCGATTCTGTGAGCTTCGGTGTTCCCGGCCGTGTGCTTCTGGAGCCGCTGACCTTGTCGCTTCCGGCGCGGCGCGTGACCGGGCTGATCGGTCACAATGGTTCGGGCAAGTCGACGCTGCTGAAGCTGCTCGCCCGCCAGCAGACGGTCTCGTCCGGCTCGATCCGCTTCGAAGGCAAGGCGCTCGATGCCTGGAGCGGTCGCGCCTTCGCCCGCAAGGTCGCCTATCTGCCGCAGCAGACGCCGCCTTCTTCGGGCCTGCTGGTCAAGGAGCTCGTCGCCCTCGGCCGCTATCCCTGGCATGGCGCGCTCGGCCGCTTCGGTGCCAAGGACCGCGAGAAGGTCGCCGAGGCGATGGCGCTCACCGACGTCGAAGCCTTCGCCGATCGGCTCGTCGACAGCCTCTCGGGCGGCGAACGCCAGCGCGTCTGGCTTGCCATGCTGGTCGCCCAGGATGCCGAATGCCTGTTGCTCGACGAGCCTACTTCGGCGCTCGACATTGCCCACCAGATAGAGGTGCTCTCGCTGGTACGCCGGCTGTCCTCGGAGCGGGGTCTTGGCGTCGTCGTTGTGCTGCACGACGTCAACATGGCGGCGCGGTTCTGCGACGAGATCGTCGCGCTGCATTCCGGCAGGATGATCGTCAAGGGAACGCCCGAAGACGTGATGACCGCGCCGCAGCTCGCCCGCATCTACGGCGTCGAGATGAGCGTCGTCGCCCATCCGCAGACACAGCGTCCGATCGCGGTTCCGGCCTGAGATCAGGCAAAAGGCGCAGGCAGGCCGCCGCGACGTGCGCGACGGATTGTGGCCATCCTGCCACATGCCGGGGCAAAGCGGGGTGGCGGCGCATACGGCCGCCACAGGCTCCCGACCCGTTTCCCGCAGGCCCATCCCACTGGAAAGCCTGACGGAATCAACGCGTCTGCGTGTGCTCCCGGCAGCGCGTGCTTTCTCAGTCTGGAATCGATATAAAACATTGTTATTGCGCGTGTTTTTCTACGCGGCATAGGTCGCCCGGCACGCTCGCCCCGGGCGGGCCATGATAATCGCCGCGGCATGGACAGGTTCACTCTTCGAAAGCTCTTGGCCACATTCGTGCAGGTGCGGCCGCGGCTCGAAGCCGTGGCGCGGGCCCGCACGGGCAGCCGGGCGCTGGCGGAGGATCTGATCCAGGACACCTGGTTCAAGCTCGAGGCTGCGCGGATCGAGGGGCCGATCGACAACCCCGCCGGCTTCATCATCCAGGTCGCGAACAACACCGTGACCGATCATCTGCGCAAGGAGCGGCGCCGCAGCGAACTCGATGCGGAGCTTTCCGACCTGCTCTGGGAGAGTGTCGATGCAGTCTCTCCCGAGCGGGCGTTGATCGGGCGCGAGCGGCTGCAGGCGGTCCGGGCGGCCCTCGACGAGTTGCCCGAGAAAACGCGGGAGATCTTTCTGATGAACCGTATCGAGCGCATTCCGCATCGTCGGATCGCGGAACTGCTCGGCATGAGCGACAACGCCGTCTACTACCATGTCCGGCGAGCGCTGGAGCGTCTGGCGGAACTGCGTGACGATTTCATTGACTGAATTTTCGCGATCTGTTCAGGCAAACGGCGCCTTCGCGCGTCTGTTACGGTAGGATGCCTCCGCGCGGGAGCGTCCGACACGCCACCGCTTTTCTGTGCCGGCTGAATGGACGAGTCCGACAAACGCCCCGACCGAGACCGCCGGATCGCACTCGACGCGCGCGACTGGATCGTGCGGCTGGCGTCGGGCGATGCCGGAGAGGCCGATCTGCGCGCCTTCAAGGCCTGGCGCGATGCCGCGCCGGAGCACGGCCTAGCCTTCGAACGGGAGCGTCGCTTCTGGCAGGAGTTGCAGGTCCTCGAAGGGGCGCTCGCCCGGCCGGCGGCGGAGGTGCGCGCAAGGCCGGCGGTCAGCCGGCGCGGTTTCGTGGTCGGCGGGGCGCTGGCCGCCGGAGCGGCAGGCGTCGCCCTCATGCCGCGGCTCGAACGACTCTGGCAGGCCGATTTCACCACGGCGGTGGGCGAGCAGAAGGAGGTAGCGCTGCCGGATGGCTCCGTCGCGACGCTCAACACCGACAGCGCCATCGCCGTCGATTTCCGCCCCGACCTGCGGTTGGTCCGGTTGCTGGGCGGGGAGGCGGTCTTCAAGGTGAAGCCGGGTGCTTCCGTGCCCTTCCGCGTTGCTTCGCTCGACGGGAACAGCGACGCGCTCGATGCCCAGTTTTCGGTCAATGCCGTGGACGGCGTGGCGACCGTGACGGTCGCGAACGGCCGCGCGCATGTCTCGGCACCTGCAGCGGCGACCGCGGCGTCTCTGCGCGACGGCGGCGGTGTCGAACTTCGGGACGACGAGCAGACGAGTTATTCCGCCGGCCGGCCGCCGAGGCCGGCCATGGCGGTCGACAGTGGCGCCGTCCTGGCCTGGCGTTCGGGACGCGTGATCTTCGAGGGGCGCCCGTTCTCTTCAGCCGTCGCCGAACTCGGGCGCTATGTGCCCGAACGCATCGTCCTTGGTCCGGCGGTAGCATCCGACCTACCGGTCAGCGCGATCTTCTCGACACGGGAAGCGTTGTCCGCGGTCCAGGCGCTCGCCAAGACGCAAGGGTTGACCGCGCGGCGAATTCCGGGCGTGGCGATCATCATCGCCTGACGCGCGCAACCTTTCAAAAAAAACGCTCCAGCTCTTTGGGCAACTTCGCCCGCCACCCGTCAATCGAGTGAAGGAAGCAGCAGCCGGGCTGTCCGGTGGCCTTCCACGCGGCCCGTTTCGGGCCGCTTTCGTTGCACGGCTTGGGGTTTCCGATGACGGACAGGGACGCTGGTGGGAATGTTTCGCGGCAGGCGCGTGGCCGGTTGTTGCGGAGCCTGACGCTTGGCACGGCACTCGGTCTCGGTCTTTTGCCGGTGGGGCTCGCCACGCTGCCGGCACAGGCGCAGAGCACGCGTGCCCAGGATTTCAATATTGCGAGCCAGCCGCTCAATCGCGCCCTGAGGGCGCTGGCCGACCAGTCGGGCGTGCAGCTCGCCTATCGCACGGCGATCGCGTCCGGAACGGTGGCGCCGGCCGTTCGGGGCTCGATGACGACGGAGCAGGCGCTCGCGCGGCTGCTCGCCGGCTCCGGGCTGAGCTACAGCTTCACCAACGCCAACACGGTGACAATCCTCGGCGGTTCGGCCGCGCGGGGCGGTGGCGTTGCTGTCGAGGGCGCGATGGCACTCGACACCATCGAGGTTCAGGGCGAGGACCCGCGCGGCCCGGTGGACGGGATCATCGCGCACCGCACCGCGACCGGCACCAAGACCGACGCGCCGATCCTCGAGGTCCCGCAGTCGATCTCGGTCGTGGGGCGCACGCAGATGGAGCGCCAGGGCGCGACCAGCGTGACGGAAGTGCTCCGCTACGTTCCCGGCGTCGTCATCGAGACCTATGGTCCGGACCCGAAGGGCTATGACTGGGTGCTGATGCGCGGCTTCAACGCGCAGTCGTCGAGCGATTTCCGCGACGGCCTGCGCCAGTCCTCGATCAGCTACAGCTTCTTCCGCACCGATCCCTACGCGCTGGAGCGTGTCGAGGTGCTGCGCGGCCCGTCCTCGTCGCTCTATGGCCAGAGCGATGCCGGCGGCCTCATCAACAAGGTCAGCAAGCGGCCGCGCGACAAGGCGCATTATCAGGTCGAACTGCAAGGCGGCAGCTATGACCGCTTGCAGGGAGCCTTCGACATCGGAGGGCCGGTCGATGCCGCCGGGACGCTGCTCTACCGTGTGATCGGCATCGCCCGCGACTCGAACACGCAGTTCAAGTACCCTAACGGGACCGAGCGTGCCGACGACCGCCTGCTGCTGGCGCCGTCCTTCACCTGGCGGCCGTCGGCGGACACCAAGCTCACCGTCTATGCCGAGGTGCTGCAGGACCGTTCCGGCGGCAGCGCCCTCTATTCGCGGGCGCCGGGCGGGCGCTGGCTGCCGGTGGGGGATCCGAACTTCGACAAGTTCAAGCAGGATCAGCAGGTCGTCGGCTACGAGTTCGAGCACCGCTTCAACGAGACGTGGACGCTGCGCCAAAACGCCCGCTACGGCCATACCGAGACCTTCCTCAACGCGACGCAGGGCTATTGGGCGCCGGCGGCCGGGGCGATCGCCCGGCGCAACCGCACCTTCGACGAGAGCATGAGCGCCTTCGTCTCCGATACCCAGCTCGAGGCGAAGTTCGGGACCGGCCCGGTCAGTCACACCGCCCTGTTCGGCTTCGACAACAACTTCGTCGATGCCGATGTCCGCGGCTGGCAGACGCCCTGGGGATCGACCCTGCTGAACCCCAACAGACCGGTTTATGGCATCGCCATGCCGGACCCCCGCCTGGTTGGCGCGCCGTTCCAGATCTACAATCAGAAGCTTGCCCAGTTCGGCATCTATGCTCAGGACCAGATCAAATGGGATCGCTGGATCCTGACGCTGGGCGGCCGCTACGACCGCATCGACGTCAAGACGGATGATAGCCTGACGCGTCGCAGCTACGAGCGGGTCGACGGCCAGTTCTCCGGACGTGTAGGCCTGACTTACCTGACGAGCTTCGGCCTTGCGCCCTACGTCTCCTATGCCGAGGCCTTCGTGCCGACGCTCGGCCTCGACGCGAGGGGGCAGACGATGGAGCCCTCGCAGAGCCGCCAGGTCGAGGTCGGCCTCAAATTCGAACCCGCTGGCTGGAACGCGCTCTTCACCGCGGCGCTCTTCGACCTCACCAAGACCAATGCCACCGTCTATACCACCAACGGTGCCGAGCCACTCGGGCGGACGAACTCCAAGGGCGTCGAGCTGGAGGCCAAGGTCAGCCTGGCCGAGGGGCTGGATTTCACAGGCTCCTACACCTTTGCCGATGTCGAGGTCGAGGTTGGCGCCACGGCCGCGCAGCGCGGCAAACGCCCGATGCTGGTGCCGGCGCATACCGCCTCCGGCTGGCTGAACTACACCTTCCAGCAGGGCGTTCTGAAGGGGCTCGGGCTCGGTGCCGGCGTGCGCTATGTCGGCCAGAGCTACGGCGACGCGCTCAACACGGTGAAGATCGATCCCTGGACGGTCGTCGATGCCGGCGCCAGCTACAAGTGGCGAAACGCGACCTTCGCGGTCAACGCCACCAACCTGTTCGACAAGAAGTACTTCGCCACCTGCGAAAGCGCGACCGCCTGCTATGAGGGGCAGCGGCGCACCGTGATCGGCCGGGTCCGGTTCGATTTCTGACGCGCTGACGAGACGCGGCCTGCTGGCAGCCGGGGCGGGAGCCCTGGCCGCCTTTGCCGCGCCCGGCGCATCGGCCGCGGCGCCACGGCGCGTGGCCTCGATCGCCTGGCTCGGCGCGGAGAATGCGTTGGCGCTCGGCGTGACGCCGGTCGGCGTCGCGGACGCCGGCTATTATCGCGAGCGCATGGTATCGCCGCGCTTGCCGGAGGCCGTTCCGGATCTCGGGCCGTTCTGGGAACCGAATCTCGAACGCCTTTTCGCCCTGCGCCCCGACCTCGTCCTGGTCGATGCCTGGTCGGTCATCGATGGCGCCAAGCTGGCGCGGATCGCCCCGGTCGAGCGCGTGCCGGCGTATCCGCAAGGTACAGGCGGGTGGGATTTTGCGACCGGCACCTTGCGGCGCCTGGGCAGCGTGCTGCAGCGGGAGGCTCAGGCCAGGCTGGTCGTGGCCGAGGCGGAACAGCGCATCGCTGCACTGCGTCAGCGTGTCGACGCCGCCGGACCGCTGCCTGCCTATGTCGGTCTGATCGCCCGCACTGGCCGCAACATCACGCTCTATGGCGGCTCCGGCTTGATCGGCGGCGTTCTGGAGCGCCTCGGGCTGCGCAACGCGCATCCCGGACCCTTCTCCGGTGTGGGCACCGTGACGGTCGGGCTCGATGCGCTGGCACGCGAGCCGGAGGCGATGATCCTCTGCATCGACCTTGCCACTGCGAGCGGCGGCTTTGCGCGCACCGTTGCCGGCAATGCGCTGTGGCGCAGCCTGCCCTCGGTGAGGCGCGGGCGCGTCGGCCTGCTCTCGGGCTTCTATCCCTTCGGCGGGCTCGGCTCCGCCCTCCATTTCGCCGAACAGGCGGTGCGGGTGCTGGAGAGCAGTGCTCGTGGGTGAGGGGACGGCGATCCGAAATCCCGCCTGGCCGCGGCTGCTGCTGCTTGCCACAGTGGCGCTGGGCGCCGGCCTCCTGCTTCAGCGCGCCGCTGCCACCTTGCCGGTGGAGCTGTGGTGGCCGGCGCTGCGGGCGTCGGCCGAGGGCGATATCCGCCAGGCTGTGTTCGGGCTCGCCATCATGCCACGCGCTGCGGTCGCGCTGCTGGCGGGGGCCGCGCTCGGGCTAGCCGGCGCGCTCTGCCAGCATGTGTTGCGCAATCCGCTGGCGGAGCCGACCGTGCTCGGCGTCAGCGCCGGCGCGCAACTCGCCTTGATCGCGGCGACGCTCTGGCTGCCGGGCGCGCTCGCCTGGGGGCCGGGCGTGCCGGCCTTCGCCGGGGCGGCGCTCGTCGCGCTCCTGATCCTGTCGCTCGCCCTGCGCGGCGGCGTCTCACCCGGCGCAATCGTTCTTTCAGGCCTGATCCTCGGCCTCTACGGGGCGAGCCTGGCCGCGCTCGCCGTGATTTTCCATCGCGACTATCTGACCGACATCCTGCTCTGGCAGGCCGGCGCGCTCGACCAGACCGGTTGGGAGGTCGCATTCTACCTTGCACCACGGCTGGCGGCGGGCTTCCTGCTCGCAGCTCTGCTGATCCGCCCGCTCGAGCTGCTCGGCCTCTCGGACGAAGGCGCGCAGGGGCTGGGCCTGCGGCTCGGCCTGATCCGCACCCTGACCTTCCTGCTGGCTGCCGGACTTGCGGGCGCCGTGGCGGCGACGGTGGGTGTGATCGGCTTCGTCGGCCTGATCGCCCCTCATCTCGCCCGCGCGGCGGGGGCCCGGCGATTGCGGCAGCGCCTGGTCTGGAGCCCGCTGGTCGGTGGGGGGCTGCTCTTTGCGACGGATCAGATCCTGCAATCCGTACCGGGGCTCGGCTTCATACCGACCGGCGCGGCATCGAGCATCCTCAGCCTGCCCTTGCTGCTCTGGTTGATGCGCCGTCTCGGAGCGTCGGGAGAGAGGTCCTCGCCGGCGGCTGGGCTGCCGCTGGCCCCAGGGCAACGGCCGGCGCTCATCCTGGCCTGCCTGTTGGCTGCGTTGGCAGCCATGGCCGCGCTCGCTCTGTTCGCAGGGCATGGCGAGCAGGGGTGGCAATGGTTGTCGCCGGCAGACAGCCCTTTCCTGGGCTGGCGCTGGCCTCGCGTGCTCGGTGCGATCTCGGCCGGCGCGCTTGTCGCGGTGGCGGGACTTCTGCTCCAGCGCACGACGGGCAACATGATGGCGAGCCCGGAACTGCTCGGCGTCAGCCAGGGGGCGGCGCTCGGCGTGACCCTGCTGGCCGTCGTCGCGCCATCCGCTGATGGAGCCACTGCGCTGCTGGCGGCAATGGCGGGCGCGCTTGCGGCCCTGGCGATCCTGGCCGGCACCGCCCTCTCCGGACGCTTGGGTCGTGGCGGCGCCGACCGCGTCCTGCTCGCCGGTGCGACGCTCGGCAGCCTGTTCGGTGGTTTGGCGACCTTGCTGCTCGCCATGGCCGGCGCGCGGGCGATGGCGCTGCTGAGCTGGATGACGGGATCGACGGCGCAGCTGACCCCGAGCCTCGCGCTGACGGCGGCAGGATGCGCCGCCGCCGTGCTGCTGCTCGGGCTGGCCGCGCGGCGCTGGCTCGCCATCCTGCCGCTCGGACCGGAGACCGCCGCAGGGCTCGGGCTGCCCGCCGGACGCGGCCGCCTCGGGCTTCTAACCCTCGCCGCCGCGGCCACCGGTGTCGCGACCGTGCTGGTCGGCCCCCTGAGCTTCATCGGCCTGCTTGCCCCGCGGCTTGTGGTGCTGGCGGGCTTTCGTACGCCCGTCCAGACGATGATCGCCGCTGCGACCACGGGCGCCTTGCTGCTGACCGCCGCCGACTGGCTGGGACGCAACCTCATCTATCCCTGGGCGCTTCCCGCGGGGCTGCTTGCGACGGTGCTGGGATGCCCGGTTGCGCTGTGGCTGCTTCTTCGCGGCAGAGGTCCGGAAGGCGTCGGCGCACGCTGAAAGGCCCGATCCGACAACCGGACCTCCGCCCGACCGGGAACTCGGCAAGAGTGCGACGCCGGTGAAGGCAGTCGACCCGGCGTCCTCCCGGCCGGCTCGCCATTCGCCTCGGGCTTAGGTTCGATCGTTCCCGGCGAGGGCGGCGAGCTCGCCGCGGATCATTGCTAGCAGCTGTTCGCGCCGGCTCTCGGTCATGCGCTCCAGCACCATGGCGAGGCTGACCGCGGCATAGGGCGGGGCTGAGCCGTTGGGGACCGCGAGGCCGATGCCGATGCTGCCATCGGTGATCGCGTCGCGACGCAGCGCATAGCCGCGCTGGCGCGTCTTCTCGAGATCGTCGCGCAACTGCTCGACGGTGAGATGGCCGCGCTCGGCATAGGCTGTCCGGTTGGCCTCGACGATGGCGTCGGCCTCGGCTTTCGGCAGTGCGCCGAGCAAAGCGAGGCTGCCGGCGGTGATGCCGAGCGGATAGCGGTCGCCGACCTTCAGGGTCAGTGTCTTGATCGGGTAGTTGCCCTCGACCCGGTCGATGCAGACGACCTCGAAATCCTGTCGCATCACCAGATAGGCGGTGTCTCCGGAGAGCTCGGCCAGCCGTTGCATCAACGGCTTCAGCCGCGCCGCGACATCGACCCGGTGGCTCGCCGCAAGCCCGAGCTCATAGGCGAGCATGCCCAGATGATAGCGCTGCGTCTCGGGATCCTGTCCGGCCATGCCATGGTCGACGAGCCGCTTCAGGATGCGCCGGGCGGTCGGGGTCGCAAGGTCGGCGGCGCGCGCCAGATCGGTGAGGCGCGCCGACCCACCGCTTTGGGCGATCGAGCGCAACAGGAAAATGGCACGGTCGATGACCTGGGTGCCCTGGGCGGGCTCCCGCGCCGTGCTCTCGCCATCCTGCGCCATGTGCTGAAGGTCTCCGCTTCCCCGTCTGCCCAGTGCGGGGCACGGGCCTCGAACAGTCGAATTCGGTCTCTTCATCGGACCATAGGTCAGAGCGGACCCCTGTCGAGCACATAGCCTTCCGCCCGCGCATTGAGAAGATGGGCGGAAGGCACGGCGCGAGAGCGTCCGAAGGGCGAGGCGGGCTTGCGGCACTGGCGGCTCGCCGCCTCGCCGCTTTGGCCTGCCCGCTTGGTGCGCCCGGCCCGGCGCATTCAGGAGGCCTGCAGCCTGGCGAAGCCGGCGATCGGCGGATAGGCATCCGGATCGACATGGACATCGAGAAGGAACGGGCCCTTCGCCGCGAACATCGCATCGAGCCCGGCTGCGAGCTCGCTTGCCGAGGCGACGGTGGCGTTGGCGCAGCCCACCGCGCGGGCGATCATCGCATGGTCGATCCGGGTGATCGCGCAGATGTCGGTCGCCTGGCCGAAGCGCAGCATCTCGGCATGGCGCTGGAAGCCGAGAACCGCATTGTTCAGGACGATCAGCTTGACGTCGATGCCGTGCCGGACGGCGCATTCCAGCTCCGCCCAGCAATGCGAGAAGCCGCCATCGCCGACCACCGCGACGACGGGGGTGGAAGGCAAGGCGAGGCGCGCGCCGAGCGCCAGCGGGTAGCCCCAGCCGATCCCGGCGAGCCCGCGCGGAAACAGGAAGCGCCTCCCGGGCTCGCGGGCCTGCAGATATTGCGAGACCCAGAGGCTGGAATAGCTGGCATCGGCGGCGAAGACGGTCTCCGCCGGCGCCCGGTCCTGCAGGACATGCATCAGGTGCTCGGGGCGCAACGGGTCGCCGGACCGCTTCGTCACGGCTGCGACCTCCTCGGCGGTGGTTGTGCGGGCCTGTGCGATGGCCTCCGCGAGCAACGGCCGGCGGCGCGCCGCGCCGCCTTCGGCATCGACAAGCCCGGCCATGGCGAGGCTAAGCGCGTGCAATGTGGTGCGGGCGTCGCCGACCAGCGGCAGCGCCGGATAGTTCCGCGTCGTTTCCTCGACCGCGACGTCGATATGGATGAAGGCCGCGCCGCTCGGAAACAGGCTCCATGAGGCCGTGCCATTGTCGTTGGTCCGGTTGCCGACGAACATCACCACATCGGCCGAGCGGATCAGCGAGCGCATCGCTCGGGAAGGGCTGCCGGGACCCATCGCGCTGCCGACCACGCCGAGAGAAAGTGGATCGGCTTCGCTCACGGCCCCCTTGCCCATGATCGTGGTCGCGACGCCGAGCGCGAAGCGCTGTTGCAGGCCGGCAAGCTCGGCCTGTGCGCCCGAGCTATGGACCCCGCCGCCGGCGACGATGATCGGCATCCTGGCAGTGGCGAGCAGGCGGGCGGCCTCGGCGATCGCTGCCGGCTCGGGCTGCTGGCGCAGCGCGGGAAAGGCGGCGGGCACGGAGCGGGGCGCGCGCAGTTGGGGCGCCCGCTCGGTCAGGACGTCGGCCGGGATGGCGAGCGCCACCGGCCCTGGCCGGCCGCTGGTCGCGATGAGGATCGCCTTGCGCAGCATTTCGAGGGCGCGCGCGCCATCGTCGACGCGGCGGAACCATTTCGTGCAGGAGGCGAAGAGCGCCGCGTGGTCGAACTCCTGGAAGGCGTTGCGGTCGACATGGGAGCGCTCGACGTCCTGGACCAGGACGAGCACCGGCACCGAGGCCTTGAAAGACTCGGTCAGTCCTGCCGCGACCAGTGCCGCTGCGGCGCCGTTCTGGGTGGCGATGCAGCCGAGGCGGCCGGAAGCGCGGGCGAAACCGTCCGCCATCGCCGCTCCGGCATTCTCCGTCCGGAATCCGATCTGTCGCAGGCCGCGCCGCTCGGCCGCCAAAGTGAGGGCCGAGGGCGAGCCCTGGCCGAAGATCAGCTCTACGCCGGCCGCCTGAAGCTCGGCGGCAAGCACTTCAGCGACGGTGGGCTGCTGATTTTCGATCATGGGGGGGTTCAAGAAGCCATAATGTGGATAGATGAACGCAACGATAATGGCGATTTATTGCCAATTGCAATACTTCATGGAATGAAATCTGAAATCATATTTCATATGGTGGAATTTTATGAATGCAAGCGCCGAGGGCCTGTCAGTCGACGAGGTCTACAAGCTCCTGATCGGATTGATCGTTCCTCGTCCGATCGCCTGGGTGACGAGCCTGTCGCCGGAGGGTGTGGTGAATCTGGCTCCGTTCAGTGCCTTCACCTATCTCTCGACGGAGCCGCTGCTGATTGGAATCAGCGTCATGCGCCGCGGCGACGGGTTGAAGGATACGGCGCGGAGCATCGCGGCCGCGGGTGATTTCGTCGTCAACATCGCCGACGAGGCGCTGGTCCAGCCGGTTCATCTCAGTGCGGCCGAGCATCCGTGCGATGTCAGCGAGGCGGAGCTGCTCGGGCTGGAGCTGGTGGCGTCGCTCGATGTTGCGACGCCGCGCCTGGCGTGTGTCCCGGCGGCGCTCGAGTGCGGCTTCGAGCAGGTCATCGCCTTCGGTGATCAGGGTGCGCAGCTCATCGTCGGGCGTGTGCGTCGGTTCCATGTCCGTGACGATCTGATTGATGGCGGGAAGGTGGTGACGGAGCGGCTGCGCCCTCTCTGTCGGATCGCTGGGCCTAAATATGCCGGCCTGGGCGAGGTCTGTACGCTGGCTCCCGTCCGTCGGGATGGTTCACATTCCTATTCCACTTAGTGGATCCAATTTTTGTCATGCTCCCTATTGACCCAAATAATTCCACCGATATGCTGCGAATCCTGTCAATAAGCATCCATATAATGGAATATCGACATGGCATTCAGCGAGATCGAGTACAGCGTGTCGGGGGCGGTCGCGCGCATCCTGCATGCGCGGCCGGGTGCCCGGAACGCTGAAAGCCAGCTCCTGCTGGACGAGATGGATGCGGCGCTCGCCGCCGCCACGGCCGATGCCGAGGTTCGGGTCATCGTGATCGGCGGCCAGGGCGATCACTTCTCGGCCGGGCACGATCTCAAGGAGGCCCAGGCGAAGCGGCAGGGCTTCACCGTCGAGCAACGCTGGGACTACGAGCAGCTGCGCTATTTCGATTATGCGCTGCGGATCTGGGATTGCCCGAAGCCGACGATCGCGCAGGTGCAGGGCGCCTGCATCGCCGGCGGCTTCATGGTCGCCAATCTCTGCGACCTCGTCGTCGCCGCCGATGACGCCTTCTTTGCCGATCCCGTTTGCCACTCCATGGGTGCGGCCGCCGTCGAGGTGCTGGTTCATCCCTGGGTGATGGGGACGCGAAAGGCCAAGGAGTTCCTCTTTACCGGCGCGCGTCTCTCGGCTCAGGAGGCTCTGGCGGCGGGCATGGTCAACCGTGTCGTCGCCCGGGCCGAGCTCGAAAGCGAGGTCCAGGCCATGGCGGAGCGGGTCGCCGCTGCGCCGCCCTTCGCGCTGCGGCTGATCAAGCGCTCGCTGAACCGGACCATGGACATGCAGGGTTTCCGCAATGCCCTGTCCGCCCATTTCGATAGCCACCAGCTTTCGCATGTCTCGGCCGAGTTCGCGCAGATGCGCGGCAGCGGCCTGGCGAGCGCGATCGAGCGCGGGCGCCGGTGAGCCTCTCCATGAACGGCCTTTCCGCCATGGCGGCTGCCCCTTCGCCGGCAGCCATTCTCGCCGCGCCGTCCGACGAGGCGTTCCGCGCCGGGATCAAGGCCTGGTTCGCGCAGGAGCTGCCGCGCCTGGCCGGGGCGCGCTACGGCACCGCCGAGATGCAGCGTCTCGCGTTCCGCCGCGAATGGGAGGACCATGTCTGCCGTTCCGGCCTCTCCGGCCTTGGCTGGTCCGAGGCGGTCGGCGGGCGGCCGCTCTCGCTGAGCCGGCAAGCGATCTACCATCAGGAATATGCCCGCGCGAAAGCGCCGCTCGCGGTCAATCTGATCGGCCACGGCATCGTCGGTCCGACCCTGATCGCCTTCGGCTCGCAGGAGCAGAAGGACCGCTTCATTCCAAAGCTCCTCGGCAATGAGGAGATCTGGTGCCAGGGCTATTCCGAGCCGAACTCAGGCTCCGATCTTGCCTCGCTCACGACTCGGGCGGAGCGCCGCGGCGACGTCTACATCCTCAACGGCCAGAAGATCTGGACGAGCTTCTCCCATCTCGGCGACTGGTGCTTCCTGCTCGCGCGGACCTCGAGCGAGGGTCCGCGCCAGCGCGGCATCTCGGTCTTCCTCGTCGACATGCGCCTGCCCGGTATCCGGGTCCGGCCGATCCGCCAGATCACCGGCGAGGCCGATTACGGCGAGGTCTTCCTCGACGATGTCGAGGTGCCGGTCTCCTGCCGGCTCGGCGAGGAGAATGCCGGCTGGGGCATCGCCATGGCTGCCGCCAATTTCGAGCGTGGTACCTATTTCATCCCGCGCATCGTCCGACTCCAGACCGAGCTTGAGGATCTGGTGCGGCTGGCGGCGACAACCCAGCGCGACGGGCGCAAGGCGATCGAGGATCCACTGATCCGCGAGGCCATCGCCCGCCTGCTCTGCGACGCCCATGCCCTGCGGCTCCATGCCGACCGGATGCTGAAGCAGGCGGAGGACGGCGTGCCGCCTGGTGTCGAGGGCTCGGCCGTGAAGCTGCTCTGGAGCGAGACGCATCAGCGCCTGTTCGACCTCGCCATGGACATCATGGGCCCGGCCTTCCAGTACGGGCCTCAGGAGAAGCTGGCGCCGGCCGAGGGGCTGTGGCACCGCGACTATCTCTGGACCCGCGCCGAGACGATCCTGGCCGGCACCTCCGAAATCCAGCGCAACATCATTGCCGAACGTGGCCTGGAGCTGCCGCGATGACACAGGGCGTTTCCACGGCCTATTCCGACCAGATGCTGCGCGACGCCGCGGCGCGTACGCTCGCCGAAGCCGCTCCGAACGCGGCCCTGGTGCAGGATGCGGATGCCTCTACGGCCTTCGCCGAGAGCCATTGGCGGCTCGCCGCCGAAATGGGCTGGACCGGCATCATGGTGCCCGAGAGCCATGGCGGCCTCGGTCTCGGCCTCGCCGAGGCAGCGGACATCGTCGAGGAGATGGGCGCGCAACTGTTCTGCGGCCCCTATGCGCTGTCGGCAGTGCTGCTGGCTGGTCTCGCGCCCCGCTTTGGCGCGGTCGGGGACGCGCTTCTGCAGGAGTTGGCCGAGGGGAAGGTGCGGCTCGGGCTCGCGACGGCGGAGCCGATATGCGACGCCGCGGAGCGTGTGGTCCTGCCGCTGATCGAGCACGCGGCCGGTGCGAGCCATATCCTTCGCATGGAGCGCGGAGAAGCCGGCGTCGACTTCGTCCTCTACCGGACCGCCGGGGCGACGAGCCGGGCGCTTCAGCCGATGGACCCCACGACGCCCATCGCAAGCGTGACCCTCGCGCCGGATGCCGAGATGGCGCGGGCGAGCTGCAGCCATAGCGAGGCCGAGCGCCTCCTGCTGCCGATCCATGTCCTGACCGCGGTCGAGCTGGTCGGCATCGCCCGGGCGGCTTTCGAGCGGGCGGTCGCGCATGTCCGGCAGCGCAAGCAGTTCGGCGAGGTCATCGGGCGCTTTCAGGCGATCAAGCATCGCCTTGCCGACGGGTTCACTTTGCTCTCGCATGCGCGGCTCGCCGTGTCCGATGCGGTGCAGCGGCCCGGCGATCTCGATGCGGCCCAGATCGCCCGCGTCATCGCCGCCGACGCCGCGATGAAGATCACGGCCGACTGCATCCAGCTGCATGGCGGCATGGGGTTCTCATGGGAGACCGACGCGCATTTCTATCTGAAGCGCGCGCGTCGGCTCCATGCCAGCTTCGGCGGCACCGCGGCGCTGCGCAAGCGCGCCGGAGACCGGTTCATCGAAAGCCTTTTGACGCCGGAGCAGGCCGCGTTCAGCGCCGCCGGCGCAGATAGAAGCGAGGTAGTCTAGTGTCTCTCAACGAGGTGAAGCCCGCGCGGACGGACGAGGAAAGCGCCCCGGCGGTTCCCTATTACTGGAAGTCGGTCGACTGGGACGGGTTGATGCGGGATTACCCGCCGCCGCCGCATTTCCAGCAGACAACCGGAAAGATGTCCGACCAGGAGCTGCGCGCGCTGCAGAACGCCCGCTTCCTGGCGCGCATGGACGATGCCTGGCGCACGCCGTTCTACGATACGCGCTGGCGCGCGGCCGGGATCGAGCCCGGCGACATTCGTGGCCTCGATGATATCGAGAAGCTGCCGACCTTCACCAGCGACGACCTCAAGGAGGCGATCGCGGCCGCGCCGCCCTTCGGCAGCCACCAGCCGGTCACGGCCGAGGATCTGGCGGGCACGCCCTTCAAGGTGCACACCTCCGGCGGCACCACCGGCTTCCCGCGCCTCACCCTGTTCGACCCTGTCGCCCTCGAAGTGCAGGCGATCCAGACGGCGCGCGCGCTCTGGGCGCAGGGCACGCGCCCCGGCGATGCCGTGCAGATCACCTACACGCTCGCCATGGCCAATGCCGGCTATTGCGGCCTCTACGCCTGCCTGCACTGGCTCGGCGCGATGCCGGTCACGACCGGCTCGGGCGTGGTGACGCCGAGCGAGCGCCAGCTCGAATACGCGCTGAAGATCGGCACCACCGCCTGGTATGGCCGCGCCGAATATCTGGCGCGCCTCGTCCAGGTGGCGAACGAGACCGGCTTCGACCTGCGCTCGCTCAAGACCAAGCGGTTGCACTCCTTTCTCGGCCCGGATGTCGACGGCCATCTGCGCGGCCAGCTCGAGGAGGCCTGGGGCTGCCCGGTCTACGACAATTACGGCACGCACGAGATCGGCCAGATCGCCTTCGAATGCGAGGCGAAGGACGGCAAGCACATCAGCGAGGACACGGTCTATCTCGAGACCGCCGATGTCGAGACCGGCGCGGTGCTGCCGGCCGGCGAGCGCGGCAATCTCGTCGTGACCAGCCTGCATCGCAGCACGCCGCCGATCATCCGCTACGATCTGCGCGATCTGCTCGTCGCCTATGAGCGCTCGGAGTGCTCCTGCGGCCTGTGCACGCGCAAGCTCTCGATGTTCCTCGGCCGCAGCGACGAGATGGTGAAGCTGCGCGGCACCAACGTCTATCCGATGGCCTGCCAGAGCGCGGTCACCGCCGACCCGCGCGCGACCGGCGAGTTCCTCTGCGTCGTCGCCTATTCCGGCGAGGGCCTCTCGCGCCGGGAGTCGATGACGGTCCGGGTCGAGAAGAAGTCGGACGAGATCGACGATGCGGCCTTCGCGGCCGACATGGAGGCCGCCCTGCATCGCGATCTGAGCGTGCGGGTCGCGGTCGAGATCGTGCCGCCGGCGAGCCTGCTGCCGCTTACGCAGGTCGGCAGCACCGGCAAATCCCGGCGCCTGCTCGATCTGCGCCAGAACGGAAAGTGACGATGACGAAGACGATCACTCTCGCGAAAGCGCTGGCCGCGGTCGCGCCCGGCAGCTCGGTGGCCTTCGGCGGCGGCGGCATTCAGCGCAAGCCGATGGCGGTGGCGCGGGCGCTCGCGGCTGCGGATGTCGGCGATCTCACCCTCGTCGCCATGCTGGGCGGCCCGGAAGTCGATCTCCTGATCGGCGCCGGCAAGGTCCGCGAACTGCAGTTCGCTTTCGTCGGCTTCGACGCCTTCGGGCTGGCGCCGCATTTCCGTCGGGCGCGCGAGGCCGGCAGCATCTCGGTCGTGGAGTACTCGGAGGCGACGATCATCGCCGCCTTCGAGGCCGGCGCGAAGAACCTGCCCTTCCTACCGACACGCTTCGGGCTCGACACCGACATCCTGACGACGCCGACGGCGCCGTTCCGCAAGATCGCCTGCCCGTTCAGCGGCGAGGAATTGCTGGCGGTGCCGGCCCTGCGGCCGGATGTCGCCTTCATCCACGCCAACATCGCCGACCGGCACGGCAATGCCGTGATTATCGGCGACGGCTATGCCGATCCGCTCCTCGTCCAGGCGGCGAAGACCGTCTTCGTCACGGCCGAGAGGATCGTCGACGAATTGCCGGATGACGCGGCGACCGCCGGCGGCACCTTCCTTTCGCGGCTCTGGATCGACGGCGTGATCGAGGCGCCGCGCGGCGCCGGCATGACGGCGCTTTATCCGGACTACCGCTTCGATCTGCCGGCGGTGCTGGAATACCAGAAACGGGCGACCGATTCCGAATGGTTCTCTGCATGGATTCGGGAGCAGTGACGATGACCGACTACACGCTGGAAGAACTCCTGATCAGCCGCATGGCCAAGGAGTTCCGCGGCAACGCCATGGGCGTCGGCGCGACGATCCTGTCGGATCTTTCGGCGCGCCTCGCCAAGGCGCTGCATGTCCCGGATCTCTTCCTGACCACGGGTTCGCGCGCCGCCGCCGATTGCGACGTGCACGCCAAGGCGCTGGTCGACGAATGGACGCTGGCCGCCTCGGGGCGGATGAATCTGAGCTGGCAGGAGATGTTCCATCTCATCGCCCACGGCAAGCTGCAGATCTGGATCGGCACGGTCCAGCTCGACCAGTACGGCGCCTCCAACATCTCGGTGATCGGCCCCTGGGCCAAGCCGAAGGCGCAGCTCGTCGGCGCGCGCGGTGTTCCCGACGACCTCTGGGGCTGCGAAACGCTCTGCTATCACATCCGCCGGCATACCCCGCGCACGATCGTCGCCAAGGTCGATTTCGTCTGCGGCCGCGGCAATGAGGATGGCGGCGGTCAGGCGCGCCCGGTGCGCCGTGCCAAGCCCGGCCTCGTCGTCACCGATCTCGGCGTCTTCGACTTCGAGGGACCGGGCGGGTCGATGCGCGTCGTCTCCCTGCATCCCGGCGTCACGCTGGAGCGTGTGCAGGAGAAGACCGGCTTCGTCGTCCATACCGCGGGCGAGATCGCGGTGACGCCGGCACCGACCGCCGAGGAGCTGCGGTTGATCCGCGACGTGATCGATCCGCATGGGCTGCGTCGGCTCGAATCCAACGAGGGCGGCGACGAACTGCTGATGGATCTCTGGCAGCGCGAAACCGGCGCGCCGGTCGAGGGGAGGGCGTGATGCGCCGGGCTGTCATCGTTTCCTTCGCGCGCACGCCGATGGGCCGTGCCTATCGCGGCGCCTTCAACAACACCCATGCGGCGAGCCTCGCCGGCCATGTCGTGGCCGAGGCGGTCGCCCGGGCCAAGGTCGATCCGGCGCTGATCGAGGACTTGATCCTCGGCTGCGCCATGCAGGAAGGCGCCTCCGGCTACAACATCGCCCGCCAGGCGGTGCTGCGCGCCGGGCTGCCGGTGACCGTGGCCGGCGCGACGATCAACCGCTTCTGCTCCTCCGGCCTGCAGGCGATCGCCATGGCGGTCGACGCCGTCACGAACCATGGCGCGCAGGCGGTCGTGGCCGGCGGCGTCGAGACCATCAGCCTCGTGCAGAACGAGCACAAGAACACCTACCGCTTTCACGATGAATGGCTGAAGGCGAACCGGCCGGACGTCTACATGCCGATGCTCGACACCGCCGAGGTGGTGGCGAAGCGCTACGGCATCGGCCGCGACGAACAGGATGCCTATGCGCTGGAAAGCCAGCGCCGCACGGCCGCCGCCCAGGAGGCGGGTCGCTTCGACGCCGAGATCGCGCCGATGGACAGCGTCAAGCTCAACACCGACAAGGCGACGGGGGTGACGAGCGAGGAAGTCGTGCGCCTCGGCCGCGACGAGGGCAACCGTCCCGACACCAATGCCGCCGGTCTCGCCAAGCTCGAGCCGATCCGCCAGGGCGGTACCGTCACCGCCGGCAATGCCAGCCAGCTTTCGGATGGCGCCGCCGCCTGCGTGGTGATGGAGGAAAAGCTCGCCGAAAAGCTCGGCCTGTCGCCGCTCGGCGCGCTCTCGCATTTCGCCGTTGCCGGCTGCGAGCCCGACGAAATGGGCGTCGGCCCGATCTTCGCGGTGCCGCGGCTGTTGTCGCGGGCGGGACTTTCGGTTGACGACATCGACCTCTGGGAGCTCAACGAGGCCTTCGCGGTGCAGGTGCTCTACTGCCGCGACAAGCTCGGCCTGCCAGCCGACCGGCTCAATGTCGATGGCGGCGCGATCGCCGTCGGTCATCCCTATGGGATGTCGGGCGCACGCATGCTGGGGCATGCCCTGTTCGAGGGGCGGCGCCGCGGCGCCAGGCGCGCGGTCGCGACGATGTGCGTCGGCAGCGGCATGGGCGCGGCCGGCCTGATCGAGGTATTTTGATCCACATCGTGGATGATCTATCCGCGCCTTTGCCCTTGAACGGCAAAGGTGCTTACAGTTAGGCCGAGGCTAACGATAACAAATTCCATATAATGGAATGACAAGCAGTTCTGTCGGGTCACACCCTGCGAAGGAGGAAAGCATGGCGACCGTTCGCTCTCTATTCACGACCGCCGCCGCTATGGCGAGCGTATTCCTGTCGGCCGGCGCAGTTCAGGCGCAGGCGCCGAGCTACGAGCAGATTCTTGAAGGCGCGCGCAAGGAGGGCCGCCTCTTCGTCGCGGTGAGCAGCCCCGGCACGCCGCAGGCCCATGCCGCGATCGCCAAGGCGTTCAACGAGCGCTTCGGCCTCAACATCACCATAGAATGGAACGCGGCGAACCCGGTCCAGACCGGCACCAAGCTGATCGCCGAGCGCGGCCGCGCGGGCGGGTCGGTCGACGTGGTCGGCGCCGGCGGCGCGCAGGAGGCTTCGGTGCTGTTCGAGCGCCAGATCCTCAAGCCCTATCCCTGGGCCGAGGTCTTCGGCAAGCAGTTCCCGCAGATCGAGGAAGTCGCCAACCGGGTGATGAAGGACCTGCGCGGCGCGGCGCTGCCGATCCTCGACGCGACCTATGGCATCGGTTGGAATCCGAAGCTGATCAAGGATGAGGACGTGCCCAACACCTGGGCCGAGCTGCTGAAGAGCGAGTGGCGCGGCCGCGTCGCGATCAACGCCTTCTCGCTCAACCCGCTGGACTACTATTCCTTCGCGCTCGGCAAGGACGAGACGCTGAAGATGGCCAAGGCGACGCTCGACAACAAGCCGGTGCTGGAGCGCGGCACGGCGGCGGCGACGCGGGCGATCTCGGTCGGCCAGGCGCCGGTCGGCCTCTCGGCCTTCCACATCGCCGGCCGCAGCGAGGGCGTGAAGTTCAAGCTGTTCAGCGACTTCATCCCGCTGAACAACCTCTACATCTATGTCCCGGAGAGCGCGCCGAACCCCAATGCTGCGCGCCTGTTCGCGGCCTGGCTGACCACCGAGGGGATCACAGTCGCCAATGCCCAGGAGCCGCTGCCGCGCGCCGGAGACAAGGGCTCGCCGCTCGCCGACATGATCGCCGAGCGGGTCAAGGGCGGCGCCAAGATCCTGACCGAAACCTCGCTCGAGGACACCAAGCAGGCCCTTTCGGTGCGCAGCGCCATCGCCGATCTGATGACCCGCTGAGCGCGACTGGCCGAACGGGGAGGGGTGCAAGGCCCCTCCCGAGCAAGACCTTACGGACGGAAAGCCGGAAATCCCGATGCTGTTGATCGAGAACCTCGTCAAATCCTATCCGGGACAGCATGGCCAGGACGCCATGCTCGCCCTCAGGGATGTCTCCTTCAAGGTGGAGGAGGGCTCGTTCTTCACGCTGCTCGGGCCCTCGGGCTGCGGCAAGACCACGACGCTGCAGTGCATTGCCGGCCTGGAGAACCCGGATACCGGCGTGATCCAGATGGGCGACCGGGCCGTCTTCTCGTCGCGCGAGAACCTGCTGGTTCCGGCCAACCGCCGCGAACTCGGCATGGTCTTCCAGTCCTATGCGATCTGGCCGCATATGAGCGTCTTCGACAACGTCGCCTTCCCGCTGGTCTACGGCGTCAAGCGTGCGCCGAGCCATGAGGTGCGCCCGCGCGTGCTGAAGGCGCTGGAGATGGTCGAGCTCGGCCATCTCGCCGACCGTCCGGCGCCGCTGCTCTCCGGCGGCCAGCAGCAGCGTGTCGCGCTCGCCCGCGCGCTGGTGCACGAGCCGCGCCTGCTCCTGCTCGATGAGCCGCTTTCCAATCTCGACGCCAAGCTGCGCGACACGATGCGCACCGAGATCCGCAATCTCGTCAAATCACTGGGGATCACCACGCTCTTCGTCACGCATGACCAGGTCGAGGCGATCGGCATGTCCGACCAGATCGTGCTGATGAAGGCTGGCAAGATTGTCCAGCAGGGTTCGCCGCGCGATATCTATCTGCGGCCGAACAGCGTCTTCACGGCCGATTTCATGGGCCGTAGCAATCTTCTGCCCGGCGTGCTCGAGGCTGGCGGCGCGACAGGGCGCGCCCAGACGGCGATCGGCCTGATCTCCGGTGTCGCCGGTCCCGAACTCGCGCCGGGTGCGCAGGTCATGGTCGTGGTCCGCCCGCAGGCGATCCTGGTCGCACCGGCGACCGAGGCATCCGGTCCCAACCGCTTCAAGGCGCGGGTCGATGCCATGACCTTCCTCGGCGATGTCGTGGAGACCGAGGTCGAGGTTGGCGGCCGCAAGCTGACCCTGATGCTCGACCCCTATACCGCGCTGTCGGTCGGGCAGGAGCTCGTCCTGGAGCTGCCGCCCGAGCGCTGCGTCATCGTGCCTGCAGACGAGCCGGCCTCCTCCGGGAGCCCGAAATGAGCGGCGGTTCGATCGCGGCCGCCCGCCGTCCGAGCACAGGGCTCGACCAGCAGAAGGTAGTGCTCGCGCTTTTGCTCGCGGTCGTCTCCGTTCTTGTCCTCGGTCCGGTTCTGCTGCTGATCCGGACATCGCTGGCACCGTCCGAGGCGATGCCGCTGGAGACGCTGGAATTCACGCTCAAGAACTATGTCCAGCTGCTCCAGAGCCCGCGTACGCTGAGCCTAGTCTGGAACACCGCGGTCTATGCACTGTCCAGCATGACGATCGGCGTCGCCATCGCGACCGCCATCGCCTGGTGCACCGAGCGCACCGACATGCCGGGCCGCATCCTGGTGCGCATCCTGATGTTCGCCTGGATGATGGTGCCGGCACTGGTCGTCGGCTTCGGCTGGATCCTGCTGCTCAACCCCGGCAATGGCGCGCTGAACGTCATGTTCCGCGAGCTTTTCGGCTTCCTGCAGCCGATCCTGACCATCTATTCCTTCTGGTCGCTGATCATCGTCACCTCCTTCGCGGTGGTGCCGACCGCCTTCGTGATGATCAGCGGCCTCTTGCGCAACATGGACCCCAATCTGGAGCTGGCGGCGCGCGTCCATGGCGGCGGTTCCTGGGCGACGCTGACCCGCGTGACGCTGCCGCTGCTGACGCCCGGGTTGTTCTCGATCGGCATCTACATGTTCATGGCGGTGGTGCAGGCCTTCGATCTGCCGCTGATCATCGGCCTGTCGGCGGACGTGCCGGTGCTATCGACGCGGGTCTACCTGCTGTCCTCGCCCGATAACGGCCTGCCGAACTACGGTCTGGCCTCGGCCTTCGGCGTGCTCCTGCTGGCGGTCGCGGGCGGGCTGATGTGGGCCTATATGCGCGCGACGCGGCTTGGCGAGCGCTTCCGCGTCGTCACCGGCAAAGCTTTCCGGCCGAAGCGCATCAGGCTCGGCCGCTGGCGCATCGCCGCGCTCGGCTTCACCTTCGGCTATTGCGCGGTGATGATGCTGCCGCTCCTGATCCTGATCTGGGTCAGCCTGCAGCCGTCCTACACCACGCCGAGCCTTTCGGCGCTCGGTGGCCTGTCCTTCGACATCTATCGCCGCCTGCTGACCAATCCGATGATCTCGCGGGCGGTGCTCAACACGATCATCCTCGTGGTGTCGAGCGCGACGATCGTGATGCTGATCTCCTGCCTGATCGGCTGGTTCACGGTGCGCTCGAACAGCCGGGCCGGCAAGATCCTCGACGCGCTGTCCTTCCTGCCGATGGCGATCCCACCCATCGTGCTCGTGCTGGCGATCCTCCTGCTCTATCTCAACACGCCGCTCTACGGCACGGTCTGGATTCTGGTCCTCGGCCACGTGACGATCTACATCGCCTTCGGCGTCCGGACGATGAGCAGCGCCCTGATCCAGATCCACAAGGAGTTGGGGGATGCTGCGCTGATCAGTGGTGCGAGCTGGCTGACCTCGCTGCGCAAGGTCACCTTCCCGCTGGTCTGGCCGCAGATCCTCAATGGCTGGCTCTGGGTCTTCGCCCACAGCGCCCGCGACCTCACGGTGCCGCTGATGTTGATGTCGACCGGCAATCTCGTCGCCGCCTCGACGCTGTGGAACCTCTGGCAGTTCCCGGACCTGCCGGGTGCAGCGGCCCTGGCCGTCCTGCTGATGGCCGCGCTTCTGGTCGTAGTGGTTCCCACACAGCTCTATGTCGCCCGCCGGCTGGAGCGTTGAGCTCTAAAGCCCATACGGCGTCTAGCGCTGGCGCCACCGCTCTGCGTGCCGGCGTGCCGCAACGGTCATGGAGGGATTGTGCCCTATCTGACTGAGCCGGAGCCGGTGCGCGGCCTTGCGACCGAGGTCGCGCCGGGGATCAGGCGCATCGTCGCCGGCAATCCCGGCCTGATGACCTATCACGGCACGAACACCTATCTGATCGAGACGGGGCAGGGCACGGTCGTGCTCGATCCCGGGCCGGATGACGAGGCACATGTCGCGGCGATCCTGGCCGCGACCGGAGGTAGCGTCGGCGCGATCCTGCTCAGCCATAGCCATTCGGATCACCTTGGAGCGCTGGCCGCGCTACAGGCGCAGACGGGCGCCCGGACCTTCGCTTTCCATCGCAGCGCCGATTCCGCCTTCCGACCCGATGTCCCGCTCCAGGATGGCGATTCTGTCGCTGGCCTGCTCGCCATCCATACGCCTGGCCATGCCAGCGATCATCTCTGCTTCGCCCGGCCGGACGGCATCGTCTTCAGCGCCGACCATGTCATGAGCTGGTCGAGCAGCATCGTCTCGCCGCCAGGCGGCGACATGGCGGCCTATTTCCAGAGCCTGCGGCGGATGCTGGCACGGGATGATCGTCTCCTGCTGCCGGGGCACGGGCCGCCGTTGCCCGATCCGGCGCCCTATATCCAGGAACTGCTCGACCACAGGATCAAGCGCGAGGAGGCCATAGCGGAGACCCTGCGCACCGGGCCATTCGCTGCGATGGACCTGGTCAAGGAACTCTACTCGCAGACCAATCCATGGCTGATCCGGGCGGCGGAGCGGAATGTCGTCGCCCATCTCCAGAAGCTGGAGCAGGAAGGCCGGGCCAGCCGTCACGCCGACGGCTGGGTGTCCAGCCTAAGCTCCTCGGATGCATCGAGCCGGTAGCGGCCGCCGCTGGTAGTGCCTTGCCGTGAAGGCGGGCGAGCCGGCTCGCGGCTCAGATCCTGAAAACCGCCTTGTGATAGGCGGTCGGATTCTCGGCCTGGGTTTCGAAGACGGTCTGAGCTTCCTCCAGGGCGAAGAAGCTGGCGATCTTCGGATAGCCGATCCGGCCCGATGCTATGAGATCGAGTGCCACCGGGAAGCAGTCGACCGAGGCGACGAGGTCGATCGTCTGCTTCATCGCGGGCGGCGCACCCGTCGCTTCCATGACGACAGGATGCCTTCACCCCCGGCAACCGGGATCGCTATGAGCCTGCAGATCAGCGGAGGCCGACGGTGTTCTTGGCGTCCATGCGCTTCAGGAGATCCTGGCCGACCTCGCCATCGAGCACCTTGTAGACATGCTCGTTGGGCGCTTCATGGTGATCCTCCCCATGTTCTTTTGAGTTCGTTTGTCGGCTGCGGTCTGCAAGCGAGGGCTCAGGTGATCCGGCGCACGCTCTCGCGGATCTCCTCCGGCTCGAACAGGCGCTTCCAGTCCGGCTTCAGGATGGTGTCCTTGCCGAAGACGATCGCCTTGTTGCAGGCATCGGAGAACACGCCCTGGACCTCTTCGAAGGTCACGGCGGCCAGGATGTTCATGTGACCGAGCAGGAAGTCGCGGGCTGCCTCGCGCGGCACGCCGCGGGCGATCGCTTCCTCCATCGCCTCGCGCATCGCGTCGAGCAGCGTGGCGCAGACGGTTTCCGACAGGCCGGGCTCGAGGATCGCCATCTGCTCGGTGGTGATGCGATGTGAGCGCATCACCGGCGCCCAGATCGTCCGTGCCACCTCCTCGCCGAGCGCATAATGCGCCTCCGGACCCTGCATCAGCGCGTTGACGATGTGCTGCTTGGCGGCGATGCCGCCGAAATGGTCAGCCTTGGCCGCCGGATCGGTCTCGTCGTTGAAGATCGGCGGATGGCAGGGATGGGTGATGAAATAGGTGATATCGGCCCGCTCCGGCAGATGGCCGGCATGGGGGGCGGCAGCATCGAGGATCACCACGATCGTGCCCGAGGCAAGCTTTGGCAGCAGCTCCTTGGCGACCGCGCCGACATGCGTGTCAGGCACCGCCAGGATCACCACATCGGCGTCCACGATCGCCTTCTCGGCGGGCACGCAATCGACGCCGTAGGCGTCCTTGACGCGCTGCTGGCCGGCCGGGCTGACCTCGACATGCCGGGTCTCGAAGCGGGAGCCGGCGAGATTGCGGCCGAGGCGCATTCCCATTTTTCCGCCGGCGCCGAAGAGCGCAACCGTGGTCATTCTTCACTCCCTTGGCATGGATCCGAACAGGCGAACCTCTTGATCCCGGTCCTTCCCATAGAGCCGCGTTGATTGTCAATCTGGTATGATGACTGTATGACATTCTCATTGTCGAAATCACCTCGGAGCGCCGCGTGGCCAGCCTGAATCGGATCGAAGCGGACTATTGGTTCGAGACGCCGGGCGATCCGCGGCGCACCGCGGAGGTGATGGCCGGGGAGCAGTCGAGCGGCACGTTCGTCGCGGTTCCCGGCGAGACGCCCGAGCTGATGGCGCGCGCGGCGGCGCGGGTCGAGCGGCTCGATCTGCTCGACCATGCACAGGCGCCGTCGCTGCCCTCGGTCGATCCGGCCGCCCCGCCGGCGCCGGGCGGCTATCGCCGGGCGCGGCTGACCCTGTCCTGGCCGCTGGAGACGACAGGGCCGTCGCTGCCCAACCTGCTTGCCACCGTCGCCGGCAACCTGTTCGAGCTCCGGCAGGTCAGCGGCCTCAGGCTGACCGATATTCGCCTGCCGGCAGCCTTCGCGGATGCCTATGCCGGCCCGAAATTCGGCGTTGCCGGCACGCGCGCTCTGGCAGGCGTCCCTGATGGCCCGCTCATCGGGACGATCGTCAAGCCGAGCGTCGGCTTCGGCCCGGAGGAGACTGCCGCGCTTGTCGCGACGTTGGCAGGAGCCGGCATCGACTTCATCAAGGATGACGAGCTGCAGTCGGATGGCCCGCTTTGCCCGTTCGAGGCGCGGGTCGATGCGGTGATGCGCGCGATCGAGGCCGAGGCCGACAGGCGTGGCCGCAAGGCGATGTTCGCCTTCAACATCACCGGCGATCTCGACCAGATGAGGCGCCGCCACGATCATGTGCTGAAGCGCGGCGGCACCTGCGTGATGGCGAGCCTGAATTCCGTCGGTCTCGCCGGCATGATCGAGCTGGGCCGGTTCACGCAGTTGCCGATCCACGCCCATCGCAATGGCTGGGGCTACCTGTCCCGCAGCCCGCAGCTCGGCTTCGATTATCGCGCCTGGCACAAGATCTGGCGACTGGCCGGCGCCGACCACATGCATGTCAACGGCATCGCCAACAAGTTCAGCGAGCCTGATGCGAGTGTCATCGCCTCGGCGCAGGCTTGCCGAGAGCCCCTGTTCGAGTCCAGGGCCGACGCGATCATGCCGGTGTTCTCCTCCGGCCAGACCGCGCGCCAGGCACCGGCGACCTTCGCGGCGCTCGGCTCCACCGACCTGATCTATGCCGCCGGCGGCGGAATCCTCGCCCATCCCGACGGGCCGGCCGGCGGCGTCACCGCCCTGCGCGAGGCCTGGGAGGCGGCGATGGCGCAGGTCCCGCTGCAGAGCTATGCGCAGACGCATCCGATGCTGGCGCGGGCTTTGGAGCGCTTCGGATGAGCGGCCTGCCCGACGGGCCTCTGATTGCCTATTACGGTGACGATTTCACCGGTTCCGCGGCGGTGATGGAGGTGATGAGCTTCGCCGGGCTCGACTCGGTGCTGTTTCTCGATCTGCCCGCGCCGGAGCGCCTGGCCGCCTTCTCGGACCGACGCTGTATCGGCATTGCCGGCATCGCCCGCTCGCGCCCGCCCGAATGGATGGATGTGCAGCTTCCGCCGATCTTCGAGGCGCTCGCTCGCGTCCATGCGCCGCTGGTCCATTACAAGACCTGCTCGACCTTCGATTCGGCGCCGCATATCGGCTCGATCGGACGGGCGATCGAACTCGCCCATGCGGCGTTTCCGGGCGCCTACGTGCCGCTGATCGTCGGCGCCCCGGCGATCGAGCGCTATCAGGCCTTCGGAAACCTGTTCGCGGGGGCGGGTGGCACGGTCCACAGGCTCGATCGCCACCCGACCATGGCGCGCCATCCGGTCACCCCGATGGCGGAGGCGGACATACCCCGTCATCTCGCCAGGCAGACAGGCATGCCGATCCGGTTGATCGATTTCATCGCGCTCCACGGCGGCCAGGGAGCGATGCGGCTGGCACAGATGACGCACGATGGCGCTCCCATCGTCGCGCTCGACGTGCTCGACGAGGCCAGCCTCGCCGCCGCCGGCCAGCTGGTCTGGGAGACGCGCGACGAGGGCCATTTCGTCGCCGGCTCGCAGGGCGTCGAATATGCGCTGGTCGCGCATTGGCGTGCCAGAGGCTGGATCGAGCGCGACCCCGCACCAAGACGGGTGCCCGCGGTCGAGCGGATCGCCGTCGTTTCAGGCTCCTGTTCGCCGGTCACCGCCGGCCAGATCGCTCATGCGAGCGGGTACGGCTTTGCGGCGATCGCACTCGATGCGACGCGCGCGGTCGATGCGACGGCATGGATAGCCGAGATCGGCCGGGCGACCGGCGAAGCGATGCGCAGGCTCGGCGAGGGCGCGTCACCGCTGGTCTATACAGCGCAAGGGCCGGACGATCCCGCCGTCGCGGCGTTGGGCGCGGCTTGTGAAAGCGCAGGTCGCCCGATCTCCGAGATCAATGACCGGATCGGTGCCGGCCTTGGCCGGGTTCTGGCTGGAATCGTCGATGCGGGCGGGCCAAGGCGGGCCCTGATCGCGGGCGGCGATACCTCCGGCCATGCCACGCTCGAGCTTGGCGTGGACGCGCTTTCGGCGATCGCGGAGATCGCGCCGGGCTCGCCCCTCTGCCGCGCCTATGCCGCCGATCCGCATCGTGACGGGCTTGAACTTGCGCTGAAAGGCGGGCAGATCGGCGGAGCCGACTATTTCAGCGCCGTTCGCAATGGCGGTCCGAGATGAGAACCGAGCAACAGGCTGCCGCCGTGACCCCCGAGCCGATTCCGCGCCGCAAACTCTCGCATGAGGTGCTCGACCGCCTGCTGGCGCGCATCAATGCCGGCGAATTCGCCCCGGGCGCGCAACTGCCCTCCGAACGCGAGTTGATGGACAGCTACCGCGTCGGCCGGCCGGCGATCCGCGAGGCGCTCCAGCAGCTCGAGCGCTCCGGCATCGTCGAGATCAGCCACGGCGAGCGCGCCCGTGTCGTGCTGCCGACGGCCGAGGCGATCGTCAGCCAGATGAGCAATGCGGCGCGCTATCTGCTCAGCGTCGAGCCGGGCACGCTCAGCCATCTCAAGGAAGTCCGGCTCTTCCTGGAGGCGGGTCTCGCGCGGATGGCGGCCGAGCGCGCGGACGCCGCCGGGATCGCGCTGCTGGCGCAGCGTCTCGAAGAGCACCGGCAGGCCGATCTCGACGATTTCCTGGCGCGGGATGTCGCCTTCCACCGCCAGATCGCGGCGATGAGCGGCAACCCGATCTTCAGCGCCGCGCTGGACGGCATGCTGAACTGGCTCAGCGCCTATTATCATACGCTGCTGCGCGCTGTAGGCCGCGAGAATACGACCCTTCAGGAGCACCAGCGCATCTTCGATGCCATCTCCGCCGGCGATGGCAATGCAGCCGCCCAGGCGATGGCCGACCATCTGAACCGTGCCAACGACCTCTACCGCAGCGGCGGAGGCGCGGGGGATCCAGACTGAGGTCGTCGCCCGGAGAGTTTTGGGCTCGGCCCTCTTCGCGACCATCGATCGGGCCGACGGCCGGCCACCCTTTCGGGTGATGACGTTGAAGTTCGGCAGTACGTCGGTCGCGCCGGACGAGAGCCACCACGTTGGGCAACGCTGGGGTGCTATCGCCGTCTGCCGGAGGCGGGCGAAAGTCAGCCCTTTCCGCGGCGGCTTGCTGCCGCGAGCCTGGCAATCATCCAGGCGGCGAGCCGTGGCTGAGGCGGCTCGGTCTCGTCGACGCGAAACGGGCCATGCACCTCGTAGACGTATTCCTCCCGCAAGATCTGCCCGATCGCCAGGCAGCCCAGGATGGATTTCAACGAGCGTTTGCGGGAGGAGGGGGCCACATTGCTCAAGCCTTCGACGGTTTGGAGGTAGGCGCGCGTCAGGGTTGCCATTCTGCTCTCCTCGCTCGTTCCATGGCGCTGCTCGGCCGATGGACGCCGCATTCGGAGAAATTGCAGGTGCCGCGTCTGTGATGCAGGTCACGCAGGGCTGGTCGTAAGGCACTTTCGGGCGAAATGGGCGCCGGCTCGCGCGAGGAAGCTTTCGAGCGCTGGGATGCGCCGCGACGAGGCGGCGCGGCACCGTGTGCCGGCGCGCCGTGCTCGGGCGGTCGGGAGGTCGTCCTAGCGCAGCCGCTTCACCTCGTCCGCGGTGACGGTCGGCTGCTGGCCGCCCCAGTTCGCCCGCAGCCAGTTGGAGAGGTCGGCGACCTCTCGGTCGGAGAGCTGTCCGGCGAAGCCCGGCATGGGCTGCATGCGCTCCAAGCCGGGAAAGCGCTGGGCCGGGATGCCGGTCAGGATGACCTTGTTCAGGTTGCGCGCATCGGCCAGCCGCAAGGAGGCGTTGGTTGCGAGCGGCACCACGACATGCGGGATGCCCTGGCCATCGATGCCGTGGCAGCTGGCGCAGACGGCGATGTAGCTAGCGCGGGCCGAGGCCGCGACCTCGGCGGAGACGGCGACCGGCTTGGGCGGCGCCGGCGGCGTCGCATGCTCCGGCAGCTTGTCGAGGTCGAAGAGATAAGCCGACATCGCGGCGAGGTCCTCGGCGGTGAAATACTGGGTCGAGAAGTGGACGACCTCGAACATCTGGTTGGTCATCGCGCCCTGCGCCGAGATGCCCGACTTCATGAAGCTCGCGAACACCAGCGGGTCGAAACCCATCCGGGTCAGCCCGGCCTTGGTGATGTCGGGCGCGATCACGCCTTCGAGCTCGGCGCCCTCCAGATAGGCGCTTTCCTTCATGCCCATGGCGAGGTTGCGCGGCGTATGGCATTCGCCGCAATGGGCGAGGGCATCGGTGAGATAGCGGCCACGGTTCCACAGCGGCGAGCGCCCGGCGACCTCGGTCTTCGTATCGGAGGAGAGGTTGACCAGGTTCCAGAAGGTCAGGCCCTGCCGGATGTTGAACGGAAATGGCAGGTGGTTGGCCTTGTTCGCCACCTTCATCGGCTCGCGACTCATCAGGAAGGCATAGACCGCGTCGACATCGTCGGCGGTCAGCTTGCGATAGGAGGCATAGGGCATGGCCGGATAGAGATGGCCATGCTTGCCGATGCCGTCGCGCACGGCGCGGTGGAACTCGGCGCGCGTCCAGGAGCCGATGCCATGCTCCTTGTCGGGCGAGATATTGGTCGAGAAGATCGTCCCGAACGGCGTCTCGAACGGCAGGCCGCCGGCCCAGGGCGCGCCGCCCTTGACGACATGGCAGGCATAGCAATCGGCGGCGACGGCGACATAGGCGCCGCGCTTGGCAAGCCCCTTCATCTGCTCGGCCGAGAGCGGCTGCTCGATCTCCTTGGCGACTACGCTGCGCTCGAACAGGCCGAGGAAGACGGCCCCAGCCCCCAGCGCACCGACGACAGCGGCCGCCAGAGCGGCCAGAAGCAGCTTCCTCGCCATCAGCCTTACGCCTTCACCAAGCCGGGAGTTTTGAGGGCGAGATCGCGCACCGCCTCGAAATAGCGGACATAGCCGGTGCAGCGGCAGATATGGCGGTCGAGCGCCTCGCTGATCACCTGTTCCAGCGCCTCGCGCTTGACCGGGTTACGCTTCAACTGGTCAAGCAGCACCGTCGCGCCGGTGACGAAGCCCGGGGTGCAATAGCCGCACTGGAAGGAGAAGTGCTCGATGAAGGCCTGCTGGACTGGTGAGAGCGCGGTGATCGCGCCATTGGCGTCGCGCTTGGCCTGACCTTCTATGGTCCTGATCTTGCGGCCGGCGAACCAGTGCGCGCCGGTGATGCAGGTCCGCATCTCCTCGAGCGAGCCGTCCGCCTTTTCCAGCACCACGGTGCAGGCATGGCAGATGCCCTGGCCGCAGCCCATGCGCGAGCCGGTCAGGTTCAGGTACTCATAGAGGAAGTCCTGCATCATCATCGTCTCGGGCACGTCGATCGGACCGACGGCCTTGTCGTTGATGGTCAGGGAGAGCTGCTTGGTCGGGATCGTCATGCCAGCGCCTCTTTGATCCTCTCCGGCGTGAGCGGCAGGGTGTAGAAGCGCTTGCCGATGGCGTGGGCGACGCCGTTCACGATCGCCGGCACGACCGCGATCATCACCACCTCGGCCATGCCCTTGGGCGGATCGGTGTCGGAGAGCGGCGGCAGCACCTCGGCCGTCTGCTTCCAGACCGCGACATCCCCGGAGGTCGGCAACTCGTAGCGGTTCCAGTTCCAGGTGCCGTCGCCCGGCCCGTCCTCATAGAGCGGCAGGTACTCCTTCAAGGCGTGGCCGATGCCCATGGCGAGCCCGCCCTGGATCTGGCCGGAGACCAGCTCCGGCACGATCTGGTTGCCGCATTCGAGGATGGAGTGGTGCGAGAGCAGGCTGACCTCGCCGCTGCCGGTGTCGACGACGATCTCGGCCAGCGTCGCCATCGGCGCGTAATAGGTGACGCCGGCGTTGTTGCGCTGCGCCGGTGGGTAGGAGACGGAAGTCCGCTCGACGAAATGCCAGCCTCCTTCAGTCATCAGCGCCTTGCGCTCGGCTGGAGCCCCGTCGCCATACTTCAGCGCCAGCGCGTCGATCGCGAAGCGGCGACGCCCGGTCCCCGGCACTTCGAATTCCGCTTCGGCCCATTGCCAGCGATTGAAACTGTGCACGGTGATGCCGGTGACGAGGCCGAGCCGGTGCGCCTCGGCCGCGACCGCAGCGAAGGACAGCGGCTGCATCGCCGCGGCCGTGATCCCGCCATTGGTGACGCGCAGATCCTCGCGGCGCACCGCCTCGGGTGCCATCTGGCCGCCGCCGATGCCGCGCGACCAGAGCGAACGCGCCGCCGGCCAGACCGTGAGCTCGACCATAATACGCGCCGCCTCGCGCGTCGCGTGGCCGAGATAATAGACGCTGTTGGAGGCGCTCATCGGCGAGGTGAAGCTCGGCGTCCAACGCGGATTGGCCATCCGCTTGTCCTCTTCCTCCTGCGAGAGCGTATAGGGCTCGTCGGTGGTCTCCAGCGGCATTTGCGGCCAGCGCACCTTGCCGAACACGGTCTCGTCCGGCTGCTTGCCGAGGATGGCGGCGGCCATCACCGCCTGCGAGGTCGTCGCGCCCGTGCCGATCTCATGCGCGACATGTGACAGCTTCAGCCGCCCGCTCGCATCGAATTCGAGCGCGCAGAGCGCCGCCTCCGCGCCGGTACCGTAATCCTTGTGCACATGGCCGTAGCCGACGCCGTATTTCTTGCCGGGATTGGCGGCCTCGAACTCGGCCTTGCGCTTCTGCCGGTTCACCCAGAGCGGATGCGTCTCGGCCTTCGCCAGGATCTCGTCATGGCGCAGCGCGCCTGAGGGGATCGCGCCCTGCGAGTTCTTCATCCCCGATTTCAGCGCATTCCGCTTCCGGAACTCCATCGGGTCGAGGCCGAGCGCTTCGGCCGCCTCGTCGACCATCATCTCTGTCGCCGCCATCGTCTGCAGCGTGCCGTAGCCGCGCATCGAGCCGGCATCGACGGCGCGAGACGACAGGATCGCGGCGGAAAAGTCGCTCTTCGGCAGGTAGTAGATCGACTGCGCCGCCGTCGCGCCGACCGTGCCGACCGAGACCGAGAAATTCTCGCGCCCGCCGCCGTCATTGCTGTAGCGGCCGGTCATCGCCCGGAACTTGCCGGTCTTGCGATCGATCACCATGACCTTCTCCATCTGGAAGGCATGGCGCTTCAGCGCGGTCTGGAACTGCTCGTAGCGGTCATTGGCGAGCCGGACCGGGCGGCCCTCGCCATAGAGCCCGGCGAGCACGCAGAAGAACGGAAAGATGGCGTGGTCCTTGGTGCCGTAGCCGACGGTGTAGCCGATCTTCAGATCGATGCTCTTCAGCGCGAATTTCGACTTCGAGACCATATGGGCCGCAAACTCGGCGACCTCGTGCGGCGACTGCGTCGCGATCAGCGCATGCAGCACGCCTGTGCCACGCTCGTACCAGACATTGCCGTTGTCGGCCTCCATGGCGGAGGCGTCGGCCGACTGGGTCGAGTAGGAGCGCCGCAGCACCAGCACGTCGTCGCCGGCATTGGCGATCTCGCGCTCGATCTCGGCCGCCGCCGCCATGCCGCGCGCCATCGCATCGCCTTCGCCGGCGGCGGGCCATTGCGGTTCGATACCCTTGAAGCCGGCGCGGATCGTCGTGTCCTTCAGCGCCGAATAGCGATCCTCGGCATCGGGATTGCCGCCGTCGATCCGGACATAGCGCGCAGCGCCATAGGGACCGGGCGTGGTCGAGGGCCCCTCGGCGCCGTAGCGCACGACCTTGTCGTGGAAGCGCAATTTGCGCTTGGCCGCGTCGTAGCGGGCGAAGTCGTGATAGATCAGCATCGCGACGGGCTGGCCGAGCAGCCGCGCCGTCTGGCCCTTCGGCACGAAGAAGACGTCGCCATAGAAGCCCGGCCACGGCGCCGGCATCGCGACGCCGTCGGCGACGAGGTCCTCCTGCAGCACCAGCCGGTCCGGCTTGAGCTCGTCGCTGAGCAGCGAAAGGTCGACGCCGTCGAAGACGCGGTCGACCCGCGTCGCATGCAGCATGAAGGCGTGCGCCTGCTCCTTCGGCCAGCCCTCGAGATCGCGGGCGCGATAGTCGCGGGTGAAGGTCTTGCCGCCGGTGACCTTGGCGATGGCGTCGAGCCGGTACTTCGGCTTGCCGCCGGAAAGCCAATCGGCGCCGGGGCGGGGCGGCGTCTCGATCAGTTCGGCCTTTGTCGCGGAGGGCAGCAGCGAAACCTTGATGACGACGCCCGCTGCGCCGGCCTTGAGGAAGCCTCTGCGGGACAGACCTGTCTTCACGCCGGATTCTCCGCTCGCCACGAGCCGACCGAGCTTGCCGGCGCAACCGCATGGCAAGCAGGCGCAGAAGATACTTGAACTGGTTTAAATTCAAGTAACTAAGGCTCGCCCTAAGTCGAGCGGCCTGCAGTAGTGAAACGGGCGCCAATCATCGCTCGGATCGGCGCTAACCTTACGCTGCTGTCGGGCAAGGAAATGCGTGAGGAGATGGCGTTTTTGGGCAGACGGCTCCGGACGGGCGCTGCGCCCAGGGCTGCACCGGCGTGGAGGGCGACGATATCCGGCGGGTTCTTCAGCCTCGCATGCTGCCGGTCTCGATGAAGCGCTGGTGCCAGGACAGCGCCTCGCCGGGCAGGCAAGGCGACTGCAGGCCGTAGGACCCGGCCTGAGCCCGGCGATAATAGTCTTCCAGCGCCGGCCGGTAGTCCGGATGCGCGCAGTTCGCGATGATGGTGCGGGCGCGCTGCTTCGGGCTGAGGCCCCGCAGATCGGCGAGGCCCTGCTCGGTGACGATGACCTGCACGTCCTGCGTGATGTGATCGACATGGCTCGCCTGCGGCACGATCGCCGAGATCGCGCCGCCCTTGGCGGTCGAGGGCGTCATGAAGATCGAGATGTAGGCGTTGCGGGCGAAGTCGCCCGAACCGCCGATGCCGTTCTGGATACGCGAGCCCATCACATGGGTCGAATTGACGTTGCCGTAGATGTCGGCCTCGATCAGTCCGTTCATGGCGATGCAGCCGAGCCGCCGTATCAGCTCGGGATGATTGCTGATTTCCTGCGGCCGCAGAATCATATGGTTGCGGTAGCGCGCCATCCCGGCATTGATCTTCTCGGCCGCCTCCGGGCTGACCGAGAAGGCGGTGGCCGAGGCGAGCGTCAGCTTGCCGGCATCGATCAGGTCGATCATGCCGTCCTGGATGACCTCGGTGTAGGAGGTCAGCTTGTCGAATGGCGCGTCCAGCAGGCCGGAGAGCACGGCGTTGGCGATGTTGCCGACGCCCGATTGCAGCGGCAGCAGCGAGGCGGGCAGGCGTCCCTTCGCCACCTCATGGCTGAGGAACGCTATGAGATGGCCGGCGATGGCCTTCGCCGTCGCGTCCGGAGGCGAGAACGGCAGGTTGCGGTCCGGCGCGTCGGTCTCGACGATCGCGGCGATCTTGGCGGGTTCGCAGCGCAGATAGGGCTCGCCGATGCGGTCCTGCGGCTTGACGAGCGGGATCGGCACCCGGTGCGGCGGCAGGGCCGTGCCGTAATAGATGTCGTGCATGCCTTCGAGCGCGGCGCTCTGCCAGCGGTTGACCTCGAGGATCACCTTGTCGGCGCGGTCGAGCCAGGTCTTGTTGTTGCCGACCGAGGAGGAGGGGATGAGCGAGCCGTCCTCGCGGATGCCGGTGATCTCGACCACCGCCACGTCCAGCGGGCCGAGAAAGCCCTGCCAGGCCATCGGCGCCACCTGCGAGAGGTGCATGTCGAAATAGTCCATCTGCCCGCTGTTGATCTTCTCGCGGGCGATGGGGTCGGAATTATAGGGCAGGCGGAACTCGATGCCGTCGACCTTGGCCAGGGCGCCGTCGAGCTCCGGGCCGGTCGAGGCGCCGGTCCAGACCTTGACGCGAAACGGATGGCCGACCGCATGGGCCGCCTCGATGCGTGCCGCCAGCGCGAGCGGTACCGCCTTCGGATAGCCTGAGCCGGTGAAGCCGCTCAGGCCGACGGTCATTCCGCTTTCAATGAGCGCCGCTGCATCCTCTGCGCCCATGACCTTCGCGCGCAGGGCCGCGTTCGCAATTCTCGACATCTCGAAACCCGTTCTTGATCGCTCCGCCGCCGCGGCTGCCGTCAAGGCTCTCCGGTCGCGGCTCATATAGCTCGGCAATGCGTCGCAGGACGCCTCGCCCTCTTCCATGCCGAGACGGCGCCAAGGTCAAGCATCGCCATGGTCGCAGCGGACGCAGGTTTTGGGTTGCGGAGATGGGAATAGACCCTCGCGGGCGCTCCAAGATCTATCGCAGGGCGGGGCGCCCCACGGCCCCATGGCCAGCGGGCGGCTCCGGTCCTGGCGGCAGCGGGGTTCGACAATATGTCGGCTCTGCTCGCAGCCTTCGCCTGCCCCGGGTAATTCGCAGGGAGGCTTGCAACGGCATTCGGCGCGAGCGGAGGCGCTCTTTCGTCACCTGCAGACGGGCTGGCCCGCCACCTTTGGCGAGGCGGCAAAAGGCCAGTTCCTGCTTCGTATTATGAAAATAAAAACCCGTCTTGGTAGTGACGGGTCGTGGCATCCAATGAACCGTTCAATGCAACCGCAAGATAAATGCGGTGCCAAACCGGTGATCTTCGATGCGGAACTCTTTCTCTTTGCTGAAGAGAAGGAGTGGTGCCCAGGAGAGGACTCGAACCTCCACGCCCTTGCGAGCGCCAGCACCTGAAGCTGGTGCGTCTACCAATTCCGCCACCTGGGCAACGAGGGTCCGTTTAGGGGGGGCGGACGCGCCTGTCAACGGCCTAGCCGACGAAATTATCAAGCGGCTGTGCAGAGGGCTCTGCAGCGGGCGGCGAGGCGTTGCGCCGCCTTCACAGTTGGGATGCGATGAACTAGGACAGGCGCGACAGGAACAGTTTCCAACGCTTCCAAATCGGAGCTCGCGTGACCATGGCGACCCAGCCTCCCGCTCAGCAACTCGTCACCGTCTTCGGCGGCTCGGGCTTCCTCGGGCGGCACGTCGTGCGGGCGCTCGCCCGGCGCGGCTATCGCGTCCGTGTCGCCGTGCGCCGGCCCGATCTCGCCAATTTCCTGCAGCCGCTCGGCATCGTCGGCCAGATCCATGCCGTCCAGGCCAATCTGCGCTACCCTGATTCGGTCGCCGCCGCCGTACGCGGCTCGGATGCGGTGATCAATCTGGTCGGCATCCTCAGCGAGAGCGGCCGGCAGAATTTCTCCAACGTCCAGGCGCGGGGCGCGCATACCGTCGCCCATGCCTGCGCCAGCCTCGGCGTCGAACGCCTCGTGCAGATCTCGGCGCTTGGCGCCGACCGCGATTCGAAGTCGCACTATGCGCGCACCAAGGCGGAAGGCGAGGCGGCGGTGCTGGAGCTGGTCAAGGGTGCCGTCGTGATGCGGCCCTCGATCATGTTCGGCCCCGAGGACACCTTCTTCAACCGCTTCGCCTCGCTCGCCCGCATGCTGCCGGTCCTGCCGCTCGTCGGCGGTGGCGAGACGAAGTTCCAGCCGGTCTTCGTCGGCGACGTCGCCAAGGCCGTCGCGCTTGCGATCGAGGGCAAGGTCGAGGGCGGCAAGATCTATGAGCTCGGCGGCCCGGAGGCGAAGAGCTTCCGCGAGCTGGTCGAGTACGTCTGCGAGGTCACCGGCCGCCGGCGCGTCATCGCCTCGCTGCCTTTCCCGCTGGCCCGCTTCCAGGCCCGGATCCTGGAGATCGTCAACACGCTCTCGCTCGGCCTGCTGCCGGACGAGTTCCTGCTGACCCGCGACCAGGTCGCCCTGCTGGAGAGCGACAATGTCGTCTCCGAAGCCGCCCGCAGGGACGGCCGCACGCTCGCCGGGATCGGCATTGCGCCGGTCTCGTTCGAGGCGGAGGTGCCGTCCTATCTCTGGCGCTTCCGCAAGGCGGGCCAGTTCGCCACCTCGCGCGGCGGCTGAAGGTTAGCTCCCGCTCCGGGGCAGGGTCGCCTGGAGCGCGGGCCGTTTCCTGGGAACACGGCATGGCCGCGTGAGCGCGCTGTCGATCTGACGGCGCGCTAAGCAATCATTCGCGTCGGACGGGGATTTTTTGCGCGGCGCAGGCCTTCGGGCTGCGCTCAGAGCATGCTCGGCAGCACGCGATCCGGCGGCTTGTGCCCGTCCATGAAGGTCTTGATGTTGACGATGACCTTCTCGCCCATATCGGCGCGGCCCTCATGCGTGGCCGAGCCCATATGCGGAAGCACCACGACGCGGTGCTGGCGGGCAAGCTTCAGCAGGCGCGGATTGACGGCCGGCTCGTGCTCGAACACGTCGAGCCCGGCGCCGGCGAGTTCTCCGGCCTCGAGCATCCGGGCGAGCGCCGTCTCGTCGACGATCTCGCCGCGGGCCGTGTTCACCAGGATTGCATCGGGCTTCATCAGCTTCAGCCGGCGGGCCGAGAGCAGGTGGTAAGTCGCCGGCGTGTGCGGGCAGTTGACCGAGACGACGTCCATGCGCGCCAGCATCTGGTCGAGCGAATCCCAATAGGTCGCGTTGAGCGCCTCCTCGGTGCGCGCATCGATGCGGCGGCGGTTGTGATAATGGATCGAGAGGCCGAAGGCGGAGGCGCGGCGGGCGAGCGCCTGGCCGATCCGGCCCATGCCGACGATGCCGAGGCGCTTGCCGGTGATGCGCCGGCCGAGCATCCAGGTCGGCGACCAGCCGCCCCATTCGTCGTCGGTGATGACGCGCGCCCCCTCGGCGATCCGGCGGGCCACGGCGAGGATCAGCGCCATCGTCATGTCGGCGGTGTCGTCGGTCAGCACGCCCGGCGTATTGGTCACGGTGATGCCGCGCTGAACGGCGCTGGCGACGTCGATATTGTCGACGCCGTTGCCGAAATTCGCGATCAGGCGCAGTTGCTCTCCGGCCTGCGCGATCAGCCCGGCATCGAGCTTGTCGGTCACGGTCGGGACTAGCACGTCGGCGGTCTTCAGGGCCTCGACCAGGGCGGCCTGACTCATCGGCGTATCGTCGAGATTGAGCCTTGCGTCGAACAGCTCGCGCATCCGCGTCTCGACGACGGCGGGCAGCTTGCGCGTAACGACGACCAGCGGCTTCTTCTTCGACATAAGCGGCTCCTCCGGGGCATTTGGCCCAGGCCCGCGCCCGATCGCCGCATGCTCCCAACGCTTCGGCTTCGCCGGTCTCGTTTCCGCCTCAACCCGCCATTAACCGAGGCGCTTCAGGAATGGGTTCTGGTGGATTTTCGACGCCGGCAGCCGATCTGTTGTCTAGAGCAGGATGCGGAAAAGTGGAAACCGGTTTTTCGCGCAGATCCGGCTCCGGGCTGCGACGCCGTCGAACATGACCCGGGCCTGCCGCGCCTCCTGTACGGAGCGCCGGCCGGCAGGGCGAAGGAGAGAATTGGATGGCGGCTAGCATGAGGGGCGGTCTTGCAGGCCTGGCGGTGATGGCGGGGCTTGCCCTCGCTTCGGCGGGTGCGCTCGCGCAGGAACTCGCGACCGGCCAGGTCAGCGGCCTGCCGGTGCCGCGCTATGTCAGCCTGAAGTCGGACCGGGTCAATCTGCGCGAGGGGCCGTCCAAGGAGCATCGCACCAGCTGGGTCTTCCAGCGCGCCGGACTGCCGGTCGAGGTCACCGCCGAGTTCGAGACCTGGCGGCGCGTGCGCGATGCCGACGGGACCGAAGGCTGGGTGCTGCACAGCCTGCTCTCCGGGCGGCGCACCGTGCTCGTCGCGCCCTGGTCGAAGACGAAAGGCGAGACGTTTGCCCTGCGCGAATCCGCCAGCGACAACGCCACGATCCTCGCCAGCCTCGAGCCCGGTGTGATCGCCAACGTCCATTCCTGCCCAGGCGGGGGCTGGTGCAATGTCACGGTCAACAAGATCAACGGCTATCTGCGCCAGGACCGGCTCTGGGGCGTCTACCCCAACGAGAAGCTGAACTGAGGCGGCACGACGCGCCGACGGCAACAGCTCACATCGCAGCGAAGGTCATCAGCTTCCGCCCGCGCGCATCGAGCAGTACGAGCTTGCCGCGCGCAGGATCGGCCCGCCAGCGTCGCACCTCGCGCAATCCGGCGAAGAATTTCTGTTCCTGATTCATGGCGGCCGGCGTGCAGGCCATCTGCGTCGCGGCCACCGGTCCGAAGCTGATTCGCGTGCCGCTGATCCGCGCCGAGCCGCTCATCCGGTTGCAGCCGCCGGAGCCGCTCACTCTGCCATCGGGCGCGATTTCGAGCACGGTCTGCAGCCGGTCGATCACCCCGCCTTGCCTGATGTCCTCGAGCAGCCAGCGCCCAACGGGCGAGGCAGGACGCTCCGGGGCGGGCGAGGGCGCGGCGGCGACCCGCTCGACACGGATATCGGTCTCTTCCGACCCGCCGTCGAAAATGCCGTGATGACTGGTGTTGATGAAGAGCAACTGGCCACGATGCAGGATGCGGGCCTGCAACGCATAGCGTCGGCGCGGCTGGATCTGCGCCCGGTCGAACCGCAGCACATAGCGCGTGGGATTGCGCGCGCCGCTGGCCCTGGTCTCGGCGATGGTGCGTGCCGGCGCATCGGCGAGCGAGACGTCGAGCAACTTCACCTCGACGATGGCGCCTGGCGGCAAGGCGATGCGCTCGCGATACGAGACCGTTCCGCGCAAGGTCGCGGTCGCCGCAAGGGCGCCGCCGGCGGGCGCCAGAAATCCGAGCGCAAGGGTGCCGACGAAGTCGCGCCGCGATGCAGTCATGATGTGAAGTCCCCTCTCTGTCGTGGCGTTTCGCTTCGCCCCGAGTGGGGAATGACTCAGCCGTCGATCTTTCGCAGCCGGACGACGACGTCGACGCGGGCGATCTCATAACCCTGCGGCGGTGGCGGGAGCTCCGCGACATCGACCGCCGAAGCGGGGATGTCGATCACCTTGTCCTCGCCGTCGACGACGAAATGATGGTGGTCGCTGCTGTCGGTGTCGAAAAAGGTCTTGGCGCCGTCGATCGCGAGCTCACGCAGCAGGCCGGCTTGCGTAAACTGATGCAGCGTATTGTAGACCGTCGCGAGCGAAACCGGCACGCGGGCCTTCATCGCTTCCTCGAACAGCATCTCGGCGCTGACATGGCGGTCGCCCTTGGCGAACAGAAGCCAGCCCAGCGAGACCCGCTGCCGCGTCGGACGCAAGCCAACGCGGCGCAGACGCTGGCGCACGTCGTGGAATGGACATCCCTGGCGCGCGCTCGATCCGTAGCCCGGTTCCTGTGGCGTCAGATCGTTCATGCTTCGGGTCTGCGTCCTTGCTTGCATGCCGGGCCGGGAAAGGCGACTGGCTCCTCTCACCGATTTAAGGCTTCGAGCTCCGGGCCGCAAGCATTGCGGCGCAGGGCTGCGTCATCTCGTCTTTGCAGCGGCCTGTCATGGTGGTGCTGCTCAAAGAAACGGCCGGATCATCCACGCTTTGCGACGCCTTTCGCCCTTTCGTTTCGCGGCGACACCGTGTTAGGCACGCGTCACGACAGATGACCGCCATGAGATCGGGCGGCCGGAATGGAGCGGAACGGGATATGGAGCGGCAATCGTCATTCAGCTACGAGGAGATCCTCGCCTGCGGTCGCGGGGAGCTGTTCGGGCCGGGCAATGCGCAGCTGCCGCTGCCGCCGATGCTGATGTTCGACCGCATCACCGAAATCAGCGAGGATGGCGGCCCGCACGGCAAGGGCTTCGTCCGCGCCGAATTCGATATCCGCCCTGACCTCTGGTTCTTCGACTGCCACTTCAAGGGCGATCCGGTGATGCCGGGCTGTCTCGGCCTCGATGCTCTCTGGCAGCTCACCGGCTTCTTCCTCGGCTGGCTCGGCCTGCCGGGCCGCGGCCGCGCGCTCGGCGTCGGCGAGGTCAAGTTCGCCGATCAGGTGCTGCCGAGCGTCAAGCAGGTGGTCTACGGCGTCGAGTTCAAGCGCGTCTTCAAGTCGAAGCTCGTGCTGGGGATCGCCGATGGCTGGCTCGAGGCCGACGGCAAGCGTATCTATACGGTCTCCGACATGCGGGTCGGCCTGTTCAAGCCCGAAGCGGCCTGAGCAAAATCGCCGGCCCGTCTTGCGCTGTGCGGCCGCTCGGTCCATCTGCGCCGTATCGACATGATTAACGAGCCGGGCCTGGCGACCCGGCACGCCACCAAACAGCCGGAGAAACGAGCATGAGACGCGTTGTGGTCACCGGGATGGGCATCGTCTCGTCCATCGGCAACAATACGCAGGAAGTGCTGGCTTCGCTGCGCGAGGCCAAGTCCGGCATCTCCTATGTCCCGGACTTCGAGGAGCACGGTTTCCGCAGCCGCGTCGCCGGCGTGCCTTCGCTCGTCGCCGCCGATGTCGTCGACCGTCGTGCCATGCGTTTCCATGGCGGCGGCTCCGCCTGGAACCATGTCGCCATGGACCAGGCGATCCTCGATTCCGGCCTCGAGGCCGGCGAGATCAGCCATGAGCGCACCGGCATTGTCATGGGCTCCGGTGGTCCCTCGACCCGCGCTTTGATCGACGCCTATGACAAGGCGCGCGAGAGCGGCTCGTCGAAGAAGGTCGGCCCCTTCGCCGTGCCCAAGGGCATGTCCTCGACCGCGTCCGCGACGCTCGCGACCTGGTTCAAGATCAAGGGCGTGAACTATTCGATCTCGTCCGCCTGCGCGACCTCGAACCACTGCATCGGCAACGCCTATGAGTTGATCCAGTGGGGCAAGCAGGACGTCGTCTTCGCCGGCGGCTGCGAGGAGCTCGACTGGACGCTGTCGGTCCTGTTCGACGCCATGGGCGCGATGTCGTCCAACTTCAACGAGACCGCGGCGCGGGCCTCGCGCGCCTATGACGTCAACCGCGACGGTTTCGTCATCGCCGGCGGCGCCGGTGTCCTGGTGCTCGAGGAACTCGAGCACGCCAGGGCCCGCGGCGCCAAGATCTATGGCGAGATCGTCGGCTATGGCGCGACCTCCGACGGTTACGACATGGTCGCCCCGTCTGGCGAGGGCGCCGAGCGCTGCATGCGCATGGCGCTCCAGGGCGTGAAGGCCAAGGTCGACTACATCAACCCGCACGGCACCTCGACGCCGGTCGGCGACGCCAAGGAGATCGAGGCGATCCGTACCGTCTTCGGCGCCGGCGACAAGAGCCCGCCGATCTCGGCGACGAAGTCGCTCACCGGCCACTCGCTCGGCGCCACCGGCGTGCAGGAGGCGATCTACTCGCTCTTGATGCTCAACAACGACTTCATCTGCGAGAGCGCTCATATCGACGAGCTCGACCCGGCCTTCGCCGACATGCCGATCGTGCGCAAGCGCATCGACAATGCCGGCCTCGGCTGTGTCCTCTCCAACTCCTTCGGCTTCGGCGGTACCAACGCCACCATCGTGATGAAGCGCCTGGAGGCCTGAAAGCCGCCATGCTGTTCATGGTGATCGAGCATTTCGATCAGGGGCGCGTGAAAGATGTTTACGCTCGGTTCGCCGAGCGCGGCCGGATGGCGCCGGACGGGCTGCGCTATGTCGACAGCTGGGTTGCGGCCGATCTTTCACGTTGCTTCCAGGTCATGGAATGCGACGACGTCACCTTGCTGCAGCAATGGGTACTCGCCTGGGACGATCTCGTCCGCTTCGAGATCGTGCCGCTGGCGAGTTCGAAGGCGACCGCCGCAGCCCTGAGCGGCAAGACCTGATCCGCGCCGTGAGGCGCCTAAGCCGCCCCGGGCTTCCGGCGCGGTGAAAATGCCGCTATGAGCGGCAGTTGACCGCAGCCAGACCGGAATCCCATGCTCCCCTTGATGCACAACAAGCGCGGCCTCGTCATGGGCGTCGCCAACCAAAACTCGATCGCCTGGGGCATCGCCCGCACCCTGCACGCCCATGGCGCCGAGATGGCCTTCACCTATCAGGGCGAGGCGCTGGGCAAGCGCGTCAAGCCGCTCGCCGAGAGCATAGGCTCGAAGCTGGTCATTCCCTGCGACGTCGAGGACATTGCTTCAGTTGACGCGACCTTCGCGGCGCTGGACGAGGCCTGGGGCGGCGATCCCGAGCGCAACACGCTCGATTTCCTGATCCATGCCATCGGCTTCTCCGACAAGAACGAGCTCAAGGGGCTCTATGCCGACACCAGCCGCGAGAATTTCTCGCGTACCATGGTGATCTCCTGCTTCTCCTTCACCGAGGCCGCCAAGCGCGCGGCGGAGCGCATGCCTAAGGGCGGCAGCATGATCACGCTGACCTATGGCGGCTCGACCCGGGTGATGCCGAACTACAACGTCATGGGCGTCGCCAAGGCGGCGCTGGAGGCGAGCATGCGCTATCTCGCGGCCGATTACGGCCCGCGCGGCATCCGCGTCAACGCGCTCTCGCCCGGACCTGTGCGCACGCTGGCCGGTGCCGGCATCTCCGATGCCCGCGCGATGTATTCCTGGCAGCGCGCCAATTCGCCCCTGCGCAAATCGGTGACGCTCGACGATATCGGCGGCGCGGCGCTGTATTATCTCTCCGATCTCTCGGGCGGCGTCACCGGCGACATCCATCACGTCGACGCCGGCTACAACATCACCTCGATGCCGGTGCTGGACGGGCTGCGTGCCGCCGACACCGGCAATGGCGAATAAGGCTAGGGGCGGGGCGCGGCCCTTCCCTCGGTCGGCCTGACGGCGTTATCCTCGCTCATGGTGGAACCCGGCGCGCCCGCGGCGGTTCGACCTGTGAGCGATGGAGAATGCTCATGGTCATCGTCAAGTACGAGGTCGTCCAGCACGATGGTGGCTGGGCCTACAAGGTGGGCGGGGCGCTGTCCGAGACGTACCGCACGCATGATGCGGCGCTGAAGGCCGCCGAGAAGGCGGCGGCGCGCCAGAAGCGCCCCGGAGCGACCGACGGCATCGTCTATCAGGACGCCGATGGCCAATGGCATGAGGAACTCGCTGACGGGCGCGACCGGCCGGGGACGCGCGTCGTCGACGAGCCCTGAGCCGCCTCAGTTCTGGGTGAAGAAGGTCAGCAGCACCTTACCCTTCTCGCCGAGCAGGCAGAGGAAGCGGCGCGGCTTGTCGGAACGATCGGTCTTCAGATAGGCCTCGCCCATGATGATGCGCGTGATCCGCGTATCCTCGACCTTGGTTTCCGAGGTCGCGATCGTCAGCCCGTCCTCGTCGATCACGATGTCCTTGATCTCGGGCTCGCGCGCGGAGATCGCCACCATCGCCGTCGATTTGCAGGCAGCAAGCTCCGGCGAGGCGGGCTTTTCGACAGGTGCGGGCGAGGCCGGCGAGGCGTTCTGCGCCAGGGCAGGGGCGGCGAGAGAAGCGAGCAGCGCGGTCGCGCAGGCGATGTGTCGGAACATGTGAACCTCGGTTGCTGTCGAGGTTCAACGCGGATCGGCCTGCCCGGTTCAATTCTTGCCCGTGGCGAGCGTCATTCAGGATGGGCCGCAGCGAGGTGCAGCTCCGTCATTCCCCCTCGCGCCGGCCGGAATGATGGCGTCTGGCCGGAGCTCAGCCGCCCAGTGCCTGCTGGAGATCGGCGATCAGGTCGTCGGCATGCTCCAGCCCGATCGAGAGGCGGATCAGCCCATCGCTGACGCCCATGCTGGCGCGGACCTCCGGCGTGAAGCGCTGATGCGTCGTCGTCGCCGGATGGACGATCAGGCTCTTCGCGTCACCGAGATTGTTGGAGATGCGGATCAGCCTGAGCTTGTTGAGGAAGCGGAAGGCGGCATCCTTGCCGCCGGCAACCTCGAAGGCGATCAGCGTCGAGGGGCCGCTCATCTGCTTGGCGATGATCTTTGCCTGCGGATGCTCGGGATCGCCGATGAAGGCGACATGTGGCAATTCCTTGCGGCCCTTCAGCCATTTGGCGACCGCCGTCGCGTTCTGCGCCTGCTGGCGGATGCGCAAAGGCAGCGTCTCCAGCGCCTTCAGCATCACCCAGGCGTTGAAGGGCGACAGGGCAGGGCCGGTCTGGCGCAGGAAGATCTGGATCTCGCCCTCGATCAGTTCCTTTGAGCCGAGAACGAGCCCGCCGAGACAGCGGCCCTGGCCGTCGATGTGCTTGGTCGCGGAATAGACGACGAGATCGGCACCGAGTTCGAGCGGGCGCTGGAATAGCGGCGTTGCGAAGACGTTGTCGACCACGAGCTTCGCGCCGACGGCTTTCGCCAGCCCGGAGACGGCGGCGATGTCGATCACCTCTAGCGTCGGATTCGCCGGGCTCTCAAGGAAGAAGGCCTTGGTGTTAGGCTGGACGGCGGCGCGCCAGGCGGCGAGATCGGTGCCGTCGACCAAGGTCGACGCTACGCCGTAGCGCGGCAGCAGGTCTTCGATGATGTAGCGACAGGAGCCGAACAGCGCGCGCGCCGCGACGACATGGTCGCCGGCCCTGACCTGGCTCATCAGCGCGGCTGTGACTGCCGCCATGCCCGTCGCGGTCGCGCGGCAGGATTCCGCGCCCTCGAAGGCGGCCATGCGCTGTTCCAGCATGGAGACGGTCGGGTTCGAGAAACGCCCGTACTGGAAGCCGGGATCCTTGTTGAGGAAGCGCGCCTCGCACTGTTCGGCGCTGTCGTAGACATGGCCCTGGGTCAGGAACAGCGCTTCGGAGGTCTCGCCGAACTGCGAGCGCAGCGTGCCGGCATGGACCAGCCGGGTCTCGGGATGCAGGCCAGCCGTGCTCGCCGCTTCGATGGTCATGACCTGTCGTCCGTTCCGTTCGTTATAACGGACAAAGGGAATATCAGCTCTGCTCTCGTTCGTAAAGGCGAACGAATTTCCTTTGTGGGGAACACTTATGGCAAGTCTGCTGCTCTAGCCAAACCCGCCGAGCGGCATAGATCAGCGCGATGATCTATGCCGTCGGCCTGTTCGTGTTCATCAGCATCGCCATTCCGCTCACCTTCGCGTGGCGACTATGGCGCCTGGATCTGCCGACCCGCCTTGCCTGGCTGATCGTCGCGGCCGAAACGGCGGGGCTTGTATGGCTGATCCTGCTGCTCGGACGATGGGACATCGCCGGCATGTGGACGCGCGCCGCTTTGGCTTGTCTGGTTCTCGTCGCGGCGGTCGTGTCAGGCGTCCGGCATCTACAGCGTCCGTGGCGCGTCCGCGGCGAAGCATCCTTCTGGCATGGCCACGGCCCGATGCTGGCTTCGCCCGTGCTCATCGGCGGAGCGCTGGTCTACGTCACTGCCTGGGGCATGGCGCGGCAAGACCCGCGGCCGTTCCTGTTTCCGCTCAAGGGGGGCTCGTTCGTCGTCGCGCATGGCGGCGGCGTCGGCATCCTCAACCATCACAGCCGTCATCCCGCGCAGCGCCATGCGCTCGACATCACGGCGGTCGATGCGGCCGGCTTCCGGGCTCCGGGCCTGTTGCCGGGCGATCCCGCCCGCTATGCGGTCTTCGGCAAGGTTGTCGTCAGCCCCTGCAGCGGAACGGTGACCGCGGCGGTCGACGGCCTGCCCGACCTGCCGCCGCCGACCGCCGATCGCGGCAACCCCGCCGGCAATCATGTCGTCCTCGCTTGCGACGGGCTGCAGGTCGAGCTCGGGCATCTGCGCAAGGGCAGCGTCGTCGTCGAAGTCGGTCAGCAGGTCGGCGCCGGCGCGCCGATCGGCCAGGTTGGCAACTCCGGCAACAGCACGGAGCCGCATCTGCATATCCACGCCGTCGATGCGCGCTCCGGAACGGCGGTGCAAATGTCCTTCGACGGGGTTGTTCCCGTCCGCAATACACGCTTCGAGCGGTGATTGCGGATCATGCGGAATGGTCTCTTGCGTTGAAGCAGGTGGATTTTCGTGCGGGAGTATGGCGCGAATGCATTGGCAACTTTTGATCGATAATCTGGATCAGCCACAACCGAAGGTCCGCTGAGCGATTGGCGAAGGCGCAGTTGGTTGTCGTCGGTTCGCATTTTCAACGCTGATCTGAAGTTGAGCCATGAAACAGCTGCTTCGCTGGTTGATCGTCGCCGTTGCAACGGTTGCCGCGCCGAGCGCTTTCGCTGAAAGGCTGGAATTGCCCTCGGCTGCTCCGGTCGCACCAAAGGAACTCGCGGTTCCGAGCGCGAGCGAGCGCTTCGAGCCCTATGAGGCGTTGCATGGATCATTCAGTTCATCCGCGCATTGCGCCGGCGTTCCCGGAGGCTTTTGGGTCGAGCTCGGCGGCAAGGGCGATTGTCTGCGCAGCTATGCGCAGGGCTTCAGCACGGCGGATAACCCGACAGTCCTGGTCTATTTCAGCGGCGACGTGCTGCTGAAGACTAAGCAGGGCGTCCGCTTCGTCGGATCAGGCTACGAACGGCGGTCGCCGAAGCTCATCGAGCGCGACATGGCGCGCTGGTCCGAGCGGGCGGGCGTCCCGGCGATCTTCATCGCTCGTCCCGGCATGTTCGGCTCTTCCGGCGATCACAATCAGCGTCGTGAACCGCGCGAGGTCATGCTGATGGAGCGCACTCTCGATGCGATCAAGCGACACCATCGCGTCTCGACCTTCATTCTGGTCGGGCAATCGGGAGGCGGGCACATCGCCGCTTCGCTGCTCAACAGGCGGCGGGACGTCTCGGCAGTGGTCCTGTCGTCAGCCTTGCTGTCCGTGCGCGAGGTGACCGACTATTGGAACAAGCGGCGCACGGTCCAGAGCGACGGGGCTGTGCTATACGATCCGATCGATCACCTCGCTGGCATTCGCCGTGACCCCAGGCCGATGATCTTGGTCTTGTCCGATCCTCAGGATCGGATTGTGCCTTATCCGAGCCAATTGACCTATGTTCGCCGATTGCAGGCCGCCGGCTTCGAGCCGCAGCAAATCCTGCTGTCCGCCACGGACAAGAACCACCACGCCCTGGCGCGACATGGCCGGCGTGCAGCCGAGCTGGTCGCACGCGGGGAGCCGATTGGCGCCATCAGGGCGGCGCTGCAGGAGGTGGGAATGCAGCCCACCGAGTGACCAGCGAAGCGGTGATATCGGCCTCCGCAAGCCCCGGAATACTCAAATCGCCGCGCCGTCGCTGACCGTATCGGCGCCGAGGTCGACGCGGACTGCGCGGACGATCTCGGCTTCCGCTGCCGCCCCGCGCCGGCGCGGATGCGGCGCCGAAATCCGGTGCTCGGCGATGATCTGGCCGGGCGCGCCGGAGAGCACCACGACCCGGTCCGCGAGATAGGCGGCCTCGTCGATGTCGTGGGTTACGAAGAGCACCGTCTTGCCCGTGCGCTGCCAGACGCGGATCAACTCGTCCTGCAGCGTCTCGCGGGTCAGCGCGTCCAGTGCCGAGAACGGCTCGTCCATCAGGAGGATCTCGGGCTCGACCGCAAGCGCCCGCGCAAGCGAAACGCGCTGGCGCTGGCCGCCGGAGAGCTGGTGCGGCCAGCGCTCGGCGAGACTGCCGAGGCCGACGAGGTCGAGCGTCTCTTGCGCCTTGGCGTGGCGCTCGCTCCGCGAGGCCCGGCCTTCGAGACCGAAGCCGACGTTGGAGACCACCTTGCGCCAGGGCAGCAGGCGCGAATCCTGGAAGACAAGCGCGACCGGCCGGCGCGAATTGTCCTTTGCATGGATCGTAACCTCGCCGCCGCTCGGTTTGGCCAGCCCGGCGATGACACGCAGCAGGGTCGACTTGCCGACGCCGGAAGGGCCGACGATGGCGAGGAATTCGCCGCGCGCGACCTGAAGGTCGAGCTTGCGCAGCACCTCGGTCGCCTCGCCGTCGCGGGTGAAGGTCAGCGACAGGCCCTTGATGTCGATCACGCTTTCCAACGCAGCACCCATTTCTGGAAGGCGACGAAGGCCGTGTCGAGCAGCCCGTACAGCGCCGCCATCGTCAGCATGTAGATCACCACGAGATCGGTCGCGAGCAGGCTCGAGGCCTGCATCATCCGCTGGCCGACGCCGGCGACGCCGAAGATTTCCGCCGCGACCACCGCCATCCAGGCCTGGCCGAGCGCGGTGCGCACGCCGACGAGGATGCCGGGCATCGCCGCCGGCAGCAGGATCTTGCTCAGCCGCTGCCAGGCCGTGTGGAAGCCGAAGGCGTCGGCGACTTCGATCAGGTCGCGGTCGACGCCGCGGATCGCGCCCTGCGCCGCGAAGAAGACGATCCAGAACACGCCGATCGCGATGATGAACACCGCCGCCTGCGGGCTGACGCCGAACCAGATGATCGCGAACGGTACCCAGGCGAGGCCCGGGATCGGCCGCAGCAGACGCACCACCCAGGAGCTCAGCTCCTCGGCGATCTTCGACATGCCGGTGAGCACGCCGAGCGCGATACCGAGGCCTGCGCCGGTGAAGAGCCCGATGAAATAGTGCCCGAGCGAGCCGGCAATCGCCGACAGCCAGGCGCCGGACTGCACCTCGCGCAGGAACGCGGCCGGCAGCGCACTCGGCCCCGGCAGGAAGGCCGGGTTGACGATGCCGAAATAGGGAATCGCCTCCCACAGCAGCAGGAAGGCGACGAGGCCCGTCAGGGCTAGGGCCGGAGCCCGCAGTGATTGCAAGTTCGTTCCTATCGAATACTCGGACCTCACCCTCGGGAGCCGCCCTCGGGTCCGGCCTTTGGCCGGCCTAAGGATAAGCTCCACGGCGTCTCGGGGATGGTCCAGGAGGCTCCGGCAGGAGCTGGAACATCCTTCGAGATGCGATCCCCGCGGATCGCGCCTCAGGATGAGGGAGTTGCTTCTGCGCGGCGGTCTCGCAGCCGCCGTCAGCCGGCCGCCTTGAGCGCGCGCTCGTAGAACTGCGTCTCGAACAGGCCGTCGAAGGGCAGTTCCTTCTCCAGCGAGCCGAGCTTGACCTGATAGGCCTGCATGGCCCGCGCCGGCTCGATGATCTTGCGCGGATCGATCTCGAACTTGCTGGCCGGGGAGACCAGCGCCTTCTGGATCAAGGCTGGGTCGACGATGCCCTTGCCGAGCGCGGCGCCGACATGCGGGGCGGCCTTGTCGGGCGACTTGCCAAGCAGGTCGGCGGCACGGACGAGGCCGTTGACCAGCTTCTGGACCGCATCGGGGTTCTTGGTGACGAAACTGCCGGAGGCAGCGACGACCGTGCCGGGCTGGCCCGGGAAAAGCTCCTCGCCGCCGGCGATCAGCTTGATGCCGGGGTTGCGGGTCTGGACGATGGTCAGCGCCGGCTCGCGCACGATCGCGCCCTCGACCGCGCCGGCGAGCACCGCCTGCTGCGTCGCGTCGATGCCCATCGGCACGATCTCGACATCGCCCTTGTCGGCCTTGGCGACCTCCCAGAGCCAGTATTGCAGCACGGTGTTGGGCACCGAGCCGGCCGGCTGGGTCGCGAGCCGCGCGACCTTGCCGGTCGCGGCCTTGTGCGCCTTGAAGGCAGCTGCCGCGGCGGTGCCGGCGGTGAAGAACTTGGCCAGCGCCGGGGCTGCGACGAAGACGTTCTCGCCGGTCGCGGTCGAGGCGACGACGCGGATGTCGACGCCGCGCGAGCGGGCGACGGCGAGCGGCGCGACGCCGGCGACATAGAGGTCGATCGTGCCCGAGGCGAGCGCCTGGATCATGTTCGGGCCGGATTCGAACACGGTGAAGGCGGGCTCGATGCCGGCCTGCTTCAGCCAGCCCTCGCCATTGGCGACGAAGATCGGGGCGGTGCCGATGATCGGGATGTAGCCGATGCGGGCGGGGATAGCCGCCTGGGCACGCGCGCCGGCGAAGGGCGCCGCAGCGAGCAGCGAAGAGCCGGCGAGCAGGAACTGGCGGCGGTCCATGGCTTAATCCCTCGATCAGTGTGTGTATTCGAGCCTATTGACGTCTGATAAAAGGATTTTCTATCTAAAGACAATAACTCGCCGGTAAAAAGAAATTTCTTCTCGTTACGCCGGTCGAGAGAGATAATTAGTCTCGAAATTCAAGGATCTAAGGAATGGATGCGATCGACCGGAAGATTCTCACCGTCCTGCAGGCGGACGCCAACATCTCGATCGCGGAGCTTGCCGACCGGGTCGGCCTGTCACAGACGCCGTGCTGGAAGCGCATCCAGCGGCTCGAGCAGTCCGGCGTCATCACCAAGCGCGTCGCGCTGGTCGCCCCGGAGCGGATCGGGCTCGGTCTCACCGTCTTCGTCCAGATCGAGACGGCCGATCATTCCGGCCCTTGGCTGGAGAAGTTCGCCCAGAGCGTCGCGGCGATGCCGGAGGTGATGGAGTTCTACCGGATGGCCGGCGATGTCGACTACATGCTGCGCGTCGTCGTCGCCGACATGGCCGCCTATGACGGCTTCTACAAGAAGCTGATCGAGACGATCCCGCTGAAGAACGTCACCTCGCGCTTCGCCATGGAGCGGATCAAGGCGACCACCGCCTACAAGGTGCCGGACCTGCCCAAGGCGTCGTGACGGCGGAGCCTGCGGCGCCAACCATGCCGCAGGGGCTATGCAAGGCTGGGAAGACCTGTTTAGAAGCTCGCCCTTCTTGAGCGAGCTTTCCGCAGGCTATGAGCAAAGTATGCAACCTTCCTGACCTGCGGCAGGCCCAAATATCAGACAAGCCGATCCTCAAGGACATGCTTGAGTCGTATCTGTCTGAGCTGTCGGCCTTTGGCGACATGGACGGCGATTACCCCTATTTCGATGCTTATTGGCAGGACGTCGATGCGAGGTGGCCGTACCTTTTTCTGGAAGGAGAGAGCCCGGTCGGTTTCGCGCTGGTGCGCGCTCCGGAGGAGGGCGGGGTCGACTTCTCGATGGCCGAGTTCTCGATCGTCCCCGGCTCGCGCCAGCGTGGCTATGGACGGATGATGGCTTCCGCGGTCATGCGCCGGCACCCCGGCTCCTGGAATGTCGCCATCATGGCCGGCAACGAGCCGGCGAAGGCGTTCTGGCCGAAGGCCATTGCGGCGGCCGACGCGCAGCGCGTGCGGCACGGCCTCGACGAGGACGGTCCGTTCTACCGCTTCGTCATTGGCTAGCGCCGATACGTCAATTCCAGTCAGTTCTTCGAATACAGATAAATGAAGTCGATGCAGATGCTTCCCAAGAGTGCTCAAGTCACGTTCCGCCGCGTGACGTCGGCCAATGTCTCCGAGATCTGCGAGCTGAGCGAAACCCTCCCCGATGAACAGAGGAATTTCGTCGCCGACAACGGCGTCTCGATCGCGGAGGGTTTCTGCTCGGAATCGGCCTGGTTTCGCGGAATCTACGCGGACGAGACCTTGGTCGGCTTCGTCATGCTGCATGACGGCTCGGACTGGGATGACGGGATCGACTGCCCCGGCCCCTATCTCTGGCGTTTCATGATCGCGAGGCCGTACCAGAACTGCGGCTTCGGAAAGCGCGCGATCGTCCAGATCGCCGATCGCCTGCGGTCACGGGGCATCGGGGAACTCTATACGAGCTATGGTCTCGGGGAGGGTGGCCCGCAGGCATTCTACGAAAAGCTCGGTTTTACTCCCACCGGCGGCATGTTCGACGAGGAGGTCGAAGTCGTCCTCAAGTTCGCTGAGCGGTGAGGGGAGCGACGCACCCGAGGCGAGGGCGAGACCATTCGCCCCGCACTGGCGGATTGAGCGCCGCGCAGCCCCGCCCCCAGCCGGCCGGCACTTGCCCCGGCCTTCGCCGTCGCTCATGAAGCGAGCGAGAACGCCTCAGGGGAGCGCCGCAATGTCCAGCTACGTCATCGATCCGCCGAAGGCCGCCGCGATCCCCGTGGCCGGCGGGGGGCTCTTCCCGGTGCGCCGCATCTTCTGCGTCGGCCGCAACTACGCCGAGCACACCCGCGAGATGGGCGGCGATCCCGATCGCGAGGAGCCGTTCTTCTTCACCAAGCCTTCCGACGCCGTGCTGACCGGCGGCGCCGACATGCCCTACCCGCCGAAGACCGCCGACCTGCACCATGAGATGGAACTGGTCGTCGCGATCGGGAAGGGCGGCAAGGATATCGCCGAGGCCGACGCGCTCTCGCACGTTTTCGGCTATGCCGCCGGCCTCGACATGACCCGCCGCGACCTGCAGGCCGCCGCCAAGAAGGCCGGCCGTCCCTGGGACATGGCCAAGGGCTTCGACCTTTCGGCGCCGGTCGGCGAGATCGTGCCGGCGGCCAAGGCCGGTTATCCCGCCGCCGGGCTGATCGAACTCAAGGTCAACGGCAAGGTCCGCCAGACCTCCGATCTCGCCAAGCAGATCTGGAACGTGCCCGAGACCATCGCCTATCTCTCCGGCCTGGTCGAACTCGCGCCCGGCGACCTGATCATGACCGGCACGCCGGAAGGCGTCGCCGCGGTTGTGAAGGGCGATCTGCTGGAAGGCACCATCGCCGGCGTCGGCAGCGTCCGCGCCCGTATCGTCTGACCAAGACCTCCGAAGGAACCCGATCATGCGCCTGACCCCTGAAGCCAGCGGCGTCTTCCCGATCGCCCCGACGCCGTTCATGCCGGATGGCGCCGTTGACTGGAACTCCGCCGACAAGCTCTTCGAATTCTACGCCGACATCGGCTCGGATGGCGTTACCGTGCTCGGCATCATGGGCGAGGCGCCCAAGCTCGAGCCGGAGGAGTCGGTCGGCCTCGTCAAGCGTGCCGTCGCCAAGATGGGCGGCAAGCCGATCATCGTCGGCGTCTCGGCGCCTGGCTTCGCGGCGATGCGCTCGCTCGCCCGCCAGGTCATGGATCTCGGCGCCGGCGGCGTGATGATCGCGCCGCCCCCGTCGCTGCGCACCGACGACCAGATCACCGGCTACTACGCCCAGGCGGTCGAGGCGATCGGCACCGACATCCCTTTCGTCATCCAGGACTATCCGCTGACGCTCTCGGTGGTGATGACGCCGGCCGTGATCCGCAAGATCATCCAGGACAACCCCTCCTGCGTGATGCTGAAGCATGAGGACTGGCCGGGGCTGGAGAAGATCTCGGCCCTGCGCAAGTTCGAGGCCGAAGGCAGCCTGCGCCATGTCTCGATCGTCACCGGCAATGGCGGCATCTTCCTCGACTTCGAGATGGAACGCGGTGTCGACGGTGCCAATACCGGCTACGCCTTCCCGGAACTGCTGATCGACGTCGTCAGGCTGAGCAAGGCTGGCAAGCGCGACGAGGCGCATGACATCTTCGACGCGCATCTGCCGCTGATGCGCTACGAGCAGCAGCAGGGCGTCGGCCTCGCTGTGCGCAAATATACGATGATGAAGCGCGGCATTCTCGCTCATAACGCCCAGCGCAAGCCGGGCTCTGCCCTTTCCGCCGCGGCGAAGGCCGAGGTCGACTACCTGCTCGCCCGCCTCGCCAAGCACGATCCGCGCGCCGACATCTGAGCGCGCGGCAGGACCAGATCATCCTCATGAGGAGGGCGCTCCGGTCGCATCCGGAGCGCCCTCATTGTTTCTGGGCGCTGGATGCCGGCGCAACCGGCGATTGCCGGCTTCTCTTTCAGTGTCGGATTCGCGCAACCCCGTGCGTCCTTGCGATGGCACGGCGCAAGAATCGACGAAAGCCGGGCTGACGTTGCGGCGTCCTGACAATAGGTGACAGGAGCTGCCGTCAGAGCGGGCGCCCCCCGCGGCAGGTCCGCGGGTGACCGGCTTGATGAGGCAAGGCATGGAAACGACAGCGACCCACCGCAAGGCGACGAAACGCGAATGGGTCGGGCTGGCCGTGATTGCGCTGCCTTGCCTGCTCTACGCGATGGACCTGACGGTGCTCAACCTGGCGGTGCCGCATCTCACCGCGGACCTCAGGCCGAGTGCCTCGCAACTGCTCTGGATCGTCGACATCTATGGCTTCATGGTCGCTGGCGCGCTCGTCACCATGGGCACGCTGGGAGACCGGATCGGCCGGCGCAAGCTCCTGCTGATCGGCGCGGCAGCCTTCGGCCTGGCCTCGATCGTCGCCGCCTTCTCGACCAGTGCGCCGATGCTGATCGCGACCCGTGCTCTGCTCGGGCTTGCGGGCGCGACGCTGGCGCCTTCGACGCTGTCGCTGATCCGCAGCATGTTCGAGGATCCGGACGAGCGCCGCTTCGCCATCGGCATCTGGATCTCCAGCTTCTCGGCCGGCGGCGCCATCGGACCGCTGGCCGGCGGCCTCCTGCTCGAGCATTTCTGGTGGGGCTCGGTCTTCCTCGCCAATGTGCCGGTAATGGTGCTGCTGCTGATCCTCGGCCCGCTGCTCCTGCCCGAGTACAAGGACCCCGATGCCGGCAGCATCGACCTGCCGAGCGCGGTGCTGTCGGTCGCGTCCGTGCTGGCGCTGATCTACGGGCTGAAGCGCATCGCCGAAGACGGGCTGGCCTGGCTGCCGGTCGCGATCATGCTTGCGGGCCTCGCCATCGGCGTCATCTTCCTGCGCCGGCAGACCCGGCTCGCCGACCCCTTCGTCGATCTCAGCCTGTTCCGCAGCGCGGCGTTCCGCGTCGCGCTGGCGATCAACGTGCTCGGCTTCTTCTTCCTGTTCGGCATCTTCCTGTTCGTCGCGCAATATCTGCAGCTCGTCGCCGGGTTTTCGCCGCTGGTCGCCGGGCTCTACACGCTGCCCTCGGCGCTGGCCTTCATCGTTGGCTCGATGTTCGTGCCGGCGCTGGCGGGCCGGTTGCGCGTGCGCCACATCATGGTGGCGGGCCTCGCCGTTGCGGCGCTCGGCTTCCTGGTCATGACGCAGATCACGGCGGGCAGCTCGATCGCCGTGACCGTCATCGGCACGGTGGTGTTCTCGCTCGGCTTTACCCCGGTCGTGGCGCTGACCACCGATCTCGTCGTCTCCGCCGCGCCGCCGGAGCGCGCCGGTTCCGCCGCCGCACTGTCCGAAACCAGCATCGAGCTCGGCGGCGCGCTCGGCATTGCGATCCTCGGCAGCGCCGCGACTGCGATCTACCGCGTGCAGATGGCGGCTTCGGTGCCCGCCGGCCTGCCTGCCGACATCGCGGAGGCGGCGCGGGCGACGCTTGGCGGCGCCGTCATGGCCGCCCACCAGGCCCCGGCCTATGCCGAGCCGATGCTGGGCCTCGCCCGCGAGGCCTTCACCCGCGGCATGCAGCTCAACGCCTGGCTGGCGGTGGTCGGCCTGCTGGCGACGGCGGCGCTGGCGCTGGCTTTCCTTAGGGAGCCGCAGGCATCGCATACCCATTAGGCGTCCTGCCGGACCCGATGCGAACGCCGCTGCGAGATGGCATCGTTCGGATAAATCCCACTTATCGATCTGCATCAGAAATGATGATTTTCTGATCTCGTCGGCCGATGCTTACATGCCGACCTAAGGGAAGCTCGGGCGGTGGTGCGAATGCGCGGCCGCCCGGACAGTCCCGGCAACCGGCGACGAGATCGGACATCCTAGGTGAGCGAGCTTCTGACGACCATCGACTCCCGCATCAGCGGCGAGAATGAGCGCCGTATCCTCCGGCGCGACCCCAATCCGCACCTGTTCCGGCCGATCAGCTTCCGCTCGGTGACCGCCCGCAACCGCATCATGCTCTCGCCGATGTGCCAGTATTCGGCGCAGGACGGCCTGGCGAATGACTGGCATTTCGTCCATCTCGGCGCCCGGGCTGCCGGCGGCACCGGCATCGTCTGCACCGAAGCGGTCCATATCGAGCCGCGTGGCCGCATCACCAGCCATTGCCTCGGCCTCTGGAACGACGCGCAGCGCGACGCGCTCGCCCGCATCGCCACCTTCATCGCCTCGCGCGGCGCCGTTCCGGCGATCCAGCTCGGACATGCCGGCCGCAAGGCCTCGGTGGGCCGGCCCTGGGAGGGGACGAGGCCGGTTCCGGAAGGGGAAGGCGGCTGGTCGGTGGTTTCCGCGTCCGGCGAGTCCTATGCCAAGGGCTGGCCGGTTCCGGCGGAGCTCGACCAGGCCGGCATCGACGAAACCCTCCGGGCACTTGCCGCCGCGACCCGCCGGGCCCGCCAAGCGGGATTCAAGCTGATCGAGCTCCACGCCGCCCATGGCTACCTGATCCACCAATTCTACTCGCCGCTCAGCAATCGCCGCAGCGATGCCTATGGCGGCTCCTTCGAGAACCGCATCCGCTACCTGCTGCAGTCGATCGAGGCGGTCAGGGCGGAGTGGCCGGAGGAGCTGCCGCTCTTCATCAGGCTCTCGGCCAGCGACTGGGTCGAAGGCGGTTGGACGCTGGAGGACAGCGTCAGGCTGGCGCGGCTGCTGAAGGAGCTCGGTACGGTCGACCTGATCGACTGCTCCTCCGGAGGAAACGATCCGCGACAGCAGATCCCGATCCATCCCGGCTATCAGGTGCCGCTGGCGCGTGCCGTCCGCGATGGTGCCGGCATCGCGACCGGGGCCGTCGGGCTGATCCACTCGCCGGACCTCGCCGAGAGCATCATCGCCAATGGCTCGGCCGATCTCGTCCTGCTCGGCCGGGCCCTCCTCGCCGACCCGGTCTGGCCGCTGCGCGCCGCGGGAGCGCTCAAGTCCAACGCCGCGAGTTGGCCGGTTCAGTACGAGCGCTCGAACATCTTCTAAAGGCTCAGCGCCGGGCGGCCGAATCTGCCGCGATCTCGAGCGCGAGGTCGATGATGCGGGTATCGGGGGCCGCCAGCCAGCCGGCGACGAACTGCAGGTCGGGGATCGTCCGAGTGCAGCCGACTTCGACCAGCCGGCCGGCCTCGACGTCTTCGGTGACGATCGAGGCCGGGATCAGCGCCACGCCGAGCCCGTCCAGCGCCATGCGTACCGCCGTCGCCATCGCGGCGCTGGCATGGATGCGGGTCGGCGGCAGATGAGGGTCGGCGAGCAGCTCGCGCAGCCGCATATAGGGCTGGGTGTTGCGCGCGAAGGTGATGATCGGAAAGGCGGCGATCCGCGCGAGCGGATTCACGCCGGCGGCGAAGCCGAGCTTCGGGCTGGCGAAGAAGCGTATCGGCTCGTTGCGCAGCGGCTGGGACTGGATGGAAGGCGCGCTGATCGGGCCGAGCATGAAGGCGAGGTCGATCTGCTGGCCGAGCAGCCGCTCGCGCAGATTCGGCGAGATGTCGACCTCGATCTCCAGCGTGATGTGCTCGTAGCGCGCCGACATCGCCTCGATGAAGCGCGGCAGCCAGGTGTGGACGATGGTTTCCGCCGCGCCGAGCCGCAGCGTGCCGCGCAGTTGCGAGCGATCCGTCACCGAAGCCACGAGCTCGGTCCGCAGCCGCAGCAGGCGCTCGGCCTGGGCGAGCACCGAGCGCCCGGCCTCGGTCAGCGCGAAGGAACGCCGTCCGCGCTCCAGCAGACGCACGCCGAGCTGCTCCTCCAATTGCGCGACGCGCTGCGAAACCGCCGGCTGGGTGGTGTTGAGCCGCGCCGCGGCGCCGCGAAAGCTCTTCAGCTGCGCCACCCAGACGAAGGTTTCGAGCGTGCGGAACTCGATCAAAGGTCGTCCCTTTCGATAAATCAGATTTATCGAATCCGATCTTAAATGACAATTGGACGACATCGCCAGCTTCCGCCCAATATTGACGCAGAGGCACCGCCAAGGGGCACGAGGGGAATGCTGGAACAGTCGACCAGGTCGGAGCGCGGCTCCATGACCGGAGAAGAAGCGCGTCGCGCCGTGCGCGAGGGCAGGCTCTCCTGCCAGACGTCCTCGCTGGCGCCGGGCTACGTCCAGGGCAATCTCGTCGTCCTGCCCCAGGACATTGCCGGCGATTTCCTGCGCTTCTGCCAGCGCAACCCAAAACCCTGCCCGATCATCGGCATGACCGAGCCGGGCGATCCGCATATCCCGGATCTCGGCGTCGATCTCGATCTGCGCACCGACCTGCCGGGCTACCGGGTCTGGCGAGACGGCGAACTGGTCGAGGAGCCGGGTGATCTGCTCTCGCACTGGCGCGACGATCTCGTCGGCTTCGTCATCGGTTGCAGCTTTTCCTTCGAGGAAGCGCTGCTCGCCGATGGGCTGGAGGTCCGCAACGTCGCCGAGGGCGTCAACGTCTCGATGTTCAGGACCTCGATCCCCTGCGCGCCGGCGGGTCCCTTCGCCGGGCCGGTGGTTGTGACCATGCGCCCGTTCAGCCCGGCGGACGCGATCCGCGCCATCCAGATCACCTCGCGCTTCCCCTCGGTCCACGGCGCGCCGATCCATATCGGGCAGCCCGAGCAAATCGGCATCCGCGACCTGTCGAAGCCCGATTATGGCGACCCGGTCGCGATCCGTGATGGCGAGCTGCCGGTGTTCTGGGCCTGCGGGGTGACGCCGCAGGCGGTGATTGCCGCAGCCAGGCCGCCTTTCGCGATCACGCATGCGCCCGGCGCCATGCTGGTCACCGACCTCAAGAACAGCCGGCTGTCGATCCTGTGAGTGCCGCCGCTCACCCCGGCTTCGGCGCCTTCGCGAAAGCTCATCGCGAATTCTTCGACGCGCTGGCGCCCGAAGGCTGGGAGCCGGTCGCAGGCTACGCCGGTGTCGAGCAGAAGCTCCTCTCCGGCGGGCTCGACCATGCCGCGCGCAGCGGGGCAGTGACGCGGCTCTCGCGCTGGGCGCCCGGTGCCTTCGTTGCAGAGCCGGTGGTGCACGACTGGTGCGAGGAGGTCCTCCTGATTTCGGGCTCGCTCCGCATCGGCCGCCCCGGTGATCTTGGTGGCTCCGAGCTGCTGCCGGCCGGCTCCTATGCCTGCCGCCCGGCCCAGGTCCTGCATGGCCCGTTCTTCACCGAAGGCGGCTGCCTGATGATCGAGTTCAACTACTACCCGCCGTCCCCCTCGACCCGACAGGAGCGCTTGCCATGAAACGTCTTCGCTATGCCTCGCTCGCGACCCTCATGCTCGCCCTTGCCGGCCCGGCATCGGCGCAGACCCTGCCGGCCGGCCCGACGGTCAACATCCAGGCGGTGACGCAGGTCGGCCCGGCCCTGCCGCAATACACCAAGGTCGATATCCCGCTGCTGCGCGAGGGCGTGCCCAAGAAGTCGGGCGGGCGCATCAACGTCACCTTGGCGAGCTGGCCGGAGCGCAACCTCACCGGGCCCGAGATCATCCGCCTCGTCCGCTCCGGCCAGGTCGATATCGGCGCCGTGCCGCTTAACACGGTTTCCGGCGAGGTGCCGATGCTCGACATGGTCGACCTCGCGGGCCTCAATCCGACGGTCGGCCAGGCGCGCAAGGTTGCGCAGGCTCTGCTGCCCGAGCTCAACAAGGAGCTGGGGCGCTTCAATACCCGCATCGTTGGCATGTACCCATTCGCCGCGCAGGTCTTCTTCTGCCGCGACAAGGTCGCGAGCCTCGCCGATCTCAAGGGCAAGCGCATCCGCACCGGCGGCGGCTCGTCCAACACCTTCGTCAATTCGATCGGCGCCCAGCCGACGGCGATCGGCTTCCCCGAGGTCTACACCGCTCTGGAGCGCGGCGTGGTCGACTGCGCCATCACCGGCTCCAGCTCCGGCAACGGCGCGCGCTGGTACGAGGTCAGCCAGTCGCAATATGCGCTGCCGCTGTTCTGGTCGGTCTCGATGTATGTCGTGAACCTCAACTGGTGGAACAAGCTCGATCCGCAGGTCCGCGCCTTCCTCGAAACCACGATGAAGGAGGTCGAGGACGCCCAGTGGAAACTCGGCGAGGAGACCACCGAGGACGGTCTCGCCTGCAACAGCGGCGACAAGGCCGGCTGCAGGATCGGCAAGGTCGTCGAAACCAAGCCGATGGGCCTGTTCCGCCCGGTCCAGGCCGACCAGGACGTGCTGCGCGCCACCTTGACCTCGGCGATCCTGCCGCAGTTCATCGAGCGTTGCGGCGCCCGCTGCGTCGAGGTCTACAACCGCGCCGTGGCGCCGATCTCCGGCGTTACCTACCAGGCCAAGTAATGCGCTCTTGATGACGCAACGGCACAAGGTCGTTGCGGGCATCGCGATTGCATCCATGATGCGTGGCCGTCGCGTCGCGGCCACGCACCGGGAGAACCATATGAGGATTTCCAGATCTCTGGCGGCGGCTTTGGCCGTGTGCGCCATCGGGACGGCTCATGCCCAGACCGTGCCGCCGGGACCGGCGGTCAACGTCACCATGGTGACGCAGCTCTCGCCGACCATTCCGCAATACACGAAGGTCGACATCCCGATGCTGCGTGAGGGGATCCCGGAGAAGTCCGGCGGCCGCATCAAGGTCACGCTGGCGAGCTGGCCCGAGCGGGCCCTGACCGGCCCGGAATTGCTGCGCGTCATCCGCTCCGGCCAGATCGACATCGGCGCTCCGGCCCTGCCGACCGTCGCCGGCGACGTGCCGATGCTGGAAATGTCCGATCTCGCAGGACTCAACCCGTCGCATGCGCAGTCGCGCAAGGTCATCGACGCCGTGCTGCCGGAGGTGAACAAGGAGCTCGAGCGCTTCGGGGTCCGCATCATCGCGACCTTCCCCTATCCGGCGCAGGTCTTCTATTGCCGCGAGCCGGTGAAGAGCCTCGCCGACCTCAAGGGGCGTCGCATCCGCACCGCCGGCGGCTCGACCAATGATTTCGTGCAGTCCTTCGGCGCCCAGCCCACCGCGATCGGCTTCCCCGAGGTCTATGGCGCGCTCGAACGCGGCATCGTCGATTGCGCCATCACCGGCACCGCGACCGGCAATGGCGCGCGCTGGTACGAGGTGACCAAGCACATGTACGCGCTGCCGGTTTCCTGGGGGAACTCGGCCTACGTCGCCAACCTCGCCTGGTGGAACAAGCTCGACCCGGCGGTGCGCGACTTCCTGCAGGCCACCTTCAAGCAGGTCGAGGACCAGCAATGGGCGCTCGGACTGGAGGCGACGGAGGACGGCATCGCCTGCAATGCGGGCCAGAAGGACGGCTGTAAGATCGGCCATGTCGTCGAGAACAAGCCGATGACCATCACCCGCCCGACCGATGCCGACATGGAGACGCTGCGGGCCAGCCTGCGCACAGCGGTGCTGCCGGCCTGGGTCAAGCGCTGCGGCGAGCGCTGTGGTGAAGCTTATAACCGGTTGGTCGCTCCGATCACCGGTGTCCGTTACGAAGCACGCTGAAGGGAACGGCCGCGATGCTCGACCGAATGATCGTCGCGGCCGCCTTATGTCGGCGGCTCGTGGCAAGGCTTGGCACCTTCATGGGCTATGCCGCCGGCTGGGGGTTCATCCTCTGCGCCGCCTTCATCACCTTCGACGTGCTGGCGCGCCGCTTCCTCGGCTTCTCATCACAGTCGACCACCGAACTGACCGGCTATGCGCTGGCCTTCGGCATCTCATGGGCGCTCGCCCATGCGCTGACCTGCCGCGCCCATGTCCGCATCGACGTGCTGATCAACTTCCTGCCGGCGAAGATCCGCTATCCCATGCATCTGCTCAGCCTCGCGGCGCTCGCGGTCTTCATCGGCTTCGTCGCAAAGGGCGCCTGGGAGCTGGTCGACGAATCCCTGCTCTTCGGCGCCACCGACATCAGCGTGCTGCGTACCCCACTCTGGATCCCGCAGGGCCTGTGGACCTTCGGCATCCTCGTCTTCCTCGTCCTGATCCTGCTTATGCTGGCGGAGAGCACCCTGCTGGTGCTGGCCGGGCGCGGCAGCGAGGCCGAGGCGCTGCTGCACCAGCGCACCTATGACGAGGAGGCAGCCGAAGCGCTCGAAGCCTGCGGCGCGGCCGATGCTGCGCCCACGGCTATCGCCAACGGAGCGACGAAATGATCGCCATCGTCTTCCTGCTCGTCCTCGTCGGCATGATGGTGGCGATGAGCTTCATGGGCATCGGCCCCGGCAACCTCCTGATCGGAGAGGTGCTGCTGCTCGTCGGCCTGTTCCTGCTGTTCTTCGGCGCCGGCATCTATATCGGCGCGGCACTCGGCGTGCTCGGCCTGATCATCGGCTTCTCCTTCTCAGACCGACCGTTCTGGACCTTCATCGGCCAGACCGTCTGGAACCCGTCCTCGAGCTTCGTCCTCGTCGCGGTGCCGCTCTTCCTTTTGATGGGCGAGATTCTGCTGCGCGCCGGATTGTCCGACCGGCTCTACAAAGCCCTGAACGTCTGGCTCGACCGGCTGCCCGGCGGCCTGCTGCACACCAACATCGCGGCGTCCGGCGTCTTCTCGGCGATCTCGGGCTCATCGGTCGCCACCGCAGCGACCATGGGCTCGGTCGCGCTGCCCTTCTTCAAGGGCACGCGCTACAATCCCAAGATGGTGCTCGGCTCGCTTGCTGCGGGCGGCGCGCTCGGCAACCTGATCCCGCCCGGCATCACCTTCATCATCTACGGGCTGATCACCGAGACCTCGGTCGGCGCGCTCTATCTCGCCGCCGTCGGACCCAGCATTCTGGTCGTCATCCTCTTCGTGCTCGTCATCCTCTGGAAGGCGAAGACCGACGCGCCGCATGTCGACCCCGCCACGCCGCGGATTCCGCTTTCGGTCAAGCTGCGCAGCCTCGTCGATCTCGCGCCGACCGCGATCCTGATCCTGATCGTGCTCGGCACCATCTATGGCGGTCTCGCCACCGCGACGGAATCGGCCGCGCTCGGCGTGATTGGCGCCATCGTCTTCGCCGCGATCGAGGGCCGGCTCTCCTTCAAGATGCTGAATGACTCGGCCGAGGCGACGGCGCGCAACACTGCGCTGATCGGGCTGATCCTGTTCGGCGCCTATGTGCTGAACTACGTCTTCGTCGGTCTCGGCGTGCCGCAGGCGCTGGCGAAGCTCGTCGGCGAGATGCCGCTGCCGCCCTGGGCGGTGATGCTGCTGATCATCGGCTTCTACCTTGCGCTCGGCACCTTCATGGAGGGCTTCTCCATGGTGATCACCACGATCCCGGTGATCTTCCCGGTCGTCGTCGCGCTCGGCTACGACCCGGTCTGGTTCGGCGTCATCGTCACCATGCTGGTCGAGATCGCGCTGATCTCGCCGCCTGACGGCACCGTTCTCTACGTGCTGCAGGGCATGCGCCGCGACGGCGGCCCGATCACCGACGTCTTCTCCGGCGTCATCCCCTTCTTCCTCGTCTACATCCTGGGCGTCCTGATCCTGATGTGGTTCCCGCAACTCGCCCTTTGGCTCCCATCAGTGGCACAATAATCATGCTCAGCTTCGATCGCTTCACCATGGCCGGCCGCGACAGGGTCGCGGTCGAGGTCGACCATCTCGTCATTGCCGGCTGGGCCGGGCGCGACGAGGCGGCTCTGCGCCACCATGTCGAGGAGCTCGCCGCCATCGGCGTGCCGCGTCCGAGCGCGATGCCGGTGTTCTACCGGGTCGGTGCGCAGACGCTGACGCAGGCGCCGAGCCTTTCCGTGCTCGGCCCGGATTCCTCAGGCGAGGTCGAGCCGTTGCTGGTCTCGCTCGCCGACGGGCTCTGGCTCGGGCTCGGTTCCGATCATACCGACCGCAAGGCCGAGACCTTCGGCATCGCCCTGTCGAAGCAGCTCTGCGGCAAGCCGATCGCCGGCGCACTCTGGCGCCTCGCCGAGGTCGAAGGCCATTGGGACGAGATCGAGATGCGCGCCTTCGCCGTGATCGACGGCAAGCGCGAGCTCTATCAGGAAGGCAAGCTCGCGAGCCTGCGCACGCCGGCGGACCTGTTGTCGCGCAAGCCCGGCGGCGGCCTGCCTCCGGGCTCGGCGATGTTCTGCGGCACGCTCGGCGCGATCGGCGGCATCCGCTCGGCGAGCCGCTTCGAGATGGAGCTGCACGACCCCAGGCTCGGCCGCAGCATCTCGCACGGCTACGACGTCGAGGTCCTGCCGGTGGTGAGCTGAGGCGCGCCGACGCTCAGTACTTGATCACGCCGAAGCGCCGGAAGGCGTCGTGGATGCGGTCGGCATAGGCGTTGAAGCTCGGATAGTCGCCGAGATGCGCCGGGCGCGGCCGCGGCAGCTCGATCTTGATCTCGTCGACGATCCGCCCCGGCGTCGGCGACATCACCAGAACCCGGTCGGAGAGGCCGATCGCCTCGTCGATCGAATGGGTGATGAAGACCACGGTCTTGGCCTGTTCGAGCCAGAGCATTTCGAGGTCGTGCCGGATCTGGGTGCGGGTGATCGCGTCGAGCGCGCCGAAGGGCTCGTCCATCATCAGCACGGACGGGTCGTGGATCAGCGCGCGGGCGATCGAGACGCGCTGGCGCATGCCGCCCGAAAGCTGCTTCGGGTAGCGGTCGACCGCATGGCTGATGCCGAGCTTCTTGAAGAGATCGAGCGCCCGCTCCTTCGCTGGCGCGAGCGGCAGGCCGCGGATCTCGGCCTGCAGCATGACGTTCTCCAGCGCCGTCCTGAATTCGAGCAGGAGATGGTCCTGGAAGACGATGCCGATATCGGTCAGCGGTTCGCGCAGGGGCTTGCCGTTGACCAGGAGTTCGCCGCTGCTGGTCGGGATCAGCCCGGCGGCCATCAGCATGAAGGTGCTCTTGCCGCAGCCGGATGGGCCGATCAGGCTGACGAACTCGCCGCTCCTGATGTCGAGCGTCAGCCCATCGACGGCGGTGAAGCCGCCGAAGGTCTTGACGATGCCGCGCCCCTCGATCGAGGCGGCGGCGGAAACGGCAGTGATCGTCATGCTTTCACGTCCAATTTCGCGGTCGTCCCTGGCGACCGGAGGGAGACCCGGGACCCATGCCGGAACGGTTCAGGCATGGATCCCGGATCTCCGCTTCGCTTCGTCCGGGATGACTGGCCGAGCTGAGCTTAAGAGCAGGCCGGCGGCGAAGCCGGCAGCAGCTCGGTGGTGTAGTAATCGGTGATCGGCTTATCCTTGGGCAGGCCGAGATACTGGGTCAGCAGCTCGAAGCTGGTGTTCCAGTTCTTCTCCGGCACCTTGCCGAGCGCGGTCGCGCCGGGCGCGCAGAGCAGCTTGTTGACGACCTCGAACTGGGCCAGCACCTGCGCCTTCTTCACCGCGGGGAACTGCGCGACGACCGCATCGGCAGCGGCGTCGGGGTTCTTGCGGGCGGCGTCCCAGCCCTGCAGGCTCGCCTCGATGAACTTCTTGTAGAGATCGGCATCGGCCTTGATCCTGTCGTCGCGCGCGATGATCGAGAGCCCGACCGTCGGCACGCCGACATCGCGGTAGAACATGTCGCGCACCTTGAAGCCGCGCTCGCGGATCTGGATCGAGTGGAAGTCGGCGCCGCCGAGGATGGCGTCGACCTTCTTCTCGAGCAGCGCGCCGACGAAGGCGCCGGGATCGATGTTGATGACGTCGACCTTGCTCTTGTCGATCTGGTTCGAGGCGAGGATCGCGTCGAGCAGGATCGTCTGCGCCGTGCCGGGCTGGACCGCGAGCTTCTTGCCCACGAGGTCCTTCGGCGAGGCTATGCCGCTCTCCTCGAGCGAGATGATCGCGAAGCCGTTGGTCTGCAGCACGGGGGCGACGATCTTCACCGGCGCGCCCTTGGTGCGCAGTTGCATCGCGGCCGGCGCATCGGCGAAGCCGACATCGGTCTGGCCTGTCGCGACCATCTGCGCCGTCGTGCCCGAGCCCTTGCCTTCCTCGATCGTCAAGTTGATCCCGGCCTTCTCGTAGAGGCCCATCTGCTTGGCCATCATGAAGCCGGCATTCGGCGCGGCGGCGAGGAAGTTCAGCGTGATCTTCATCGGCTTGCCGCCGGCCTGGGCGAGCGCGCCCGTGGTGCCGAGCGCCAGCACGGCGGCGGCGGTCAGTAGTGTCCGTCTCAGCATGGTCCTGTCCTCCCTTATGGTTCCGGTTTGCCCGGATTGATGGTCGTTCCCTTGGTCTTCAGCCGGTCGTCAGCCCTTGCGCTGCCATGGCATCAGCAGCACTTCGAGCCCGTCGACGAGATAGCTGAACAGGATCCCGACGAAGCTCAGCGCCACCAGGCAGGCGAAGATCAGCGGCATGTCGAGGAAGCTGGTGCCGCGCAGCAGCAGGTAACCGAGCCCAGCATTGGCGCCGACGAACTCGCCGACGATCGCGCCGGTCGCGGCGAATACCGCAGATACCTTGAGTCCCGAGAAGATGTAGGTCAGCGCCGCCGGCACGCGGACGTAGCGGAAAGTCTGCCAGGCCGAGGCGCCCATCGAGCGGGTGAGGTAAAGCACGCGCTCGTCCAGCGCACGGAAGCCGGTCATGCTGGCGACCAGCGTCGGGAAGAAGCAGAGCAGGAAGGTCAGCAGCACCTTCGGGAACAGGCCGAAGCCGAACCAGACCACGAAGAGCGGCGCAATCGCGATCTTCGGCACCAGCTGGAAGAAGACGATGACCGGATAGATCGCCTTCTCGAGCAGCTTCACCGAAACGATGATGTAGCCGAGCGGGATCGAGATCACCGCCGCCATCAGGAAGCCGAGCACGATCTCGTTCGCCGTGACGAGCGTGTGCTGGAAGATCAGGGCGCGGTCGGTCCAGAGCCGCTCGAAGAAGGCGCTCGGAACCGGGAGGATGTACTCCGGAATGCCGGCTATCGGCACGAACCATTGCCAGGCGAGCAGCAGCACGGCGAAGCTCGCGAGCGGCCAGGCGATGGCCGAGGCCAGGGCGCCGGCTTTCGCACTGCCGGTGATGGCCGGCGATGGGGCCGAAGTGGTGGCGGTACTGTCCTGGCTCATGCGGCTGTTCCCGTTGCCGTCGCCCGCAGGCGCGGCGCCTGCGCGCCGGCCGGCGTGATCTGTCGGCGGCGGAGCGGCCAGATGTCGGCCATGGCCTGCGCGGCGTGCCGCAAGGCGGCGGCGATCTCTTCGCGCCGGGCCTCGTGCATGCGCTGAAGCGGGCCGGCGACGCTCAATGTCCCGGCGATGGCTGCCTCCGGCTCGGGGCCGGCACGGAACGTCGTCGCCATGGCCACGGTGCCGATCTCACCCTCTTCGACGGCGAGCGCGAAGCCGCTCCTGCGGGTCTCGTCCAGATGGGCGCGCAGCGCATCGACATCGCTGAGCGCGTTCGGGCCGGTGCGCCCCTCTGCCTTGAAGCCGCGGGCGCAGACGATGCGCAGCGCTTCCGCCTCGGGCAGGCTGGCGAGCCAGGCTTTTCCGGTCGCGGTGGCGTGCAGGACGATGTCTGTGCCCATTGGCGGCTCGTAGCGCAGGCCTGCGGTCGCGCCCTGGGCACGGGCGATCCAGACCAGGTCTTCACCTTCGATGACGGCGAGCCGGCAATATTCGCGGGTGGCGCGGGCAAGGTCGTCGAGCACCAGCTGGCCGGCATCGGGCAGGCCGCGCAGGTCGAGATTGCGGAAGGCGAGCTGGGCAAGTTTCAGGGTCAGCCCATAGGCGCCGGAGCTGGCATCCTGCGCGACGAGACCGCGCTCGGCGAGCGTCGCCAGCAAACGATGCGTGGCGCTGACCGGCAGGTCGAGCCGTTCGGCGAGCAGGCTGAGATCGGCGCCCTCGGCCTCGCCGGCCAGGGCTTCCAGCATCTTCAATGCGCGCTCGACCGCAGCGATCGTCACCCGTTCCGTCCCCGTTCGATATTGTTATTGGAAATGATTTCCAATTTGGATTTGATTTTCGTATAGAGACGGAAATGGGCCGAGTCAATGTGCCCGGCAGCGAGCCTGACGGAGGAAAGATGAGCCTGGCGGGTGAGGGGGCGGTCGCGATCTGGCACGACATCGCGCCGGAGGGCAGGGCGGAGTTCTACGCCTGGCATGGCGAAGAGCACATGCCGGAGCGGGTCGGCATTCCCGGCTTCCTGCGCGGCCGGCGCTATGTCGCGATCGAGGCCGATCTCGAATTCTTCAATCTCTACGAGGCGCAAACCGTCGAGGTGCTGAAGGGGCAGGACTACACCGCCCGCGTCAATGCGCCGACGCCCTGGACCCTCTCGGCGGTCAAGCATTTCCGCGCCGTCGCGCGCTCGATCTGCCGGGTCACGCACACGGCGGGGCCGGCCCAGGGCGGGCTGATCGCGACGCTGCGTTATGACGTTCCCGACGAGGCCGCCGAGAGCCACAAGGCGGCTCTGCAGCACGGCCTCATTCCCGACCTGCTGGCCCGGCCGGGCGTTGCTGGTGTTCATTTGCTCAACGCCGATGCGCAGGCGAGCGGTGTCGCCACCGCCGAGCAGAAGGCGCGCGGCGTCGCCAATGCCGTGCCGCGCTGGGTTCTGCTGGTCGAGGGCTGGGGCGACGAGGCCGATTTCGCCGCATTGGCGAAGGCCGAGCTCGCCGGCGACCGGCTGGCGGCGCTGGGCGGCGAGGGGCCATTCAATCTCGGCCTCTATCGCCACCAGATCACCCGCACCAAGACGCAATGGAGTGCCGGCTGATGAGCGTGCGCTACGATCTTTCCGGCCGCTGCGCCATTGTCACCGGCGGTGCAGGCGGTCTGGGGCGAGGCATCGCCCGGGCGCTTCTCGCCGCCGGGGCGAGCGTCGAGCTCTGGGATCAGGATGCGAATGCGCTGACCGAGGCTGTCGTCGATCTCGGCCGCCGCGTAAGCCGGCGCCAGCTCGACATCCGGGTGGCCGGGGCGGTCGAGGAGGCGGCGCAGGCGGCCTTCGCCAGCCATGGCCGGATCGATATCCTCGTCAACAATGCCGGCGTGCTCGGCGAGGTGAAGCCGATCTGGGAGACCTCGCCGGAGAATTTCCAGCGCGTGCTGCAGGTCAACCTGTTCGGCACCTATCTGGTGACTCGTTCCGTGGTCGGCCTGATGCGCCAGCAGGCCGCGCGGGCGCCGAGCGCCGGCGGTCATCCCTTGCGCGGCCATGTCGTCAACATCGCCTCGATCCAGGGCAAGGAGGGCATGCCGATGGCCAGCGCCTATTCCGCCTCCAAGGCCGGGATGATCGCGTTGACCAAGAGCGTCGCTCGCGACACCGCCACGGATGGGATCATGGTCACGGCGGTGACGCCCTCCGCGGCAGAGACGGCGATGGCGAAGGAGATCTCGGCCGAACGCCGGGCCGAGATCATGGCGCGCATCCCGATGGGACGTTTCGTCGAGGTCGACGAGGTCGCCCGCATGGTGCTCTGGCTCTCCTCCGACGATTGCTCCTTCTCGACCGGCGGCATCTTCGACCTCTCGGGTGGGCGGGCGAGCTACTGAGCCCAGCCGTCCGTCATTGGCCGAACGGCGCCTGGCGCTGCCGAGGGCATGCGTGATCGCTGCCCCCGGCCGCGATTTGCCGGCTACCGGGGGCCGGCGGCTTCGTGCCAGCATGCCCGCGTCCGGCCCGATCCTGCGGCCGCCAAGCTATCCAGGAACGTGCCATGCTTTCGGTTCGCGAGATTGCCCGCCGTGTCGCCAATGGCGAGATTTCGGCTCAGGCCGCCCTTGTCGAGAGCGAAAGCCGCATCGAGGCACGTGACGGCGAGCTGCGCGCTTTCGCCAGTCGCCCGCAGGCCTTGGTTCCGGGCGAAGGCCCGCTCGCGGGGGTAGCCTGCGGCGTCAAGGACATCATCGACACCGCCGATCTGCCGACCGGAATGGGCTCGTCGATCTATGAAGGCTGGCAGCCGCGCGCCGATGCGGCGATCGTCATGGCCCTGAAGGCCGCCGGCGCGACGATCGCCGGCAAGACCCAGACGACGGCCTTCGCCTTTCTCGACCCGGCGCCGACCCGTAATCCGCATGACCCGACGGCGAGCCCGGGCGGCTCCTCGGCCGGTTCGGCGGCGGCGGTCGCGGCCGGGTTGATCCCCTTGGCGATCGGCACGCAGACCGGCGGCTCGGTGATCCGCCCGGCTGCCTATTGCGGTGCGGCCGCGATCAAGCCTTCCTATGATCTGCTGCCGACCGTCGGCGTGAAGCCGTATTCGCGCTCGCTCGACACGCTCGGCCTGATGGCGGCCAGCGCCGACGATCTCGGCTTCGCCCTGGCGGCGCTGACCGCCCGGCCGGAACTCGACGCAGCCGAGGCGTCGCTGGAAGGGCTCCGGCTCGGCCTCAACCGCCAGGAGTTCGCCGAGGCGCCGGAGCCGGCCTGCGAGGAGGCCTTGCAGCGCATCGCCGCGCTGGCGGGGCAGGCTGGCGCGAGCGTGATCGAACGGGCCGCCCCTGCCGAACTCGCCGATGCCTACAAGGCGCATGGGCCCTTGCAGGACTGGGAAGCGACGCAGGCGCTGGGCTGGGAATATGCCAACCATCGCGACGCCTTGCCGCCCAAGCTGCGCGCCTATCTCGACCAGGCCCGCCTGACGACGCCGGCGCAATACGACGAGGCGAGACGCGTTGCGCGGCGCGGGCGTCACGTCACCGAGGCCTGGCTCGGCGAGGTCGATGTCCTCGTGACCTATGCTGCGCCCGGCGAGGCGCCGGCGACGCTGGCCTCGACCGGCGATTCCCGCTTCAACCGGCTGTGGACCCTGATGGGGACGCCATGCCTGACCGTGCCGCTGATGCGCGGTCCGCGCGGCTTGCCGGTCTCGTTCCAGCTCGTCGGACGCTTCGGCGCCGACGCGCAGGTGATCGCCGTGGCGAAGGCGCTGGAGCGGCTCATCGTGGCCGCCGCTTGACGAAACGTCGGCCGGAGCGTGGCGTCTGTTCCGCGTGGGACAATATTGCGTCGCAACAACTCGGGCGGGATTGTGATGGTCGCCGTCTATTGTTGACCTGTGAATACTAAAGTCTTTTACAGGAAAGGTCTTGATCTTGACCGTATACAAAGCGAATGAATGCTTTAACCCTTGATTAAGGTCATTGCTCTCGCCGGCTTCCGCTTCCCGCGTCGTTTCCGCTTGCGGCGAGGCTCGATTCTGCTAACGTCGGTGACAGGTCAATGACAAAGGAGGGTTCAATGAGCCTTGCGCTAAGTCTCGACCGGTTGGCCATGGGAGCGGCTTTTTTGCTGGTTCTGGCGATCGTGGTCGGAGCGTTCTGACAAAAGTCAGTCTGAAGTCGAAAGACCATAGAGACGGTTAGGGGAGCGTCGCCGGAAGAATCCGGCGGCGCTTTTCCTTTTCCGTGGCCTGCGCATGGGCGGCGCTCGGCCTTCGCGACGCGCTGCCGTGATGTGGTGCTCAGCTCTCGGGGCAAGGATTCTCGCTGACCTCCCAGGACATCATGTTGATGACCCGGCCACACAGGGCGAGGCGTCGCCCCTTGGTGGTGCGAATGCAGGCGGTCGCGCCCTCCGCGATCTTCTTGCCGTCGCTCCAGCAGAAGCAATAGGGCTCGGGCGCCTGGGCCAGCCGCGGCTGGTCGAGCGCCTCGGCATGCTCCTGCGCTTGCGCCGGCAGGAGTGGCGCCTGGAGCGTCAAGAGCAGCAGCGATGTCGCGAGAAGCGCGGCGAGGCGTGGTGCCGTCGCGCCGGTGCGGTGCAGCCTCCGAATGATCCGGATCATGGCCTGCTCCTTTCGTTCGCTGTCGAGGCGTAACGAAGCCGAAAGCATAGCACGGCGCGCTCGCGGCCCAAACCGGTCGCGGCGTGCGGAAACTGCGCTTTCGAGCGGGGCTCTCACCTTGCGAAAGTCGTACGACCCCTCCATATTTGCGCGAAGAGGGCCAATCCGGCCCCGGGAGGGACCATGTCTTTGATTTCGCTTGCCCGGCGTGGCCGGGCCGTCGCCCTTGTGGCTGGTGCGCTGCTGCTCGTTCCCGTCCTCGCCGAGGCTCGGCCCGGCGGTGGCAAGGGCTTTGGCAGCCGCGGTTCGCGCACCACGCAGCAGGTAGCGCCGACCCAGACGGCGCCGACCGGCGCTGCGCCGATGCAGCGTACCGCGACCCCTGCGCCCAGCGCTTCGGCGGCCGCCCCCGGCGCTGCCGCCGCCCAGGCGGCGCGTCCGTCTTTCGCCCGCAACATGATGATGGGCATCGGCGCCGGTCTGCTCGGCGCCGGCCTGTTCGGCCTGCTCTCGGGCGCCGGCTTCGGCGGCCTTGCCGGCATGCTCGGCATGCTGTTCCAGATTGCGCTGATCGGCGGCCTGATCTGGCTCGCGCTGCGCTTCTTCCGTCGCCGCTCGCAGCCGCAGCTCGCCTCTGCCGGCGCGCCGCTCGGCCGCGAGACCTATGAGCCGCAGCAGCCCCAGGCTGCGCAGCGCGTGGGCGGCATGATGGGCGGCATGGGCGCGGCGACTGCCGCGGCCAAGCCGGTCGAGTTCGAGCTCGCGCCTGCCGATTACGGCAGCTTCGAGCGTCTGCTCAACGACGTCCAGATCGCCTATTCGAACGAGGATGTCGTGCGGCTGCGCCAGATGGCGACCCCGGAGATGGCCGGCTACTTTGCCGAGGACATCGCCGAGAACGCCAGCAAGGGCCTCGTCGACCGCGTCGCCGACGTCAAGTTGCTGCAGGGCGATCTCGCCGAGTCCTGGCGCGAGGCCGGCCTCGAATACGCCACGGTCGCGATGCGCTTCAGCTCGCTCAATGCGCTGGTCGAGCGCGAGGGCGGCCGCGTCGTCGAGGGCCACGCCACGATCCCGCGCGAGGTCACCGAGCTCTGGACCTTCGTGCGTCCGCGCGGCGGCCAGTGGCAGGTCTCGGCGATCCAGCCGGCCGAGTAGGGCCAGCTTCACCTCTTATCGGAACGGCCGGGTTCGCCCGGCCGTTTTTCGTTTCGGCCGAGGCCGAAGCGGCTTATAGGCATTCGCGTCGCCCGCTTGGGCGGTGGCCTGGCATTTCTGGAGCGTTTCATCATGAGCGACATGCGCCTTGTCGTCGTCGGCGCCGCCGGCCGGATGGGCCGCACGCTGATCAAGGCGGTCGCGGAGACGCAGGGCTGCGTGCTCAGCGCCGCGATCGAGCGTCCCGGCTCGCCTGCGATCGGCCAGGATGCGGCGGTGCTGGCTGGGTTGCCCGCCGGCGGCGTCATCGTCACCGACGATGCCCTGCCGGCCTTCGTCGAGGCCGAGGGCGTGCTCGATTTCACCTCGCCCGAGGCCACCGTCGCCTTTGCCGGCCTCGCCGCCCAGGCCCGCATCACCCATGTCGTCGGCACGACCGGGCTGGAGCCCGGCCATCTTGCGAGGCTCGAGGCCGCCGCCCGGCATGCCGCAATCATCCGCTCCGGCAATATGAGCCTCGGCGTCAATCTCCTGGCGGCGCTGGTGCGCAAGGTCGCCGCGACGCTCGGTACCGACTGGGACATCGAGATCGCCGAGATGCATCACCGCATGAAGGTCGACGCGCCCTCGGGCACGGCGGTTCTCCTCGGCGAGGCGGCGGCGGAAGGCCGCGGCGTCGATCTCGCCCAGGCCCGCGTTGCCGTGCGCGACGGCCAGGTCGGGGCTCGCCCGGCCGGGGCTATCGGCTTCACCGCCTTGCGCGGCGGTACCGTGGTCGGCGATCACAAGGTGATCTTCGCCGGTGCCGGCGAGCGCCTCGAACTCGCCCATATCGCCGAGGATCGCAGCCTGTTCGCACAGGGCGCGGTCAAGGCGGCGCTCTGGGGCCGCGGCCGCAAGCCCGGGCTCTATTCGATGGCCGACGTGCTCGGCCTCGACAAGCTCTGAACGTCCGTCTTGCAAACCTCCACAGCCCTCATCCTGAGGAGCCGCGTCAGCGGCGTCTCGAAGGATGCTTCAGGAGGTTCCGGAGACAGCTGGAACATCCTTCGAGACGCGCCTGCGGCGCTCCTCAGGATGAGGGCTAATTCCCGGGCGGAGCCAGAGCCACCATGACCGCGCTCGCGGTCGCCCCCGGTGTCACCCATTGGCCGGGTTACCTCGATCCGGCCGAGCAGGCGGCGCTGGTCGACGAATTGCGCGAGGTCGCGCGTCAGGCGCCGTTCTTTACCCCGCGCATGCCCAAGACCGGCAAGCCCTTCTCGGTCAGGATGACGAATTGCGGCTCGCTCGGCTGGGTCTCGGACGAGGGTGGCTATCGCTACCAGCCCAGCCATCCCGAAACCCGGCAGCCCTGGCCGGCCATGCCTTTGCGGCTGCTACGCGCCTGGGAGGAGCTCGCGGGCTATCCGCAGCCGCCGCAGGCCTGCCTGATCAATTTCTACGAGCCGACCGCGAAGATGGGCCTGCACCAGGACCGTGACGAGGAGGAGTTCGCCGCTCCGGTCCTGTCGCTCTCGCTCGGCGACACCGCCGTTTTCCGCATTGGCGGCACGGTGCGCGGCGGCAAGACGATTTCACTGAAACTGGCCTCGGGCGATGCGCTCGTCTTCGGCGGCGAGGCGAGGCTGGCCTATCACGGCATCGACCGCATCCTCGCCGGTTCGTCGAGCCTGTTGCCGCAGAGCGGGCGGATCAACCTGACGCTGCGCCGAGTGACGAAGCCGCCGGTCTGAGGCGCGACGGCTCGGCCAAGAAGATTGAGCAAGGCGAGGGCGGGCGACGTCGCGCGCCCTCGCGCCGTTCTTAGTTTCCGGCAGGCTTGTCGCCGGCCTCGGGAGTCTGGGCGCCGTTCGCCGCCGGCTTCGCGCTGCCGGCCGAGACACCGACCAGCGCCGGCCGCAGCACGCGCTCGCCGATCTTGTAGCCGGTCTGCACCACCTTCGAGACCAGGCCCTTGGCGATGCTCTCGTCGGGCGCCTCGAACATCGCCTGGTGCAAGTTCGGGTCGAACTTCTCGCCATGCGGCTCGATGCGCCGCACGCCATGGCGCTCCAGCGTCTTGAGCAGTTCGCGCTCGGTCAGCTCGACGCCCTCGACGACGGACTTCAAGGCGCTGTCGGCGGCAGCCTCGGCCGTTGCCGGCACGCTCTCGATGGCGCGGCGGAGATTGTCGGCCGAGCCCAGCATGTCGCGGGCGAAGCTGGTCACGGCATAGGCCTTGGCATCGGCGATCTCGCGCTCGGTGCGGCGGCGCAGGTTCTCCATCTCGGCGAGCGTGCGCAGCAGCTTGTCCTTGAGGTCGTCGCGTTCGGCCTCGGCGGCGGCGAGGGCGTCGGGCGTCTGGCCCTCGGTCTCGATCTGGGCTTCCGTCTCGGGCTTGGGATCGTCCATCGCAGGGTTCTGCGTCATCGCGTCATCAAACTCCGGTCATGCAAACTGTCAGGGGCGGAAGCGGGTCCCGCACCTGTTTCGAGGCCGATATCGGATTTCGGTCGCCTGAAATCAAGCTCGGGCTGGCGCTTTGCCCCGCGCCGTCTGGGCTTTGTCGTGCTCGAAGCTGAACACGGCGAGCAGCGCCTGACGGATGATCAGCTGGCGCGCGGTCGTGGTGATCTTCGCTCCGGTGAGGTCGGTCACGTAGAAGACGTCGACCGCCTTCTCGCCGAAAGTGGCGATATGGGCCGAGGCGATGTTCAGATTGAGCTTCGAGATCGCGGTGGTGAGATCGTAGAGCAGGCCCGGTCGGTCGAGGCCGGAGACCTCGAGCACGGTGTGCCGGGTCGAGAGCACGTTGTCGATGATGACCTCGGGCGCGACCTGGAAGGTCTGGCCGCGCGGCGGCGGGGCGCGGCGCTGCGCCACAAGGTCGGCGATCTTGATCTCACCCTTGAGGGCGCGCTCGATCGCAGCTGCAATCCGCTCGGCCCGGCGCAGTTCGTCGTCGTCGCGCTCGAAGGCGCGCGAGACGAAGATCGTGTCGAGCACGAGGCCGTCGCTGGTGGTGAAGATCTGGGCGTCGACGATGTTGCCGCCGGCTGCCGCGCAGGCGCCGGTGACGATGGCGAGCAGGCGGGGATGGTCCGGCGCCAGGATGGTGAGCTCGGTCACGCCGCGGAAGCTGTCGGTCTCGACCTTGGTGGCAGTGGTGCGCCCGGCCGCCTCGGCGGCGTGCAGGAAGCGCGCATGCTGTTCCTGCCGGTCGAGCTCGACCTTGAGCCAGTAGGCCGGGTAGTGCCGGGCGAGATAGGCCTCGCGCGCCGCCGGCTGCCAGTCCGAGAGCCGGGCGGCGAGCGCGTCCTGCTTCAGCTCGACCCTGGCCTTGCGCTCGATCGCCGAGTGGCCGCCGGCGAGAACCATCTCGGTCTCGTAATAGAGCGTGCGCAGGAGCTGGCCCTTCCAGCCGTTCCAGACGCCGGGGCCGACGGCCTTGATGTCGGCGACAGTGAGCACGAGCAGCAGCTTCAGCCGCTCCAGCGTCTGCACAATCGCCGCGAAGCTCTCGATCGTCTTGGGGTCGCCGAGATCGCGGCTCTGGGCGACGGTGGACATCACCAGATGGTTCTCGATCAGCCAGACCACGGTCTCGGTCTGCGCCTCGCTCAGGCCGAAGCGCCGGCAGAGCTTGCGGGCGATGCGTGCACCGGCGACCGAATGGTCCTCCGGCCGGCCCTTGGCGATGTCGTGCAGGAAGAGCGCGACATAGAGGGCGCGCCGGTTGGCGATTGAGGCGAAGATCGAATTGGCCAGGGGATGCTCGGCCTCCAGCGCCCCGGCATCGATCTCGGCCAGGATGCCGATCGAGCGGATCAGATGCTCGTCGACCGTGTAGTGATGATACATGTTGAACTGCATCATCGCGACGACGCGGCCGAAATCAGGGATGAAGCGGCCGAGCAGGCCGGATTCGTTCATGCGCCGCAGCACGGCCTCGGGCGAGCGACGCGAAGTGAGGATCTCTAGGAAAATCCGGTTGGCCTCGCGATCATGACGCAACTGGGCCGTCACCAGGCGGAGCGACTGCGTCACCAGCCGGCTGGTGTCGGGGTGGATCGCGAGGTCGTCGCGGCTGGCGATCTCGTAGAGCCGCAGCAGGTTGACTGGATCGCGCTTGAAGGCGTCGTCATCGACGACTGCGAGGCGCTGGCCCTTCAGCGTGAAATCGGGATGGCCCAGCGCCCGCACGCGCTTGCGCTTGGTCAGCGAACCCAGAAGTCGCGTCAGCGTGGCGCGCGGCTTCTGCTGGCGCGCCTCCAGCGCGGCGCAGACGATCGCGGTGAGGTCACCGACATCCTTGGCCGTGAGGAAATAGGCCTTCATGAAGCGCTCGACCGGCGCCTGACCGTTGCGGCCGGCATAGCCGATCGCCGCCGCCACCTGACGCTGCAGGTCGAAGGACAGGCGCTCCTCGGCACGGCCGGTGATGAAATGCATCCAGCAGCGCACCCGCCAGAGGAACTCCTCGGCGCGCTGGAAGATCGCCAGCTCTCTTGCGTCGAAAAGGCCGGCCTCGACGAGATCAGCGGGATCGTCGACGCGATAGGCGTATTTGGCGATCCAGAACAGCGTATTGAGGTCGCGCAGGCCGCCTTTGCCGTCCTTGACGTTGGGCTCGACCAGATAGCGCGAGGTGCCGGCCCGCATCACCCGCGTCTCGCGCTCGGCGAGCTTGGCCTCGGTGAAGGCGGGCGCCGTGCCCTCGACGACTTCGGCGCCATAGCGCCGCTGCATCTCTTTGAACAGCGTGGCATCGCCGGCGACGAGGCGGGATTCCAGCAGCGCGGTGCGGATCGTCATGTCGCCGCGGGCTTCGCGAATGCAGTCCTCGATCGAGCGGACGGAGTGGCCGACCTTCAGCTTCAGGTCCCAGAGCGGATAGAGCACGGCCTCGACCACGCTCTCGCCCCAGGCGGTCTGCTTGTCCGGGAAGAGGAACAAGAGGTCGACATCCGAGCCGGGGGCCAGCGTGCCGCGGCCATAGCCGCCGACGGCGACGACCGCCATGCGCTCGCCGGAAGAGGGGTTCTGGACGGGATAGAAATGCCGGGTTGCCGCAGCATGCAGGCTGGCGACGACGGCATCCATCGCGGCCGAGAGCCGCTTGGCGCAGGCTAGACCGTTACGGGTGCGAGCGAGGAGGTCCTTGGCCGAGGCGCGGCCGTCCTCGAGCGCGTCGCGCAGCACGGCGACGAGTTCGGCACGCAACGCATCGCTTCCGCCGCGGGTTGGTCGTGCCAGCTTTGCGACGGCCGCAGCCGGGTCCTCGATCAGCTCGGCCAGTTTTAGGGCAGGCTTGTCGTTCGCTGGCGGCACGGCTGCGCTTTCGCGGCGTAGGGGTCGGGAACGATCCCTAGCACGATGGCGGCCATGGCTGAAATCCTTATTAAACATAATTTTGATGTAGAAATTTAATAAACCGATTCTGAGAAGGATTGTTTGACAAACAGAACGCGTGAACCTAAAAACCGGATACGCGCCGATTTGAGCCACCAGCTTGCGGGCGCGAAACAAGTGCAGCTAAAGCGTGGGGCGCGGGAGGTCCGGCAAAGGCCTCCGATCCCTTCGCAGCCATGTGACAAAAGGGAAACGCCATGATCCGGACTCTGCTTCCGAGCCGCCGCGCTGTGCTTGCCGGCTTCGCCGCTCTCAGCATCACCGCCGGCACCGCTTTGGCCCAGGCGCCGAAGGAAATCCGCATCGACTACGCGACCTACAATCCGGTCGGCCTCGTCCTGAAGGAGCGCGGCATCCTGGAGAAGGCGCTGGAAGCCGACGGCATCAAGGTGCGCTGGGTCTTCTCCGCCGGCTCCAACAAGGCGCTCGAATTCCTCAATGCCGGCTCGCTCGATTTCGGTTCCACGGCCGGTGCCGCCGCGCTGATCGGCAAGATTAACGGCAATCCGATCAAGTCTGTCTATGTCTATTCCCGGCCGGAATGGACGGCGCTGGTCACCGGCGCCAAGAGCGAGATCGCCAAGGTTTCTGATCTCAAGGGCAAGCGCGTCGCCGTCACCCGCGGCACTGATCCGCACATCTTCCTGGTCCGTTCGCTCGCCGATGCCGGCCTGACCGAGAAGGACGTCAAGCTCGTCCTGCTGCAGCATGCCGATGGCCGCCTCGCGCTCGAGCGCGGCGACGTCGAGGCCTGGGCAGGGCTCGACCCGCTTATGGCGGCTGCCGAGGTCGAGAGCGGTGCCAAGCTCTTCCACCGCAAGGCGGCCGACAACACCTGGGGCGTGCTCAACGTCCGCGAGGAGTTCGCCGAAAAGAACCCGGATCTCGTCCGCAAGGTGCTGAAGGCTTATGAGGAGGCGCGCGCCATCGCCCTCGCCAATCCGGGTGAGGTGAAGAAGGCGCTGGTCGAAGCGACCAAGCTTTCGGACGCGGTGATCGAGCGCCAGCTCACCCGCACCGAACTGACCCACAGCAATATCGGGCCGGCCCAGGCCGAGACGATCCTCGCTGCCGGCCTCGCCTTGCAGCAGGCCGGGGTGCTGCCCGCGAGCACCGATGTGAAGGCGGCGGTCGACGCGCTGCTCGACCGGCGCTTCGCCGCCACCAACTGAGCGGCGTGACCGGGCGGCGATGAGCGCGATCGAGATCGGAACGGCGGCTGCAGCGCCTGAAGTCGCCCCGGCGAAACGGGCGGGCCGGGCGCAACTGCGGCTCGCGGGGCTGGTGCTGCCGGTCGTGCTCGCCGTGATCTGGGAGGCGCTGGTCAGGACCGGCCTCGCCAATGGCCGGTTGATGCCGCCGCCCAGCGTCGTCGGCGCGACGCTCTGGGAGCTCGCGCGCAGCGGCGAGCTTGCCACGCACGCCGCCGCGACGCTCTGGCGCGTGCTGGCCGGCTTCGGGATCGGCGCGGTCGCCGGCACCGTGCTGGGAGCGCTGACGGGCGCCTTGCCCGTGGCGCGCAGCCTGCTCGATCCGACCTTGCAGGCGCTGCGTGCCATCCCCTCGATCGCCTGGGTGCCGCTATTCATCCTCTGGTTCGGCATCTTCGAGGCGTCGAAGGTGGCGCTGATCGCGGTCGGCGTCTTCTTCCCGATCTATCTCGGCGTCGCCGCCGCGATCCTCTCGATCGACCGCAAGATCGTCGAGGTCGGGCGTGTCTTTCGCCTGAGCCGGCTCGCCATGGTCCGGCGCGTGCTGCTCCCGGCGATCCTGCCGGACTGGTTCACGGCGCTGCGCGGCGGTCTCGGGCTCGGCTTCATGTTCGTCGTCGCCGCCGAGATCATGGGCGCGAGCGAAGGTCTCGGCTATCTCCTGGTCGACGGCCAGCAGCTCGGCCGGCCCGCCACCATCATCGCCGCCATCATCTCCTTCGCAGTGCTCGGCAAGCTCGCGGACGGCGTGCTCGTCGCGCTCGCCCGGCCGTTCCTGCGCTGGCAGGACACGGCGCGCGACAAGCTCTGAAGGGGAGGGGCGATGCTGACCTTCGACAACCTCTCCAAGACCTATGCCGATGGCACAAGGGCGCTTGCGGGCATCACAGCCGAGGTGGCGGCGGGCGAAATCCTTGCCCTCGTCGGCGGCTCCGGCTGCGGCAAGACCACTCTGCTGCGCCTCGTCGCCGGGCTCGACCGAGCGAGCGAGGGCCGGATCGTGCTGGACGGCAAGGCGATCACCGAGCCGCGCGCCGATGTCGGGGTGATCTTCCAGGAACCGCGGCTCTTCCCCTGGCTCAGCGTCGCCGACAATGTCGGCTTCGGCCTGTCGGACCTCGCGGCCGGCGAACGCCAGCGCCTCGTCGGCCATGCGCTCGAACGCGTCGGCCTTGGCGGTTACGACAGGCGCTGGCCGCGCGAGCTCTCCGGCGGCCAGCAGCAGCGCGTCGCCATCGCGCGGGCGCTGATCACCCGTCCGAAGCTCCTGCTGATGGACGAGCCGTTCTCGGCGCTCGACGCCACCACCCGCACCAGCCTGCATGAGCACCTCCTGGCGCTCTGGGAGGAAAGCCGGCCGACCGTGGTGATGGTCACCCATGACGTCGAGGAGGCGGTGACGCTGGCCGACCGGATCATGGTGATGCAGCCGAGGCCGGGCCGCGTCTTCGACGAGCTGGAGAACCCGCAGACCCGGCCGCGAGACCGACTCTCGCCGGCCTTCGAGGCGAGCAAGCGCGAGGTGCTGCGCACGCTCGAGCGTTCGCTGCGCGACGACCAGCCCCAGCAGCACAAGGCCGCCGAGAGCGCGGGAATGTGGTGGTGAGGCAGCGCCCTTGCGTTTGACAAAACGGACGGAAGAACCTTATTAAAGGATACGCGCCGATTTGAGCCTCAGCTTGCGGGCGCGAAATAAATGCCGCTAAAGCGTGGGAGACGAGATGGTGGCCTCAGCCGCCGGCGCTTCCCTTCGCCTGATCTGGAAGGAAGCGTCCGATGTCCATCTGTCCCAATGATCCAACGCTTTTCGCTGCTGGTTTCGACGCCGCCGCGCTGCGCCCGGCGCCCGGGCAGGTCGTTGCGCTGCTCGGCGGGCCGGCTGGTGGCGGGAGCGCGTTGCTGCGCACTCTGGGCGGCCTCGATGCCGCTGCCGACCCGGTGCCGACGGCCGAGCTTGGCCTGCTCGGTGCGAGGCCGAGCTTCTTTCCCTGGCTCAACCTCTCCGAGAACCTCGCCTTCGCTCTCCCCGGTGCGACGGCTTTCGCCCGCGAAGGGTTGATCGCCAACGCGCTGGTCAGGGCAGGCCTCGGCGAGTTCAAGGACCGGCGCCCGGGCACCTTGTCGGCGGCCGAGCTCCAAGCTCTCGCGATCGCACGGCTGTCGCTGCTGCGCCCGAAGCTGCTGCTGGTCGACGCGCCTTTCGCAGGGCTGGACGATGAGGCGCAAGACGCTCTCGCCGGCTCGCTCGCCGAACTCTGCAGGCAGGGGCGCCCGGCGGTTGCGATCGCCACGAGCTCCGTCGAGGAGGCCGTTCGTCTCGCCGACCGTATCCTCGTGCTGCCGCAGACGCCGGGGCCGCTTGCCTTCAGGCTCGACAATCTCCTGCCATACCCGCGCGATTCCCGTTCGGTCGGTTTCGTCGCCCTGCGCCGCGAACTGCGTCGTTCTCTGGAAAAAGAGCTGGGCGCAGTGCAGTCGGAAGTCGCGGAAGTCGCTGCCTGACAAGGTCGCGAGGCGGGCAACGCCCCTACCGAAAACCGCATCCACTTTTGCGCCCGATGCGGTAAACCCTGCCGGCATCCGTTTCGATCGATCGAGGATAAGCCATCATGGACGTCACCGCGCTGCGCGCCCTCCAGGCTCCGCTCAAGGACAAGTACCGCGAGGCGCCCGACGCCGCCGTGATCACCCTCAAGGCCAAGGGCGAACTCGACGACCAGCACATCGCCTGCAAGGTCGAGACCGGCCGCGCCATCGCGCTCGCCGGCCTGCACCCGGCGACCGGCGGCTCAGGCGCCGAGCTCTGCTCCGGCGACATGCTGCTCGAGGCGCTGGTCGCCTGTGCCGGCGTCACCCTGAAGGCGGTCGCGACCGCGCTCGAGATCGAACTCAAGAAGGGGGTCGTCCGCGCCGAGGGCGACCTCGACTTCCGCGGCACGCTCGGCGTCGCCAAGGACGCCGCCGTCGGCTTCAAGGCGATCCGCCTGTTCTTCGATGTCGAGACCGACGCTCCGCAGGAGAAGCTCGACAGCCTGCTCAAGCTGACCGAGCGCTATTGCGTCGTCTTCCAGACGCTGAACGTCAAGCCGGAGCTGTCGGCGACCCTGCAGACGGCCTGAGACTCAGGCAGGCAGCGGGCGCGGCGTTCCGTCCGCGTCCGTGGCTTCCGGCTCCTGCGAGATCGGCGCCGCCAGCGGGTCGATGATCGCGAAGGGCCGCTCCGCCATCTGCTCCGGCGGCGCGCGGTGCCTGATCCTCAGGCCTGCGACCGCAGCCAGCGCGATCGCCGCGGCGGCCATGAAATAGAGCAGCCCGTTGATGTCGAGCTGTCCCATCACCTGGGCGCCGAGGATCGGCCCCAGCGCCGAGCCGATGCCGCTGACCAGGATCAGCCGGCCGCTCACCGCCACGACGCGGTCCTGAGGCATGCGGTCGAGCGCATGGGCGACGCAGACCGGGTAGAGCGTCGACATGAAGCCGCCGAGCAATGCTGCGATCGGCAGCACGAAGACGAGCCTTGGCGGCACGAGCTGGATCAGGATGGCCGCGACGGCGAAGCCGATCGCCAGTCCCGCCAGCACGACCCGGCGGTCGCCACGGTCCGAGACCTTGCCGACCGGGACCTGGAACGCGAAACCGCCGAGCACCGCGACCAGCATGAACAGGGCGATCGTTCCCTGGGGAATGTCGTTGCGCGCCATCCAGGCCGGCACTAGCGCGTAGAAGGCGCTGGTCACGATGCCCGAGACGATGCAGCCGATCACCGAGACCGGCGCCTGCCGGGTCAGCTCGCCATAGGGCAGGGAGGCTTCGGGCGAGAGGGCCGGAGCCTCCGCGCGCGTCGCGCTCACCATCATCAGCGCCAGCGCGAACAATGCGATGATGATGAAGAACGGGGTCAACGAGGCGATCGGCAGTTTGCCGATCAGCAGCTGGCCCATCGCCAGCGCCAGGAAGGTGCCGACCATGTAGATCGAGAAGATCCGGCCGCGCTGGTCCGCCGGCGCCTTGGCGTTCAGCCAGCTCTCCGTGGTGATGAACAGGCCGACGCAGCCGATGCCGATCGCCATCCGGCACAGGATCCAGCCGAGCGGCGAGACGAAGAGCGCCATCCCGGCCGTGCCGACGACGACCATGCCGGCGAAGGCGGCATAGGCGCGGATATGCCCGATACGCTGGATGATGGCGCCGCTGCCGACGGCGCCGATCGAGAAGCCGATGAAATAGGCGCTGAGTACGATGCCGGTCAGCGTCGGGCCGAAATTCTCGGTGGTCAGCCGCAGGGACAGGAAGGTGTTGAAGAAGCCGTTGGCGAGCTGGACGAGGCTCGTCGCGGCGATGAGCGTTCCGATCTGGACGAGCACGTCTGGCGGTCTCCTGCGCAGCGGGTAGGGCGCGCAGGCTACGCCGGAATGTGATCTGCAGATGGCGGCCCGGGTTTATTCTGCCGCCTTGAGCCGGTTTTCCCTCGCGAAGGGCAGTGCCGGCTGGCTGCCCGGACCGTCGTCGAACTCGAGCGCGCCGATCCTCTCCGCGCGGCCGGTGACCTTGCCGGCCGAGGTCTTGATCAGGCCGACATCCTCCTGCGCCTGGCGGAAATGTACGTCGAGCTTGTCGACCCGCTCGCCGAGCCGGCGGACGTCGTCGAGCAGCTTGCCGACCTCGGACTGGATCACCCGAGCCTCTTCGCGCATGCGGGCATCGCGGACCAGCGACTGCATCAGCTGGATCGCCAGCGCCAGCAGCGAGGGCGAGACGATCATCACGCGGGCCCGGCTGGCCTTCTGGATCACGTCCTCGAAATGCTCGTGCAGATCGGCATGGATCGCCTCCGACGGCACGAAGAGCAGCGCCACGTCCTGGGTCTCGCCGGGCAGGAAATAGCGCTCGGCAATGTCCTTGATGTGCTGGCCGACATCGCCGCGCACCCGCGCTGCTGCCTGTTTCTTCGCCTCCTCGCCGCGTGCTTCGCGCAGCAGGGTGAAGCTCTCCAGCGGAAACTTGGCGTCGATGACGAGGCCGCGGCCGTCGCCGGGCAGGGTCACCAGGCAGTCGGGCCGGCGGCCATTGGAGAGCGTCGGCTGGAACGAGAAGAATGCCGCCGGCAGCCCGTCGCGGATGATCGCCTCCATGCGACCCTGGCCATAGGCGCCGCGCGCCTGCTTGTTGGCCAGCACGTCCTTCAGCGTCACCACCTCGCCAGTCAGTTCCGTCAGGTTCTTCTGGGCGCTGTCGATCACGGCGAGGCGCTCCTGCAGCTTGCCGAGGCTCTCATTGGTCTGGCGGACATTCTGCTCGAGCCCGGCGCCGACCTGCTGGCGCAGGCCGTCGATCCGGTCGGCCACGAGGCGGGCGAGATCGCCCTGCCGGGTCGAGAGAATCTCGGCCATGGTCTGCATCCGGCCGGTCAGCTCGGACTGCATCCGGTTCATCTCGGCGACCTTGTCGTCCATTTCGTGCGCCCGCTCGGCTGCGGCGGCCGCCTCCGCCGCGTGCCGGTGGCCGCCGCGCCAGGCGGAGAGCAGCGCCAGCGCGAGCAGGAGCAGGGTGAGGCCGGCGAAGCCGAAGGCGGCTTCCGCCCAGCTGACGGGCCGTTCGAGCACGACGAAGGCGATCTGGTTCATGGAAAGAGCCTACACTAATGCGAACGAAAGCGGAACAGTTTGACCGCTCCTGCACAAGTGCTTATGTCGCCTCAATCTCAAGACATTTGCTGCAGAGCGCTCCATGGCCATTCGCCCCCTCGTCATCCTGCCCGACAGTCAGCTCAGGCTGGTCTCGGCCCCCGTCGCTTCGGTCACGCCCGAGATCCGCAAGCTCGCCGAGGACATGCTGGAGACGATGTACGACGCGCCGGGCATCGGCCTTGCCGCGATCCAGATCGGAAAGCCGGTCCGCCTCGTCACCATCGATGTCTCGAAGAAGAGCGAGGACGACGAGGAGACGCCGAAGACCCCGATGGTCTTCGTCAATCCCGAGGTCACCTGGAGCTCGGAGGAGAAGAACGTCTATGAGGAGGGCTGCCTGTCGATCCCCGAATATTACGAGGAGGTCGAGCGGCCGGCGCGCGTCAAGGTGCGCTATATGGATCTCGACGGGGCGATCCAGGAGATCGAGGCCGATGGCCTCCTCGCCACCTGCCTCCAGCACGAGATCGACCATCTCAACGGCGTCCTCTTCATCGACTACCTGTCGCGCCTGAAGCGCGAGCGTGTAACCAAGCGCTTCGCCAAGGCCGCCCGCCGGGAGAGTGCGGCCTGAGCGGCCGGGAAATCACATGAGCCTGCGCATCATCTTCATGGGCACGCCGGACTTCGCCGTGCCCACCCTGACCGAGATCATCGGCCAGGGCCACGAGGTCGTTTCCGTCTATACGCGCCCCCCGGCTCCGGCCGGGCGCGGCATGGAGCTGAAGCCGTCGCCGGTGCAGCGCACCGCCGAGCGCTTCGGCATCCCGGTGTTCACGCCGAAGACGCTGCGGAACGCCGAGGCCGCCGAGATCATGGCCTCGCACCAGGCCGACGTCGCGGTCGTCGTCGCCTATGGGCTGATCCTGCCCAAGGCGATCCTCGAAGTGCCCGAGCTCGGCTGCCTGAACCTGCACGCCTCGCTGCTGCCGCGCTGGCGCGGCGCCGCCCCGATCCAGCGCGCGATCATGGCCGGCGACGCCGAGACCGGCGTCTGCGTGATGAAGATGGAGGAGGGGCTCGATACCGGCCCGGTCGGCATGGTCGAGCGGCTCGCCATCGACAGCGATGCCACTGCCGGCGACATGCATGACCGGCTTTCCGTGCTCGGCGCCGACCTGATGGTGAGGGCGCTGGCGGCGCTCGGACGCGGGGGCCTGCGCTTCACGCCGCAGGCGCAGGACGGCGTCACCTATGCCAGCAAGATCGGCAATGACGAGGCGCGGCTGAGCTGGACCAGGCCGGCACAGCAGGTGCACGATCTGGTACGTGGCCTCTCGCCCTTTCCGGGCGCCTTCGTCGAAGTCGACCTCGGCAAGGGGCCTGAGCGCCTCAAGCTGCTGCGCACGGCACGTGCCGGCGGCGCGGCCGAGCCCGGCACGCTGCTCGACGACGAGGGCACCGTCGCCTGCAAGGTCGGCGCGGTGAAGCTGCTGCAGGTCCAGCGCGCTGGCCGCGCCCCGATGAGCGGCGGCGAGTTCTTGCGCGGCGCCCGGCTCTCGGCCGGCGCGAAGCTCTAGCGTGTTGCAGCACTCTCATTTCACGCCGTCATCCCGGGCGAGCTCAGCTCGACCCGGGATCCATGCCGGAGCGGTTCAGGCATGGATCCCGGCTCTCCGCTTCGCTTCGGCCGGGACGACCGACAAAGGTACAGTCTCCCTGGTGGAGCGAGTCTGATGCCGCGCTACAAGCTCGTCATCGAATATGACGGCACGCCGTTCTCGGGCTGGCAGCGCCAGCTCAACGGCCCTTCCGTCCAGCAGAGTGTCGAGGAGGCGGTCGAGGCCTTCTGTGGCCATCCCGTGCGTCTGCATTGCGCCGGGCGCACCGATGCCGGCGTCCATGCCACACATCAGGTCGCCCATGTCGATCTCGACAAGCAATGGCGCACCGACGTGGTGCGTGACGCCAGCAATGCCAGGCTGAAGCGCCTGTCGGTCGCGGTGCTCAGCGCCGAGGCGGTGCCCGACACGTTCGATGCCCGGATCTCGGCGCTGCGTCGCTATTACATCTACCGCATCCTCGACCGTAGGGCGCAGCCGGCGCTCGATGCCGGCCGTGTCTGGCATGTTCCGGTTCGGCTCGACCATGAGGCGATGGACCGCGCCGCCAAGGCTCTCCTCGGCCATCACGACTTCACCACCTTCCGGGCTGCCGAATGCCAGGCCAACAGCCCGCTGCGCACGCTCGACCGGCTCGATTGCCGGCGCGAGGGCGCCGAGATCGTGGTCTATGCCCATGCTCGCTCGTTCTTGCACCATCAGGTCCGCTCCATGGTCGGTTGCCTGAAGATGGTCGGCATGGGGCGTTGGCCCGAGAACAAGGTCGGCAAGGTTCTGGCTGCACGCGACCGCTCGCAATGCGCTGCGCTCGCCCCCTCCTGCGGACTCTATCTCGCCGGCGTCGACTATCCGCCGTTTGGCTGAAGTGCGTTCTACTCAAGGTTGCGGATCACAGGCTGATATGCAACTTTAAGTATATAGATATTTTCAGTGCCCGCCGGAGTTGGCCATGGGTCGGAAACCGGGATTGCGGCTCGCATTCTGCCTTCTAGCCGGGCTCCCACTGGCCGCCTGCCAGAGCGAGGACCGCCAGCTCGAAGGAATCATCGTCAAATACGGCTTCTCGCGAAACGTGCCGCCCAGCACGTTGCACGGGCCGGGTCTGCTGGTCGCGAAGGAGAATTACGACCCGCGCGACCAGAGCCCCCGCTCGGTGCAACTGGCGACGCTCTGCACGGCGCGTTACTCGGTCGATCTCTATGGCTTCAAGCCGACGCCGAGCGAGACCGAAAGCCGCGACGTTGCCAGTCAGATCGGTGGGAGCTTCAGCGTCGAGGCGCCTGCGCTCAAGACGCTCTTCAACCTTTCCGCGACGGCTCGCGCCGCGAGGAGCGCCGTGGTGACTGTGGCGGACGCCAGGATCTACACCTATGCACGCGATGAACTGGCCGAGATTCGTGCTCTTCTCAGGCCGGTCTGCCGCGAAACAGTCCGCACCAATATCGGGCAGGGCAACGCCCATCAGGTGGTGAAAGTCCTCGAGGCGACGATCGAGCTGAAGATCAACTTCGACGCGTCAGCGTCGGCTGCGGTCAAGGCCAAGGCGTTGACCGAGCTGACCAAGGCCGGCTTCGAGATCGGCCCCGTCTCGGAATCGCTTACCACCAGGGGCAAAGCGCTCTATTACGGCGTCACCCTGATGCCGGTCACGCAGATCTAGAGCCCAGCCAGAGAGCTAGAAGCCGGCAAGCCCGAAGGTCCGGATGATCGCGTAGTCGGCGAGGAGGCTGGCGCAGGCGATCGCTCCGGCGATGCCTGTTTCGGAGCCGAAGGTAGCGCGGGCCACGCAATAGCGCAGCCGCAGGATGATCACGCCGAAAGCGAGCGCCTGGATCACCGCGATACCGCCATTCGACCAGCCGAGCGCGAACACCGCCGCCGGTACCGCGATCAGCCCGGCCGAAAGAATGCTCGACCAGTTCCAGGCGATGATGAAGCCGGTGAAGCGCGGGCATTGCCTGAGCCCCGGCGCCAGCATGACCAGCAGGGCCGGCACGGTGATGACTGCGAGAAGCTGGGCCGCGATCACCGAGGCCAGCAGGACAGGGGCATCAAACAGGCCGGCCGCATTGGGCAGCCCGGCCAGCACGCGCTCGGCGGCCAGCACCGGAATGATCGCCGGCACGGTCAGCACCAGCGCCAGATAAGAGCGCCAGAAACCGTCGCGGGAAAGATCGAAGTCGGGCAGGGCCCTGGAATCCGCCGAAAGCAGACGCCATGAAGCTCGCAGAGAGCGTGTCACATCGTCGGCATCAAGCCTCATGGCCAGACCCTCCGGGCTCGACAGCATTAGACTTTCGTCTAAAGCATGTCCGGCCCGAAAGGTTCCGTCAAGCCGCCGAAGCTGCGGCGAAATAGGCGCTCAGGAGCCGGTGCGTGATGCGCTCCAGCGCCCGCAGGTCGGCAAGGGAAACGCGTTCGTCGATCTGGTGCATGGTCTGGCCGACCACGCCGTATTCGACGACCGGGCAATAGTTCTTGATGAAGCGCGCATCCGAGGTGCCGCCGGTGGTCGAGAGCGCCGGGCGCTTGCCGGTTTCGGCTTCGACCGCGTCGGCGACCATGGTGACGAAGGGGCCAGGCTGCGTCAGGAAGGCGACCGCGTTGGTCGGCTCGAAAACGATCTCGTAGCGCACCGTGTTGCCGGCCGCCTCGCGCAGCCGGCGTTCGATCTCGCCGGCGAGCGTCTCCGGCGTCCAGAGATCGTTGAAGCGGATGTTGAACACGGCGCGTGCCAGCGCCGGGATGACGTTGGTCGCGGGGTTGCCGACATCGAGCGTCGTCACCTCGAGATTGCTCGGGTCGAAATGCTCGGTGCCGGCGTCGAGCGGCGTCGCATCCAGCCCGGCGAGCAGCCGGACCATGCCGCGGATCGGGTTCTGCGCCAGATGCGGGTAGCCGACATGGCCCTGGATGCCATGGACGGTGAGCTTGCCGGTCAGCGAGCCGCGCCGGCCGATCTTGAGCATGTCGCTCATCGTCGCCGGATTGGTCGGCTCGCCGAGCAGGCAATGGTCGAAGCGTTCGCCGCGCGCCTTCGTCCATTCCAGCAGCTTGACCGTGCCGTTGACGGCCGGACCCTCCTCGTCGCCGGTGACGAGAAAGGCGATCGATCCGGGAGCCTGCGGGTTGTCGCGGCGATAGCGGATAACCGCAGCGACCATCGAGGCGAGGCCGCCCTTCATGTCGCAGGCGCCGCGGCCATAGAGCGTGCCATCGACGATCTCGGCCGCGAACGGCTCATGCGTCCAGCTGGTAACATCGCCGGGCGGCACGACGTCGCTGTGGCCGGCAATGACCAGCACCGGCGCCTCGTTGCCGATTCGGGCATAGAGGTTCTCGATGTCCGGCATGCCGGGCTCGGAGAATACCGGCCTCTGGACGGAGAAGCCTTCGGCCGCGAGCACGATTTCGAGCAAGGCGAGGGCGCCGGCTTCGGCGGGCGTCACCGAGGGGCAGCGGATCAGGGCCTGCGTCAGGGCGATGGGATCGGTGGCGTCGAAGGCGAGGGTGTGCGTCGTGCTCTGGCTCATCACGCCCGTTTAGCAGCAGCCTCCTGCGCTGCAAGCGGCCTGTCCGGCTCGGCGCCCGGCATCAAGCCGAGATCGACCAGGGCGATCAGCCAGGCGATGGTCGAGATCGCCTCGAGCGAGGGACGCCAAGCATAGCCGAGATACGGCCGCAGCTCGGTCGGCAGCACGATGGCGCAGACCAGGAAGATGCCGAACAGTGCAGAGCCGCCGCGGTCGGTGGCGCGCTTTGCCGCAAGGGCGGCCCAGGGAAAGAGCGCGAAGGCTTTGCTGAAGGCGACGATGCCGATCGCCGTCGGCCTTTCCACGAGGTGGGGCGCAGCCCATTGCACAGCCAGCAGGCAGAGCGCGAGCGCTATGCTGCCGAGCCAGAACTGGCGCAGGCCGATGCGGCCATCGAGATCGGTGAACAGGCGAATGAGGGTCATGCGTCGGGCTCCGATCCGGCACCCTCGCACGCCTAGGCCTTGAGATGAAGGATATGGTGAACAGAAGGTTAATTTTCCCGCGGCAGTTGGAGCGAGAAAAGGCTTGTGCCGCGGCGGTGGGCTCGGTAGCTGGCAGGGACGTCCGCCGGCCCGGCCCGCGGCAAGTGTTTGCAAGGGTTGAGTCAGAGCCATGACCATTCATCTGCATCGCGGCGACCTGCCGGCCGATTTCCAGCCCGGGCCGATCCTGGCGATCGACACCGAGACGCTCGGTCTCAATCCGCAGCGCGACCGGCTCTGCGTCGTGCAGCTCTCGCGGGGCGATGGCTCGGCCGATGTCGTCCAGATTCCCAAGGATGCGCCGGCACCCGCCAATCTCTGCCGCATCCTCGCCGATCCCGGCGTGCTGAAGCTGTTCCATTTCGCCCGCTTCGACATTGCGGCGCTGCAAAAGGCCTTCGGTGTCGTCACCGCGCCGGTCTACTGCACCAAGATCGCCTCCAAGCTGGTGCGGACCTATACGGACCGGCACGGGCTGAAGGATCTGGTCCGGGAACTGCTCGGCATCGACCTGTCGAAGCAGCAGCAATCTTCGGATTGGGGCGCCGAGACCCTGTCGGAATCCCAGCTCAGCTACGCTGCGGCCGATGTTCTGCATCTTCATGCATTGAAGCTGCGCCTCGACGTGATGCTGGCGCGCGAGGAGAGGACTCATCTGGCCCAGGCCTGCTTCGACTTCCTGCCGACTCGGGCGGAGCTCGATCTCGCCGGCTGGCCTGAGACCGACATCTTCGCACATACGTAAAGTTGTTGTATTCCAGCTAGGTCATCGTCGAGCGGTCGGTATGGCGATTTCGCAACTGCGCAATCGCCGACATGAAAAAGCCGTGGGCGGCTGGCATTGGGCGGGACATGACCTTGGCAATGACATCTCCTGACATCGCGGGATCGGCGGTGAAGCAGCCGCACCACGCCGGAGTGGCGGCGCGGTCGTGGCCGTGCTGGGGCTGATCGTCACGCCATTCCTTAACCCGCTGCGCGAGGCCGGCAATCTCTCGCTGGGCTCGATCGGCCTGTCCGGCGGCAAGGTCGTGATGGAGGCGCCCAAGCTCGCCGGCTATCGCAAGGACAACAGTCCGTACGTGGTCACCGCCGAGTCCGCGCTGCAGGACATTCGCAATCCCACGCAGATCGAGCTGGTGAAGATGACGGCCCGGGTCCAGATGAAATCCGAGGAAGGCTGGGTCACCGTTAATGCCCTCAGCGGCCTTTTCGACCAGCAGAAGGAAAAGCTGAAGCTGGTCGACGACGTCAAGATCCGGACGGAATCGGGCTACGATGTGCGGATGCGAACGGCCGATGTCGATTTCAAGGCCGGAACGGTCGTGTCGCGCGAGCCGGTCACGGTCAATCTTGGCACGACCACGGTCAATGCAGATACACTCGATGTTAAGGATAACGGCGCCCTGATCGTGTTCGAGGGCCGCGTGCGTGTCGTGATCGAGAATGCGCCGGCCAACAGCCTTGCCGGGCCGGAGCGTCAGGGCAGCACGCCCAATCCGGGCCTGCTGCGGCCCGCTGCGGACGCGCAAGGCGAGGCGGCACCGCTGCCGCAGCGTTGAAATCGGCTCAGACAGTGAAGCCAAGCGAATGACAGGTCGGCGATGAAACCTACAACCCTCCTCTTCGCAGCCGTATCCGCACTTTTCTGGCTGCCTTCGGCAGCGGCGCTGGCTCAGCAGCAGGCGCCGTCCAGGTCCGGCGCGACGCCGGCGCAGCCGGCGGCCAAGCCTGCGGCGGCGCCGGCAAGGCGCGGTGGTGCTCCCGGCTCGCCCTTTGGCGGCATGGGTGGCGACAGCAAGGAGCCGATCAAGATCGACGCCGACAAGCTCGACGTGCTCGACAAGGACAACAAGGCAGTCTTCTCCGGCAATGTTGTCGCGGTGCAGGGCGAGACGACGGTCCGCTGCTCGACCATGACCGTGTTCTATGAGGGGCGCGGCCAGAACGGCGCCGGCAAGCGCGCGGCGCCGGAGGCGGCTCCTGCGCCGGCGGCGGCCGGCGGGGCGCCTTCGTCGAACGATGGTGCGATCAAGCGCATCGAATGCGCCGGGCCCGTCACCGTCGTGTCGAAGACGCAGGCCGCAACGTCCGACAACGCCGTCTTCGACCGCGCCAACAACAAGGTGATCATGACCGGCAATGTCGCGTTGAACGACGGCCCCAACATCACGCGTGGTGAGCGCCTCGTCTATGACACGCAGACCGGCATCGCCAATGTCGACACCAAGCCGGGCGGTCGCGTGCAGGGCTTTTTCGTGCCCAATTCGGCCGAGGCCGGCAAGGAGAAGCCGGGTGGAGCGGGGAAGCCCGCGACGCCGACGAACTGACCCCATCGCTCGGTACGTCTGGGTGACGAAGGCGTTGCCAGTTTGGAACGCCTCGAATACCAGAGCTCACGCCGTGCCGAAAACCAGCAGGTTGCGCCCTTTCCCGTGACGATCTCCCCGCCATCGCCCGCCGAAACCGCCACAAGGCCGCAGCGCTCGCAATCCTCGGCAGCCACCGCTGCGTCGCTCGCCGGCGGTGGAATGCTGTCGCGCCTCGGCCGGCTGTTCGGCCGGAAGGGCGAGGCCCAGGCCACCGAACAGTTCGCAGGATCGGAACCGGTCGCCTCTTCCATCGGCGGCCCCGGCATCCTTGCCGTCAGCGGCCTGCGCAAGAGTTATGGCGCCCGCAATGTCGTGAGCGAGGCTTCGCTCTACGTGCGTAACGGCGAGGCCGTCGGCCTGCTCGGGCCGAACGGTGCCGGCAAGACCACGATCTTCTACATGATCACCGGCCTGGTCGGGGCCGATATGGGCGTGATCTCGCTCGAAGGGAACGACATCACCAACCTGCCGATGTACCAGCGCGCCCGGCTCGGCATCGGCTATCTCCCGCAGGAAGCCTCGATCTTTCGTGGCCTCTCGGTCGAGGACAACATCCGGGCCGTGCTCGAGGTCGTCGAGCCGAACCGCAAGAAGCGTGAGCGCGAGCTCGACAAGCTGCTCGACGAATTCAACATCACCCGCCTGCGCAAGGCGCCCTCGATCGCGCTCTCGGGCGGCGAGCGCCGCCGCTGCGAGATTGCCCGTGCGCTGGCCGGTCGTCCGTCCTTCATCCTGCTCGACGAGCCCTTCGCTGGCATCGACCCGATCGCCGTCGGCGATATCCAGGAGCTAGTCCGGCAGCTGACCGATCGCGGGATCGGCGTGCTGATCACCGACCATAATGTCCGCGAGACACTGGGACTGGTCGATCGCGCCTACATCATCCATTCCGGCCGCGTGCTGACCGAGGGCTCGCCGGCCGAGATCATCGCCAATGCCGACGTCCGGCGCGTCTATCTCGGCGAAGATTTCCGCCTCTGAGCGGATCGCCGGCAAGGCCGGCGATCGATGCTGCGGCGCGACAAAATCTCTCTCTTCGCGCATGCAAAGGGCTTTGACGCCGCTGCGGCCCGAGTCTAGGCTTTCCTCACAGGCAAGAAGCGTGCCGAGGTGGCGCGGAGGAAAGGGGCCGGATCGTCTATGGCGATGATGCCGCGTATGGAGCTGCGCCAGGGGCAGTCCCTGGTGATGACGCCGCAGCTTTTGCAGGCGATCAAGCTCCTCCAGCTCTCCCATCTCGAACTCCAGAATTTCGTCGAGGGCGAGCTCGAGCGCAACCCGCTGCTGGAGCGTAATGACGAGGCCGGCGAGATGCCGCTGGCCAATGGCGGCAGCGAAGGCGCGCATGCGGCCGATCAGGCGAGCTATGAGCGCGCCGAGAGCCTCAACACGCAGGAGGGCATGGAAGGGCGGCTTGGCACCGGGCTCGAGAACGTCTTCCAGAACGAGCAGCCCCAGATCGCCCGGTTGGATACGCGCGGCGCCGACAGCCTGCCGATCACCGGCGGGGCTTATGGCGGCAGTGGCGGCTCGTTCGAAGATGGGCCCGAGGGGTTCGAGAGCAGCCTGACCGCCGAGCTCTCTCTGCATGACCATCTCGCCGCTCAGCTCGATCTCGCGGTCGCCTCGCCGGCCGAGCGGCTGATCGGCCGGCACATCATCGACGGGGTCGACGATGCCGGCTACCTCGCCGAGCCGCTGGCCGACATCGCCGTGCGGCTGGGCGTCGACGAGGCCAGGGTCGAGCAGGTCCTGCGCATCGTCCAGGGCTTCGATCCGAGCGGCGTCGCGGCGCGCGATGTCAGCGAGTGCCTGGCCATCCAGCTGCGCGACCGGGATCGCTACGACCCGGCCATGCAGGCTCTGCTCGCCAATCTGCCGCTGGTCGCCAAGCGCGACTATACCGCGCTGAAGCGCATCTGTGGGGTCGACGACGAGGACATCGCCGACATGGTCGCCGAGATCCGGAGTCTCGATCCCAAGCCCGGCCGCGCCTTCGGCGGTTCGGCCGCCGAGACGGTGGTGCCGGACGTTTTCATCCGCCCCGCGCCGGATGGCTCTTGGCTGGTCGACCTCAACCCCGACACGCTGCCGCGCGTGCTCGTCAATCAGACCTATCACGCCCGCGTTTCACGGGCCGCGCGCAACGACGAGGACAAGGCTTTCATCGCCGAGTGCTTGCAGACCGCAAACTGGCTGACCCGTTCGCTCGAACAGCGCGCCCGTACCATCCTCAAGGTTGCTAGCGAGATCGTGCGCCAGCAGGACGGCTTCTTCGCGCATGGCGTCGAGCATCTGCGCCCGCTGAACCTCAAGACCGTCGCCGACGCGATCGGCATGCACGAATCGACGGTCTCGCGCGTTACGTCCAACAAGTACCTGACCTGCCCGCGCGGCGTCTTCGAGATGAAGTATTTCTTCTCGGCCGCGATCGCCGCGACCGGCTATGGCGAGGCCCATTCGGCCGAGGCGGTGCGCTATCGGATCAAGCAGATGATCGACGAGGAGAGCCCGGCGGAGATTCTGTCGGATGATGCGATCGTCACGAGGCTGAAGACGAATGGCATCGACATCGCCCGGCGGACCGTGGCGAAGTACCGGGAATCGCTGCGCATCCCGTCCTCGATGGAGCGCCGGCGGGAGAAGCTCGCCATGGCCGGCGCGGGGCGCTAAACCTGCCCGCGACACACGCCGCGCATGCCCTGACGAAGAGGCCGCGGGGCCTGTCCTGCAGCCTGCTCTGGCCGGTCGAGTTGCCCCTGCGGCATGCGTCCCGTTGAGAGCAGCCCCTTCGAGGCACCCGCCTTCGGGCTCATTGACAAGCCGGTGACCCCGTTCTTACCTCCAGTAGATGGCCGACTACTGGCCATGGCGACAAGAAGGGGAAGCACTCCATGAGCTTGCGAATCTCCGGCAAGAATCTCGATGTCGGCGAGGCCCTGCGGGGTCAGGCCGAAGCGCGCGTGGCGGCAGCCCTGAGCAAGTATTACGAAGGCGGTTATCAGGGGCACGTCACCGTCGGCAAGGACGGGACCGCCTTCAAGACGGATGGCGTCCTGCACCTTTCCTCCGGCATCACGCTCGAAGCTTCGGCAGTGGCGCATGACGCCTATGCCAGCCTCGACAAGATGGCCGAGCGCATCGAAAAGCGCCTGCGTCGCTACAAGCGGCGACTGAAGGATCGCTCCGCGGCGATGAACGGGCGCGAGGCCGGCCTCGAAATCCCCAGCTATGTGATCGCGGCTCCCGACCAGGATATCGAGGAGCATGACGCCGAGCATGTCGGCGAAAACCCGGTCATCGTGGCCGAAACGACCAAATCCCTGCATCAGATGACGGTCAGCGACGCGGTTGCCGAGCTCGACATGACCGGCGCGCCCGTCGTCATCTTCCGCCACGCTGGCAATGGCCGCATGAACGTCGTATACCGCCGCCGCGACGGCAATATCGGCTGGATCGATCCGCCGGCTTCTCTCTCTTGAGGTTCCGCCGCTGACGAATCTGGGCGCCCTGCCGGGCTTTCCGGCAGGGACCGGAGCGGCAGGCACGGGACATGCATGGATTGGCCTATGACGCTGACCGATCTCCTCCGGCCCGAGGCGGTGATTTCGCCGCTGCGCGCCAACAGCAAGAAGCAGGCGCTTCAGGAACTGGCCCAGCACGCGGCTTTGCTCACCGGCCTGCCCGAGCGTGAACTCTTCGAGGCGCTGCTGCAGCGCGAGCGCCTCGGCTCCACCGGGATCGGCGACGGCATCGCCATCCCCCACGGCCGGATGCCCGGCATCGACAAGCTTGTCGGCCTGTTCGCGCGGGCCGAGAAGGCGCTCGATTTCGAGGCGCTGGATGGCCAGCCCGTCGACATCATCTTCGTGCTGATCGCTCCGGAAGGGGCGGGGGCCGACCATCTCAAGGCGCTGGCGCGCGTCGCGCGCGTGCTGCGCAATCAGGCCGTGCTGGACCAGGTGCGCCATGCGCATGATCCGGCCGCGATCTACGCCATCCTGGCGGAGACGGCCGCCAAGGCAGCCTGACCGGAAGGGCGCCCTGACTGGAAAGGTTTCAGTCTAGGGCTTGGAGCCCTCGGGCCGAAGGGTTATGACGCGGCGCAACGCCAAGGCGCCGCGCTCTCCGCGCAAGGCGCCGCCGAAATGCCGGAGTGCCGCCCGATGGCCTATACCCATGTCGATCTCTTCCCCCTCGGCGAGGACAAGACCCCTTACCGCTCGCTCGGCACGGAGGGCGTCACGGTCGAGAAAATCGGCGATCGCGAACTCCTGACGGTCTCGCGCGAGGCGATCCGCCGGCTCTCTGAGCAGGCCTTCATCGACATCAACCATCTGCTGCGCCCGGGCCATCTCGCCCAGCTCCAGAAGATCCTCGACGATCCCGAGGCGACCTCGAACGACAAGTTCGTCGCCTACGACCTGCTGAAGAACGCCAACATCGCCGCCGGCGGCGTTCTGCCGATGTGTCAGGACACCGGCACCGCGATCATCATGGGCAAGCGCGGCCGCAAGGTCTGGACCGATGGCGACGACGAGGCTGCGCTCGGCGAGGGTGTCGCGGATGCCTATTTCAAGCGCAACCTGCGCTATTCGCAGCTCGCGCCGCTCTCCATGTTCGAGGAGAAGAACACCGCGACCAACTTGCCGGCGCAGATCGATATCTACGCCGAGGGCGAGGATGCCTATAAGTTCCTCTTCGTCTGCAAGGGCGGCGGCTCGGCCAACAAGACCTTCCTCTACCAGGCGACGCCGTCCCTCCTGACCAAGGACCGGATGACCGCCTTCCTGAAGGAGAAGATCCTGACGCTGGGCACCGCCGCCTGCCCGCCCTACCACCTCGCCCTCGTCATCGGCGGCACCTCGGCCGAGCAGAACCTCAAGACGGTGAAGCTCGCCTCGACCCGCTATCTCGACGGCCTGCCGACCAAGGGATCGCCCTCCGGTCACGCCTTCCGCGACATCGAGATGGAAGAGGAGATCCACAAGCTGACCCAGTCGCTCGGCGTCGGTGCCCAGTTCGGCGGCAAGTATTTCTGCCATGACGTGCGCGTCATCCGCCTGCCGCGCCATGGCGCCTCGCTGCCGATCGGGCTCGGCGTCTCCTGCTCGGCCGACCGTCAGGCCAAGGGCAAGATCACCCGCGACGGCATCTTCCTCGAGGCGCTGGAAACCGATCCTTCGAAGTACCTGCCGGAGATCGAGGACGCCTCGCTTGGCGGCGAGGTCGTCAAGGTCGACCTCAACCAGCCGATGAGCGAGATCCTGGCGACGCTGACCAGGCACCCGGTCAAGACCCGGCTTTCGCTGACCGGGACCATCGTCGTTGCCCGCGACCTCGCCCATGCCAAGATCCGCGAGCGGCTGGAGAGCGGGCAGGGCATGCCTGACTATTTCAAGAATCACCCGGTCTATTATGCCGGCCCGGCCAAGACGCCGGACGGCATGGCCTCGGGCTCCTTCGGCCCGACCACGGCCGGCCGCATGGACTCCTTCGTCGACCAGTTCCAGTCCTTCGGCGGTTCGATGGTGATGCTCGCCAAGGGCAACCGCTCCTCGGCGGTGCGCGAGGCCTGTGCGCGCCATGGCGGTTTCTATCTCGGCTCGATCGGCGGCCCGGCGGCGCGCCTCGCCCAGGACTGCATCAAGAAGGTTGAGGTTCTGGAATATCCGGAGCTCGGCATGGAGGCGGTCTGGAAGATCGAGGTCGAGGATTTCCCGGCCTTCATCGTCATCGACGACAAGGGCAACGACTTCTTCAAGGAGCTGAACCTCGGATGATCGTTCGTGCTGCCGCCGCCGTCCTGCTGACCCTGGTTCCGACCTTCGCGTTGGCACAGTCGCGTCCCGTTCCGGCGACCTGCACGCGCGACCTGTTCCAGAACGAGGCTGGCATGCGCCAGCGGCAGTACAAGATGCAGCAGGTCGCCAATGCCGACCAGGCGACGCAATGCGCAGCCTGGCGCGAGCATGTCGCCTTCATGCAGAAGGCCCGCTCGGTCTTTGCGACCTGCCAGAGCGGGCGGGAGCGCGAGCAGAACGTCGCGCAGATGGACGAGTCGCTCTCCGACTACCGGGTGCTGCTCGCCAATCGCTGCGGCAAGCGCTAGCCCGCACCGGTCGGTTTCTCTCACCAAGCTCCGCCCATTTCAGCGAAAGGCGTCGTCATGACCGACCAAGCGCAGCCCCCGCTCAGCGTCGCCGTAATCCCGGTGACGCCGTTCCAGCAGAACTGCTCGCTGATCTGGTGTACCAAGACCAAGGAGGCAGCGGTCGTCGATCCCGGCGGCGATGTCGCGCGCATTCAGGCGGCGTTGAAGGAAACCGGCGTCAAACCCGTCGCGATCTGGCTGACCCATGGCCATCTCGACCATGCCGGCGGTGCGGCCGAACTCGCCGAGGCGCTGTCCCTGCCGATCATCGGCCCGCACGAGGCTGACAAGTTCCTGCTCGACGCGCTGCCCGAACAAGGCCTGCGCTTCGAGATCCGCGACATGAAGGCCGTGACGCCGACGCGCTGGCTCGCGGAAGGGGACAGCGTCTCGGTCGGCGACGTCACATTCTCCGTCCAGCACGTGCCGGGCCACACGCCGGGCCATGTCACCTTCTTCCAGAAGGATCTGCGCTTCCTGCTCGCCGGCGATACCGTCTTCGCCGGTTCTGTCGGCCGCACGGATTTCCCTTATGGCAGCCACAGCGACCTGATCGCCGGCATCAAGGGCAAGCTCCTGCCGCTCGGCGACGATGTGCAGTTCCTGCCCGGCCATGGCCCGGCGAGCACGCTGGGCGAGGAGCGCCAGACCAACCCGTTCCTGCAGGGCTGACAAGAAAAGACCCGCCGCGAGCGCTCGCAGCGGGTCTCTGATTGGCCAACGGCCATGTCCCGAACCTGTGCGCGTACATCCGGCGTCACCGGTCCAAATTCATGGCCGTCTTCAACGGCGCTGGAGGGCCGTGGAACGCCCTCGACATCGCCGTGATCCCAATATGGGTATGCTCCTGCCCTTGCGCAAGGGGTAAGCCGGCAAGTCTGAGCCGGCGCCATTGCCGGGGCTGCGGGCCGTGCAATAGTCGCGGCCATGTGGGAGATTCTCTACGGTTACTGGCCGCATATCTTGGCCGCCCTGTCGCTTGCGATCACGGCGGTCGCCGCCAGCCACGCCGCGCTGACCAAGGACGAGGTGCGCGCTGCCATCGGCTGGGTCGGCGTCATCCTGCTCTCCCCTTTCCTTGGCGCACTGATCTATGCGGTCGCCGGCGTCAACCGCATGCGCCGCGCCTCCCTCGTCTCGCAGCGCAAGCAGGAGCCTGGGGCCGGCACGGCGGGCGAATCCGCCGCGATTCCCGACGAAGCGGTGGCGCGTGATTTCGGCCGGCGCTTCGCCGCGCTGAAGACGCTCGGCGACAAGGTCGCGCGCCGCCCCCTCAAGAGCGGCAATGCGATCTCAACCTTGCGGACCGGCGACGAGGCCTATGCCGCGATGGCGGAAGCGATCGCGAGCGCCCAGCGCGCGATCATCCTCGAGACCTACATCTTCGACCGCGACCCGATCGGCCTGCGTATTGCCGACGCGCTGATCGCGGCGCTCGGGCGCGGCGTTGCGGTGCGGGTGCTGATCGATGCGGTCGGCGCGCGCTATTCCGTGCCGAGCATCGTCGGCTACCTGCAGAAGGGCGGGGTGCCGGTCGACGTCTTCAACGGCAACATCATCATGGGATTGCGACTGCCCTATGCGAACCTGCGCACGCACCGCAAGCTCCTGATCGTCGATGGGGAGGTTGCCTTCGCCGGCGGCATGAACATCAGGCAGGGCTTCACCCGCGAATTCGCCGGGGACGCAACGGCACGCGACACGCATTTCCGTATCGCCGGACCGGTGGTCGAGGACCTGCTCGCGGTAGCCGCCGAGGACTGGCGCTTCGCCTCGGGCGAGGATCTGGCCGGCGCCGCCTGGTCGGTCGCGCCGCAGCCTCCGCCCGGCGAAGGCGGCGTGGTGATGCGCGCCGTCGCCTCGGGGCCGGATTCCAGCCTCGAGACCAATCACCGACTGCTGATCGGTGCCTTCTCGGTGGCGCGCGATTCGATCCGGATCATGTCGCCCTATTTCCTGCCGGATCGCGAGCTGATCAGCGCGCTCGTCACCGCCGCCCGCCGGGGTGTGCGGATCGACATCGTTGTGCCCGAGGTCAACAATCTCGTCCTCGTCGACCGCGCCATGCAGGCGCAGTTCGACCAGGTGCTGAAGGATGGCTGCCGGGTCTGGCGAGCGACGGGTGCCTTCGACCATTCCAAGCTGCTCGCCATCGACGGCACCTGGGCCTATGTCGGCTCGTCCAATCTCGATCCGCGCTCGCTGCGCCTGAATTTCGAGATCGACCTGGAAGTGTTGGACGAGGATTTCGCCCGCAGTATCGAGGCCCGCATTGACGGGGTGATCGCCTCGGCGCGCCCCGTCACCCTGGCGGAGCTCCGGGCCCGCCCTTTTCCGATCCGCCTGCTCGACCGCCTGCTCTGGCTCTGTTCGCCGTATCTGTGAGGCTGGCCGCTGCATCCAGGGCCGTCACGGAGTGGGGCAGACATAGTCTGCCTCGCCCCCCGTGGGAGCTGCTTATCGTCATGGTCGGGCTTGTCCCGACCATCCACGTCTTCCCGTGACGAGCGCGGTGTTCAAGGCGTGGATGCTCGCCACGAGGGCGAACATGACGACGGTTGTCAGGTCCCATGCTCGCGGGAGTGCAGCGTGGCTCAGGCGTCGAACACGCCCTTGAGGAAATCCTGCTTGCCGATCGAGAAGCAGTTCTCGCGCAGGATCGCGTAGGCTGTGGTGGCGTGGAAATAGAAGTTGGGCACGGCAAAGCGCGTCAGATAATCCGCGCCCTTCATCGTCACGGTGGCGGACTGGCCGCGCGGGAAGGTGACATCCCGCTCCAGCCCGGCATCGAGCGCCGCCTTGTCGACCGAGGCGACGAAGTCGAGTGTCCGGGCGATCCGCGCCTTGAGTTCCGGGAAGGTCTTTTCTTCGTCGGGGAAGCGCGGGTTATCGCCCCCGGCGAGGCGGGCCGCGGCATTCTTGGCGAAATCCGACATCAGCTGGATCTGTCGGGTGAAGGGCAGCATGTCGGGCGCGAGGCGGCTCGACAGCAGCACTTCCGGTTGGATCTTACGCGTTTCCGCTTCGGCCTGCGCCTTGTCGAGGATGGCGTCGAGCGCCTTCAGGGTCTGGACAAAGCCGGCGAAGGCGGCGGCGTGAGCGGATAGCGGCATGATTGGGCTCCAGAAACGGAAACGGGCCCGGAAAGGGCCCGCTGCCTCATTCTATAGCGCATGCGCCGTCACGCGTGGCGCCGAAGCGCGATCAATCCTTCGCGCGCTCGACATAGGAGCCATCGGCGGTCATCACCACGATGCGGGTGCCGACGCCGATATGCGGCGGCACGGCCGAGCGCACGCCGTTCGACAGGATCGCCGGCTTGTAGGAGGAGGAGGCCGTCTGGCCCTTGGTCACCGGCTCGGTCTCGACCACCTCGAGCGTGACGCGCTGCGGCAGCTCGATCGCGACCGCCCGGTCGTCGAACACCGAGAGGGTGACCTTCATGCCTTCCTGGAGATAGGCGGCGAGATCGCCGACCACATCGCCGTCGACCGGCAGCTGGTCATAGGTCTCGGGGTTCATGAAGACGTACTGCTCGCCGTCCTGGTAGAGATAGGTGAAGTCGCGATCCTCGACATAGGCGCGCTCGACCTGCTCGGTCGTCTTGTAGCGCTGCGTCACCTTCACGCCGTCCGCGATGCGGCGCATATCGATCTGCGTCGTCGGCGTGCCCTTGCCGGGGAAGAAGCTCTCGGCCGACAGCACCGAGCAGAGATGCCCGTCGACTTCGAGGACGTTGCCCTTGCGGACAGAGGAGGCGATGACCTTGACCACTTGAAATTCCTTGCTGGTGCGCGGCGGAGGGGCGCGCTATGCCGATTTCATCGCCGCGCAACTACCGCATTTATGCGCAAAACGGAAGCTGGCTGACGGGTTTGCCAGAGGATCCATGAACGAAAATCCCCCGCCCTTCTGGCGGCCGGACATCCATGCCGACCGGCGTCCAGCGCTGATGGCGCGGGGCCGCGTCAAGGCGGCGCTGCGGCGCTGGTTCGAGGCGCGTGATTTTGTCGAGGTCGAGGCGGCGCTGCTGCAGGTCTCGCCCGGCAACGAGACGCATCTGCACGGCTTCCGCACGGCTTTCGTCGACGATGGCGGCGCCGAGCACCCCTATTACCTGAACACCTCACCGGAATTCGCCGCCAAGAAGCTGCTGGCCGCCGGTGAGCAGCGCATCTTCGATTTCGCCCGCGTCTTCCGCAATCGCGAGCGCACGGCGCTGCATCATCCCGAGTTCACCATGCTGGAATGGTACCGGGTCGGCGAGCCCTATGAGGCGGTGATGCAGGACTGCGCGGCGCTGCTGGCCGAGGCGGCGCGGGCTGCCGGTGCCACGAGGCTGCGCTGGCGCGGCGCCGAGGTCGATCCCTTCGCCGAACCCGAGCGCCTGACCCTTGCCGAGGCTTTCGCCCGCTATGCCGACATCGACCTGATGGCGACGATCGCGGGCGACGGCGCGACGGATCGCGAAGCGCTGGCGCAGCAGGCCCGCGGCGCCGGTATCAGGCTGGCCGAGGACGACAGCTGGTCCGACATCTTCAGCCGCGTCCTTGCCGAGAAGGTCGAGCCGCATCTCGGCCGCGGGCGCGCCACCATCCTGTGCGAATACCCGATCTCCGAGGCGGCGCTGGCGCGGCCGAAGCCCGGCGATCCGCGCGTCGCCGAGCGTTTCGAGTTGTTTGCCTGCGGTGTCGAGCTGGCGAATGCCTTCGGCGAGTTGACCGACCCGGCGGAGCAGCGCCGACGCTTCGAGGCGGACATGGACGAGAAGGAGCGCATCTATGGCGAGCGCTATCCGATCGACGAGGACTTTCTCGCGGCGCTCGCCGAGATGCCGCAAGCCTCCGGCATCGCACTCGGCTTCGACCGGCTGGTGATGCTCGCGACCGACGCGCGCCGCATCGACGACGTGCTCTGGACGCCGGTCGCGCAACCGGGCAGGGCAGGACGATGACGATCCACCAGCCGCCCGGCCAGCCGCTGAAGACGGTCGACGCTCTCGTCGAGCGAGGCCTCGTCGCGCCCGCCAGGCGCGAGGCCTTGGCCGAAGTCGCCAAGCGCTACGCCGTTTCGGTGACGCCGGCCGTTGCGGCGCTGATCGACCCGGCCGACGCGGCTGATCCGATCGCCCGCCAGTTCGTGCCGGATGCCGACGAGCTCAGGACCCTACCGGAGGAACTCGCCGATCCGATCGGCGACGAGGCGCATTCGCCGGTCGAGGGCGTGGTCCATCGCTACCCCGACCGCGCTCTGCTCAAGCTGGTCCACGCCTGCCCGGTCTATTGCCGCTTCTGCTTCCGCCGGGAGATGGTCGGCCCCGGTGGCGATGCCTTGACCGGCGAGAAACTCGACGCGGCGCTCGCCTATCTCGCTTCCCGCCCAGAGATCTGGGAGGTGATCATGACCGGCGGCGACCCGCTGATCCTGTCCGCCCGGCGCCTGCGCGAGGTCGGCAGACGGCTCGCCACGATCCCGCATATCAAGGTGGCGCGCTGGCACACGCGCGTGCCGATGGTCCAGCCGGAACGTGTCACCGAGGACTACGCCAGGGCACTGCGTGTGCCCGGCAAGGCGAGCTATGTCGCCGTCCACGCCAACCATCCGCGCGAGTTCACCCCAGCGGCGCGCGAGGCGCTGGCCCGGCTCGCCGATGCCGGTCATGTCCTGGTCAGCCAGAGCGTCCTGCTCAAGGGCGTCAACGCCGATGTCGAGACGCTCTCGGCGCTGATGCGCGCCTTCGTCGAGAACCGGGTCAAGCCCTACTACCTGCACCATCCCGATTTCGCGCCTGGCACCGGCCATTTCCGGCTGTCGCTGGCGGAAGGGCAGGCCCTCGTCAAAAGCCTGCGCGGCAACCTTTCCGGCCTCTGCCAGCCGACCTATATCCTCGACATCCCCGGCGGCGCCGGCAAGATCCCGGTCGGTCCCGCCTTTCTCTCGGGCTGCGAGACGCCGGGAGCGCAGGGCCATGCGGAAGATCGCCATGGCGAGCTCCACGCCTACCCGCCGATCTGAAACCTGCCGCTTCCGGCGCCAAGGAACGAGCCATGCAAGACAAGATGCCGATCGCGATCGTTTCCGATCTCGCCTGTCCCTGGTGCTTCATCGGCAAGGCGCGGCTTGAGACGGCGCTGGCCAATCACGGCCTGACCGAGCGCGTCGCCATCACCTGGCTGCCCTATGAGCTCAATCCGGACATGCCGGAGGAGGGCATGGACCGCACCGCCTATCTCGATGCCAAGTTCGGCCCGGGCAAGCGCAGGGAGATTGAACTGCGCCTCTCCGAGGCGGCGCTGGAAAGCGGCGTCACCTTCAACTGGGCTGCGGTTAAGAAGAGCGTCAACACCCGCATGGCCCATATGCTTGTCGCCGCTGCCTCGACCGTGCAGCGCGGCAGCGAGATGAAGGCGGCGCTGTTCAAGGCCTATTGGCAGGACGGCCGTGATATCGGCGATCTCGACACCTTGGTCGCAATTGCCGGCGAGCAGGGCTATGACGAGCGGGCGGCGCGCGACGAACTCGCCAATGACGAGTTGCGCGAGACGGTGATCGGCCTCGAGGCGCATGCGCAGCGCGTCGGCGTCACCGGGGTGCCCTTCTTCATCGTCGACGGCAAGCTCGCCGTCTCCGGCGCGCAGACGCCGGACGTCTGGGCAAAGGTCTTCGCGCAGGTGCTGAGCGGTGCCGCTTAAAGCGATTCCGGCAGCGGGTACTTCTGGGGATGGCAGCTAGCTGAAGAACCGCCAGCTGACGCTCGTCGCATTGAGGCCGATCGTCTCATACGGGACCGAGCCGCCGGTGGTAAAACTGTAGTCTGCAATGATCGTCTTCGAGAGCGTATAGATCATGTAGGGCGTGGGGTGGCCCGGCTTGCGGAGTTCGATCGTGACGGTCTCGAACTCGGTTCCCTTGGCGGCATGCGTCATCAGCTTCGCCGAGAGGAAGTCAGTTTGCTTGGTGAATGTGATGTCGTCGGCCTGGGAGCGGGTGCGCAGCCCGTTGGGGGCGGCAGTGCTGCCGGTGTGGATCAGCTGCGCGCTTTGCGCCTCGCAGCTGTTGTTGATCGGGGCGCTGAACGTGACGTAGATCGGCATGACGGCTCCTCGCGAGGGCAGCTGGGCAGGCTGGCGGCGAAGGCATGGCATGGCGGCAACGAGGCAGATCCCGCCCCGGCGGCCACAAGGCTAATCCATCGTCTGCCGCAACGGAATGCTGCGCCTGGCTTGCGTCCGCTCTCGAATCGTGCCCCATCGCCGCCGGGCAGCGAGGAGGACAGGGTCATGGCGCAGAAAATCAACGATCTCCGGGACCGCATGATCGTCGGGCTCGACGTGCCGACGATCTGGGACGCCTATCGCATCGTCGCGACGCTCGGCGACGAGGCGAGCTTCTACAAGATCGGCTATCGCCTGGCCTTCGCCGGCGGGCTTGATCTCGCCCGGCAGCTGATCTCCGAAGGCAAGAAGGTCTTCCTCGACCTCAAGCTGCACGACATCGGCAACACAGTGACCGAGGGGGTCGAGTCGGTGACCAAGCTCGGCGTCACCTTCCTCACCGTGCACGCCTATCCGCAGACCATGCGCGGGGCCGTCGAGGGCCGTGGCGAGAGCGCGCTCCGGCTGCTCGCCGTGACGGCGCTGACCTCCTATGACGATGGCGACCTCAAGGACGCCGGCTATGGGCTGGCGGTGCGCGACCTCGTGCGGATGCGCGCCCAGCAGGCCCGCATCGCCGGCGTCGACGGCATCGTCTGTTCGGCGGCCGAGACCGAGATCGTCCGCGACGTGATCGGCCCGGACATGGTCATCGTCACGCCCGGCATCCGCCCGGCCGGTAGCGCCGCCGGCGACCAGAAGCGTACGCTCACTCCGACCGAGGCGATCCGCGCCGGCGCCGATCATCTCGTCATCGCGCGTCCCATCATTCGCGCGGCGGACCCGCGCGCAGCGGCGGCCGCGATCATGGACGAGATCGCCGGCGCCGCCTAAGCTTCGCCTCCCATCCAAACGGAAATGGAAGTCGAAATGCCCAAGGGATATGTGATCGCGCGCGCCAAGGTCTCCAACGCGACGCTGTGGGCGGCCTACGCCGCCAAGGCCTCGGAAGCGATCAAGCAGTATGGCGGCACGCCGCTGGTGCGCGGCGGCCAGATGACGATCGGCGAGGGCGAGGGCCGGGCCCGCAACGTCGTCATCGAGTTCAAGGATTTCGAATCGGCCAAGGCCTATGTGAACTCGCCGGAATACGCCGCAGCCCGCAAGGAGCGCGAAGGCGCCGGCGAGATCGACATCGTCGTCGTCGAAGGCGTCTGACCATGGCGAAAGGCTACTGGATCGCCCGCCTCGACGTCCAGAACGAGGCGGAATACGCGGCCTATCGCTCGCTCAACGCCATCGCCTTCGCGAAGTATGGCGGCAAGTTCATCGTCCGCGGCGGTGAGTACAAGCTCGCCCGTGGCGAGGGCCGCAAGCACAACGTCGTCATCGAGTTCAAGGACGAGGCGACGGCCAGGGCCTGTTACGAATCGCCGGAATACCAGGCGGCGGTGCAGCATCTCGCCAAGGTCGGTCCGGTCGATCTCGTGATCATCGGCGGCTATGACGGAGCCCAGCCGGGCGATTGAACGGCTGTTGCGCAAGACGTCGTTTTTCCGGGGCGGCCGCAGTGCCGAGCCAGGAACCCATGAACACCACTTTTGCCGTCATGGTCGGGCTTGTCCCGACCATCCACGTCTTCCCGTTACGAGAGCGGTGTTCAAGACGTGGATGCTCGCCACAAGGGCGAGCATGACGAGCCGGAACAGCGCTGATCGTAGGGCCTGGCTCTTCGCTGCGCGAAGCCCCGGAATGACAGCTCGAACCCGGTTCAGCTCTCGAACAGCTCCTTCAGCTGCCGCGGCTGCGAACGCAGATACTGCTTCGGCGCCTTGACGCTGGCGCCGAGATGGGCAGCCGCATGCCAGGGCCAGCGCGGATCGTAGAGAATGCCGCGCGCCAGCCCGACCATGTCGGCATCGCCGCCGGCGACGATCGCCTCGGCGTGCTCGTATTCGGTGATCAGCCCGACGGCGATGGTCGGCAGCCCGGTCGCGGCCTTCACCGCCCGCGCCAGCGGCACCTGGTAGCCCGGCCCGAGCGGGATCTTCTGCTCCGGTGAAACGCCGCCGCTCGAGACGTGGACGAAACTGACGCCGCGCGCCTTCAGCGCCTGCGCGAAGGCGATGGTCTGTTCGATCTCCCAGCCGCCGTCGACCCAGTCCGTGCCAGAGACCCGCACGCCGACCGGGATATGCGCCGATACCGCGTCGCGCACCGCCTCATAGACCTCGAGCGGAAAGCGCAGCCGGTTCTCCAGCGTGCCGCCATAGGCGTCGTCGCGCTGGTTGGCGAGCGGCGAGAGGAACTGGTGCAGCAGATAGCCATGGGCGCAGTGGATCTCGATCATCTGCAGCCCGAGCCGCACCGCGCGCTTCGCCGTCGCGACGAAGGCCTCGCGCACGCGCTTCAGCCCCGCGGCGTCGAGGGGGAGCGGCGGCCGGTCGTTCGGATTTATCGGCAGTCCCGAGGGCGCGACGGTCTGCCAGCCGCGATCGTCTAGCGGGCGCTGGCGGCTGCCGTTCCAGGGCGAATGCACCGAAGCCTTGCGCCCGGCATGACCGAGCTGGATGCCGACCGGCATGTCGGAATGGCGCCGGACGGCGTCGAGCACGCGGCCGAGCGCCGCCTCGTTCTCGTCGCTCCACAGCCCGAGATCGTCGGGGCTGATCCGGCCCTCCGGCTCGACCGCCGTCGCCTCGATGATCAGGAGGCCGGCGCCGGAGAGGGCGAGGTTGCCGAGATGGATCAGGTGCCAGTCGGTCGCAGAGCCATTCTCCGCCGAATACTGGCACATCGGCGCGATGACGATGCGGTTCGGGAGCTGGAGGCCGTCGAGCGTAAGCGGGCGGAAGAGCTGGCTTGTCATGCGCTGTCCTCGAGACTGCAGGGGCGGTGAAGGCGGGAAACGCGGTGGGCTGCTGTTCAGCCGGAGACCAGCCAGATCGCGAAGGGGAAGGTCAGGGCGGCGGCGGCGGTCGAGATCACGATGGCGGCAGCCAGCGGCCGGCTGTCGGTCTCGAAGCGCTCCGAGATCACGAAGACATTGGCGGCGATCGGCAGCGCCGCATAGAGCACGCCCGCCTTGACCCAGAACGGATCGAGCCTGAGCACGACGGCGAGCACGAACCAGGTCAGCAGCGGGTGCAGCACGAGCTTGCCGAGGACGAGCGGCAGCACGCCGCGCAACGGTAGCTTGCCTTCGCCGCTCCACTGCCAGGCGGCGACGCCGAGCGCGAAGATGCCGACCGGGGCGGCCGAGCCGCCGAGGAAGACGAGGAAGCGGTCGATCGGCTCGGGGATGGAAAGGCCGCTGAGCGAGAGCGCGACGCCTCCCATGATCGAGAGCATGAAGGGGTTGACGATGGTGCCGCGCACCAGCCGCGCCGCGATGCGCCAGGGCGAGCCCTTGCCGCGCCCGGCCTCGATCAGCCCGATCGCGAGGGGGACGACCAGCGCCGTGTCGCAGATCAGGCCGATCGCGATCGGCGCGGCGGCTCCGTCGCCGAGGAAGGCCAGCATCAGGGGAATGCCGAGGAAGGCGAAATTGCCGCCGACCAGGCTCTGGCCGCGCGAGACCGCATTGGGGAAGGGCAGCCCGAAAAAGCGGCGGGCTATCAGGATGCCGAGACCCATCACGGCGATGCCGATCAGCGCCAGCGCCGCGAAGAACACCCCGTTCCAAAGCTCCGCGATCGGCTGGCGCGACATCACCCTGAGCACCATCGCCGGCGTCGCCACCATGAAGGCGAAGGTGTTGAGCACCCTGACCGCATCGCTGCCGAACAGGCCGCGCCAGGCGGAAAGCGCGCCGAGCCCGATCACGGCGAAGAAGGGCGTGCTGGTGGCGAGGAAATGCAGCATGGCGGGTCCAGCGGCCCGTGCACCGGACCCTGGGCGAGGAGCTAACAGATTTCCGCCGTGCTGGCGGCCCCCGCCCATGCATGGCGCCCGGCACGTTTGCGGGACGGACGCAGCGGTCTGCCGCGGATCATGCGCGGCCGAGGCGTTCGAGCGCCAGCTGTAGCGGCAGGTCGGAGACGCGGATGAAGCCGAGATAGGGGTGATCCATGTCGATGATCAGGACCAGCGCCGCCGTCACCGACAGCGCCGAGGCGAACAGCGTCACCACCACCGTGGCATTGCCCGGGGCCAAGAGGCCGAAGGAGGCGAAGAGCAAAGCCAGCCATAAGACGAGGATGATGATGAAGATGCCGGGAAATCCGCCGGTCTCGGTTTCCGGCCGCTGCCACCTCATTTCCGAGATCTGCGAGCTGAGCTGGAGGGCGCGGGTCTGAAGCCAGCGCTGCCCGTCATTCGCCGGCACCAGGCGCCTGAGCCCGTTTTGGATGGACTCGACGTCGAGGCCCTCGTGCAATAGCCCCTCACGCTGGTCTCTGAGCTCGCTGAGCCGGGCCTGGAGGCTCTTTCGCAGCGTCTCGCGCAGCGCCGCCGTCTCCGGCCCGTACTGGGCCATGGTCCGGTCGAGCAGCACCACATGCGCGGCCGAGGTCCTGAGCTCTGATGCCGCTTCGTCGAAGGACCGTTTCGCCGAGGCGATCAGCAGGCCGAGCGCGATGGCGGACAGTGTCCCGATGATCGCGGTCGCTAGCTTGATCAATTCCCGGGAGTCGGGGGAGAGGTGATGGTCCGGCAGGCGGGCGCGCAGCAACATTCCGCCAGCTGCCGCGCCGAATATGAAGAGGAACGCGACGGCGCCGACCAGGAACGGAGTCATGCCTTTCCCTCGCATTTCTGTGGCGCGAGATTAGTCGGCAAGCCACAGGCGCGGTAGTGAGCGTTTGGGTAGCAAAGTGCCGCCTGACAGCTTTCGCCGACTGGACTATTCCCTTGCGGCAGCGTCGGCGGCCTTCGCCGCCCTGCCGCGCCAGGCCTTGAGCGCCGGCTCGACGACGAAATGCATGCCGACGAGGCAGAGCCCGCCGATCGCCAGCCCGAACACGGCCGAGGCGCCGGCAGTGGTCAGCCATGCGAGCAGGCCGGACGCCGCCGGGACGGCCTGTCCGACGGCTACCGAGACGCCATGGATGGCGTGCTCGATGCCGTCGAGGCCGTAGCCGGCGAGGCCGTGGATGATGATGCCGCCGCCGACCCAGAGCATGGCGGCGGTGCCGACTGCGCTCAGGGCTTTCAGGAAGTGTGGCATGCCGAGGACGAGGCCGCGGCCGATCTGCCGGATGATGGGCTTCCCGGTGCGCGCCATGGCGGCGCCCGCATCGTCCGCCTTCACGATCAAGGCGACGGCGCCGTAGACCAGCATGGTCATGCCGAGGCCGACCACGGCGAGCACCAAGCCTTGCGTCCAGTAGGATGAGGTGGTGACGGTCGCGAGCGTGATCGCCATGATCTCGGCCGAGAGGATGAAGTCGGTCTTGATCGCGCTGGAGATCTTCTGCTGCTCGAGCTGTGCCGCATCGAGGATTTCGGCCGTGCCTTCGCCTTGCGCCGCCTCGTGCCCGGCATGCGGCACGATGAACTCGTAGACCTTCTCGAAGCCTTCGAAGCAGAGATAGGCGCCGCCCGCCATCAGGAGCGGGGTGATCGCCCAGGGCGCGATGAAGCTCAGCACCAGCGCGGCCGGCAGCAGGAAGATGAGCTTGTTCTTGAGCGAGCCGAGCGCGATCTTCCAGATGATCGGCAATTCGCGATCGGCGGAGAAGCCGACGGCGTAGCGCGGCGTCACCGCCGCATCGTCGATGACGATGCCCGCAGCCTTGGCGCCTGCCTTGGTCGCCTGGCTCGCCGCATCGTCGAGCGCGGCGGCCGCGACCTTGGCGAGGCCGGCGATGTCGTCGAGAAGCGCGAACAGTCCTGAGCTCATCTCGGTCCCCGGAAAGGCGGCGGCTGTCGTGCCTGCGTCGCAGCAAGCCGATCAGCGTTTCCTTGATATGACAGAAACGCCGGGATTGGCGACAGTTGCGCCGGCTGGAAGGCAATTCCGGCCGCGCCTCGCCTTTCTGGCAAGGAGCGTGCCGCATATCCGGGCTTGACTCCGGCGGGGTTTGGGAGTGGTTTTATATCGGAACAAATAGTGAACATTATTCCATGCCCGACGCTTCTTCCCGCTCCCTGGCCGGCCTCCGGCAGAGCCTCCCTCTGGCGGGGCTGGCGCGCGAGCTCGCGCCGGTGGAGCGCGTCGGCTTCGGCATGGCGGAGCTGGACGAGCCGCTGGGTGGCGGCCTCGCCCGTGCCGCCCTGCACGAGGTATATGCCTCGGCTGGGGCCGATCTGCCCGCCGCGACCGGCTTCGCCGCGGCCCTGGCCCTGCGGGCTGCGGGGACGCGGCCGCTGCTCTGGGTCCGGCAGGATTTCCTGGCGGCCGAGGCTGGCCGGCTGCACCCGTCCGGTCTCGCCGAACTCGGCCTCGACCCCGCGCAGGTGCTGCTGGTGCGGGCCCGCGATGCCGAGGGCGTGTTGCGTGCTGGGGCCGAAGCGGCTCGCTGCCCGGCTCTCGGCGCGGCGCTGATCGAGCCCTGGGGCGAGCCGCGCCAGCTCGATCTGACCGCCAGCCGGCGCCTCGTTCTGGCGGCCGAGGCGTCCGGCGTCATGACCCTGCTGCTGCGGGTCGCTCCCGAGCCGGCGCCCAGCGCAGCGACGACCCGCTGGCTGGTGCGGGCCCTGCCGTCGCGGCCGCGCGAGGCCAATGCGCCGGGTGATCCGGCCTTCAGTTTGAGGCTGCTGCGCCATCGTGGCGGCCTTGGTGAGTGTGAGTGGCGTGTGGAGTGGAACCGTGAGCGACGATCTTTCCAGGAATGGAGCCGGGAGGGGGGAGGCCGACAGGATGCAGCGCCGCTATCTCGCCCTCTGGTTTCCATTCCTGGCGAGCGACCGGCTGCATCGGCAGAGGGCGCTCCCGCCTGGCGCCGGGCCGGATGAGCGGCCGCTCGTCCTGGTCGAGAAGGAGGGCGGCGCGCTTAGGCTCGCCGATTGCGACCGGCGCGCCGTCGCGCTCGGCCTCACCCGCGGGCTGACCCTTGCCGATGCCCGCGCCCGCATTCCCGATCTCGCCATCGCCGAGGCCGATCCCGCCGCCGATGCGCGCTTCCTCGAACGCCTCGCCGGGCTCTGTGATCGTTTCACCCCGCTGGTCGCGCTCGACCTGCCGCATGGGCTGGTGCTCGACATCAGCGGCTGCGCCCATCTCTTCGGCGGCGAGGCGGCGCTGCGCCAGGAAATCGGCATCCGGCTGCGCCGGCTCGGCCTCCAGCTTCGCGCCAGCATCGCCGGCACGCCCGAGGCGGCGCGTGCGCTCGCCCGCTTCGGCGATTGTGCCATCTCCCCGCCGGGCGGCGATGCGGAGCGCATCCGGCTCCTGCCGGTCGCCGCTCTGGAGGCGTCGCCCGAGATCATTCTTGCCCTGTCACGGGCCGGGCTGAAGACGCTTGCGGATATCGCCGCCCGCCCTGCGGGCACGCTGTCCGCCCGCTTCGGCGAAGCTGTCGCCAGGCGCCTGCAACGCATCCTCGGCCATGAGGACATCCGCATCACGCCCTTGCGGCCGCCGCCCGATTGCATGGTCGAGCGGCATTTCCCCGAGCCGCTGCAGGATACCGAGGGGCTGAAGGCGATCCTGCGGCACCTGCTCGACGAGGCGGCCCGCATCCTCGAGCAGCGCGGCGAGGGCGGGCGCGCCTTCGAGATCAGCTTCTTTCGCAGCGACGGTGCCGTTCGGCGCCTCTTCCTCGAGACCGGTCGTCCTTCCCGGGATCCCGCCGCCATATTGCGGCTCTATCGCGAGCGCATCGACACGCTGGCGGACCCGCTCGATCCCGGTTTCGGCTTCGATGCGATCCGCCTCGCCGTGCCGGTCTGCGAGCCTCTCGGGACGCCGCAGGCGAGCCTCGACGGGCGTGCCGTCGAGGAGGAGGCGGTGGCCGATCTGGTCGACCGGCTCGTCGCCCGCTTCGGCCGCGACCGGGTGCTGCGCTTCGTCGCCCGCAACTCCCACCATCCCGAGCGGGAAGCGGGGGTGATCCCGGCTGTCGGCACGTCGGCCGGAGTGCAGGCCTGGCCGGAACCCGAACCGGGCGAGCCGCCGGCGCGCCCGCTCCAGCTCTTCGAGCCGCCGCAACCGGTCGAGACGCTCGCCGAGGTGCCGGACGGGCCGCCTTTGCGCTTTCGCTGGCGCCGCGTGCTGCATGAGATCGCCCGCGCCGAGGGGCCGGAGCGGATCGCGCCGGAATGGTGGCGCGACGGGCCGGACGAGCCGACGCGCGACTATTACCGCGTCGAGGATGCGCAGGGGCGCCGCTTCTGGCTGTTCCGCGCCGGGCTCTACGATCGCGAGAGCGTCCAGCCACGCTGGTTCCTGCACGGGCTGTTCGCATGACGACTTACGCCGAGCCCGTCGCCGCGACGAATTTCTCCTTCCTGCGCGGCGCCTCGCCCGGGCCGAACCTGGTCATGACCGCGCTGCTGCTCGGCCAGACGGGCCTCGGCATCGCCGACCGCAACACGCTCGCCGGCGTGGTGAGGGCCTGGAGCGCGCTGCGCGATCTGCGCGAGACCGGCTTGCCTGCCGTGGAAAAGGTCCGCGAGGGTGGCAGCCCCGGCGAGTATGTCTGGGTCGAGAATCCGGCTTTTGCCGATCTGCCCTTCACGGAAGAGCAACTGCGGACGAGGGCGCAGGCCTTCAAGCTCGTCACCGGCAGCCGCCTCGTCTTCGCCGACGGCACGCCTGACATCGTCGCCTATCCCGCCAATCGCGACGGCTGGGGTCGGCTTTGCCGCCTGCTGACAGTCGGTAATCTGAAGACGGCAACGAAGGGCGAATGCATCCTCGCCCTCGACGATCTCCTGAGCGATGCCCGCGATCTCCTGCTGATCGTCATGCCCGAGCGCCGGCTCGATGGCCTCTCCGAGCTTCTCGCCCGGCTCGATGCTGCCGCGCCCGGGGCGGTCTGGCTTGCCGCCACCATGTCGCGCCGCGGCGACGATCGCCGTCGCCTCGCCCGGCTGAGAGGCATCGCGGCGCCGACCCGCACCCCGCTGATCGCCACGAACGACGCGCTCTACGACGCGCCCGAACAGCGCGATCTGCAGGACCTCATGACCTGCATTCGCGAGGGCACGACGATCGCCAGGGCCGGGCGTCTGCTCGAGGCCAATGCCGAGCGCCATCTCAAGACCCCACAGGAGATGGCCCGGCTGTTCAAGGAGGCGCCGGAGGCGATCGAGGAGACGCAGCATCTCCTCGGCCGCGTCGATTTCGACCTCGATCAACTCAGATACGAGTATCCCGACGAGCCGGTGCCGCCCGGCTGGACGCCGCAGGGCTGGCTGGAGGAGCTGGTGCGCCGGCGCCTGCCGATGCGCTATCCAGGCGGCATCCCGCCCGCGGTCCAGAAGCAGGTCGACGACGAGCTCGTCCTGATCGGCAGGCTCGACTATGCCCGCTATTTCCTGACCATCCGCCAGATCGTCGAGTTCGCCGAAAGCGAGGGCATCCTCTGCCAGGGGCGAGGCTCGGCCGCCAATTCGGCCGTCTGCTACGCGCTCGGCATCACCGCGGTCGATCCGGCCGAGCATACCCTGCTCTTCGCGCGATTCATCTCGGAGGAGCGGCGCGAGCCGCCCGATATCGACGTCGATTTCGAGCATGAGCGGCGCGAGGAGGTGATCCAGTGGATCTACCGAACCTATGGCCGCGAGCGCGCCGGCATCGCCGCGACCGTGATCCATTACCGGCCGCGCAGCGCCATCCGCGAGGCCGGCAAGGCGCTGGGGCTGACCGAGGATGTCACCGCCCGGCTCGCCGCGACGCAATGGGGCAGCTGGGGCTCCGACATCACCCGCGAGCAGGTCCGCCAGGCCGGGCTCGATCCCGACAATCCGGTGATCGCGCAGACCGTGCAGTTCGCCGTGCGCCTGCTCGGCTTCCCGCGTCATCTCTCGCAGCATGTCGGCGGCTTCGTGCTGATGCGCGGGCGTCTCGACGAGACCGTGCCGATCGGCAATGCCGCAATGGAGGACCGCACCTTCATCGAATGGGACAAGGACGACATCGACGCGCTGCGCCTGATGAAGGTCGACGTGCTGGCGCTGGGCATGCTGACCTGCATCCGCAAGGCATTTGACCTGCTGCGCGAGTGGGAAGGTAAGGATTACGGTCTCGCCGACATCCCGCAGGGAGATGGCAAGACCTACGCCATGCTGCAGCGGGGCGAGTCGCTCGGCGTCTTCCAAGTCGAGAGCCGGGCGCAGATGAACATGCTGCCACGGTTGAAGCCGAGAGAGTTCTACGATCTCGTCATCCAGGTCGCGATCGTCCGTCCCGGCCCGATCCAGGGCAATATGGTGCATCCCTATCTGAAGCGGCGCTCCGGGATCGAGAAGGTCAGTTACCCGTCGCCGTCCCCGGCTCATGGGGAGAAGGACGAGCTCTATCAGGTTCTGAAGCGGACCCTCGGTGTGCCGCTGTTCCAGGAGCAGGCGATGCAGCTCGCCATGACGGCGGCGAAATTCACCGATCCCGAAGCCAACGGCCTGCGTCGCGCCATGGCGACCTTCCGCAATGTCGGTACCATCGGCCAATATGAGGCGCTGATGGTCGGGCGCATGGTCGAGCGCGGCTATGAGCCGGCCTTCGCCCAGCGCTGCTTCGAGCAGATCAAGGGGTTCGGCAGCTACGGTTTTCCCGAAAGCCACGCCGCCTCCTTCGCCAAGCTGGTCTATGTCTCCTCCTGGCTGAAATGCCATTATCCGGCGATCTTCGCTGCGGCGCTGCTGAACGCGCAGCCCATGGGCTTCTACGCCCCGGCCCAGATCGTCCGGGAGGCGCAGGAGAATGGCGGCGTCGAGCCGCGGCCGATCGATGTGAATTCCAGCGCCTGGGACAATCTCTTGGAGCCGGCGGCGCCCGGCTGGAAGAGCCCCTGGGCATTGCGCCTCGGGCTGCGCCAGCTCGATGGCTTCAAGGAGGCTTGGGCGGAGCGTCTGCTAGCGGCTCGCGGCGACGGCTACCGCGATGTCGAGGGGCTCGCCCGCCGGGCGCGGCTGCCGGCGCGTGCCATGCGCCTGCTCGCCGATGCCGACGCCTTCCGCTCGCTCGGGCTGGACCGGCGCGAGGCGCTCTGGGCGGTGCGGCGTCTGCCGGATGACGAGGCCCTGCCGCTGTTCGAGGCGGCAACGGCCCGCGAGCTCGGGGAGGAGCCGGAGGCAGCCTTGCCGGCGATGCCGCTGGCCGAGCATGTCGTCGCCGACTACCAGACGGCGCGGCTCTCGCTGAAGGGGCATCCGATGGGCCTGCTGCGCCCGCGCTTTACAGGGGCGGGCGTCGCGACCTGCGCCGCGATCGCCGCCGGGCGCGACGGGGCGTGGGCGAGCGTCGCCGGCGTCGTGCTGGTGCGCCAGCGCCCCGGCAAGGGCAATGCCATCTTCATCACGCTGGAGGACGAGACCGGCATCGCCAACATCGTGCTCTGGGCCCGCGATTTCGCCCGCTTCCGTCGCGAGGTGATGGCGGCGCGGCTGCTCCTGGTCGAAGGCAGGGTGCAGAAGAGCGTCGAAGGCGTGGTGCATCTGATGGCGCGGCGCGTCTTCGACCGTTCGACCGATCTGCTCGGACTGTCCGATACCCACCGGGCCGAGATCGCGCTCAGCCGCGCAGACGAGTTCCTGCACCCGCAGCATCCGCGCGCCGGGCATCCGCGCAATGTCCGCATCCTCCCGAAGTCGCGCGATTTCCACTGAGCTTGCGCTGCTCGGGAGCTGCTCAGAAAACGACATGATTTACGGGCAGATGGAGGAAGCCCCCTGCCGGGCCCTGGTTGAAATAGCGACGGATGAACGACGGAAAACGGCTTCTTCGGCTGGCCTTCAAGCGGCTGGAGCAGGAACTGCCCGACAGGCTCGCAGCCGCCAGCCGCTGGCTCAGGCATCCCTCCTCGCGGCTCGTCCGCATTCCGGCGGCGCTCCTGCTGATCCTCGGCGGCATCTTCTCGATCCTGCCCTTCCTCGGCATCTGGATGTTGCCGCTGGGCCTGATGCTGATCGCTGCCGACATCCCCTTCCTGCGCAAGCCGATGGCGGCTTTCGCCATGCGCAGCGTCGGCCTACTCGAGCGCTATCGGGCGTGGCGCGCCAGGCGGTGAAGCGGCCAATGCCTTCCGCGGCCCCACCGGGACCGCGGAAGCTGGAAAGCGCAGCGACCTGCGCGGCTATTCATTCGATAGGCCATCGATCACGGGCACTGGCTCAATGAATGGCAGTGCCTGGTTCGGGCACGTCGTGCCCCTCCGCAGCATAGGCTACGATCTTGTTCCTGAGCGTCCTGATCGAGAGCCCAAGGATATGCGCGGCATGCGTACGGTTGCCGCGTGTCTCACGCAGTGTCGCGAGGATGAGATCGCGCTCCACCTCCGCGACAGGCAGGCCGACGAGGTCATTGACCGCCGCCGCTTCTGGCCCGGCATCGCTCATGGCCTTATCCTTCCCCGGTTGCCCAGCCCCCGGTCGGATGTCTCCAGAAAGGAGCGATAGGGTTAACAAATGGTTGAGGCCGCGGAGATATTGCCGCTGAAGCCGGAGTGCCCGGCATCGCGGCCAAAGCGATGCCCAGTCAGGAATGCCCCTACAGCTCCGACCGGAATGGCATCAGGGCGGGCGCCTGCATAACGGCGGGTTATAAGGCCGCTTAAAATTGGCATGCGCGGCGCGTGGCCAGGACCGGCTAGCATGACGCTGCCATTTCAACGGAAACCGAGCCGGCCACATCATGAGCGACTTCGATCTCGTCCTTCGCGGCAATGTCGTCCTGTCCGACAAAATCATCGAGGACGGCTATGTCGCCGTCTCGGGGGGCAAGGTCGGAGCGGTTGGCGCCGGCACGCCGCCTTCGGCCCGCGAGACGCAGGATTTCCGCGGCCAGTGGATCATCCCCGGCGTCATCGACGGGCAGGTCCATTCCGGCAGCCAGGCCAATCACGAGGGTATCGGCATGTGCTCGCGTGCCGCCGCCTCCGGCGGCGTCACCGTGATGGTCGACATGCCCTATGACGAGCCCGAGCCGGTCACCAATGCCAAGCTCTTCAACGAGAAGGTCGCGGTCGTCGAGCGCGATACGCATGTCGATGTCGCGCTCTACGCCACGATCACCATCGAGAACGGGCTGCATGCCATTCCCGGCCTCGTCGACGCCGGCGCCTGCGCCTTCAAGTTCTCGACCTTCGAGGCCAATCCGACGCGCTTCCCGCGCATCGGCGACGACACGCTCTATGAGGCCTTCAAGCTGATCGAGCCGACCGGGTTGCTCTGCGGCGTCCACAACCAGGATCAGGAGATGACCCGGCGCAACATCGCCCGCCTAATCGAGGCCGGCGATACCGGGCAGGACGCCTTCCTGCGCGCCCACACCCCGCTGATCGAGAACCTCGCTACCGCCCGCATCTACGAGCTCGGCGCCGAGACCGGAGCGCGGGCCCACGCCGTCCACGTCTCGACCTCGCGCGGCTTCGAGATCTGCAACCTCTACAAGCGCGCCGGCCACAAGGCGACGGTCGAGAGTTGCGTGCAGTACTTCATGCTCAATGCCGAGGAGCATGGCCCGCGCTTCGGCGCCAAGATCAAGCACTACCCGCCGATCCGGCCGAAGGCCGAGAGCGAGCTGCTCTGGAGCCATCTCGCCGCCGGGCATTGCGACTTCATCTCCTCGGACCACGTCTCCTGGGGGCTGGAGAAGAAGGGCGATCCCAACATCTTCAAGAACACCTCGGGCGGCCCCGGTATCGAGACCTTGCTGCCGGCGCTGTGGACCGGCTGCGAGGAGCGCGGTATCTCGCCGACCATGGTGGTGAAGCAACTCTGCGAAGGCCCGTCCAAGGCCTTCCTCCTGGCCGACAAGGGCCGTCTCGCCCCCGGCGCCGATGCCGACATCGTCGTGCTCGAGCCCGGCCGTTTCGTGCATGATCCCAGCAAGAGCCTGTCCGCGGTGAAGTGGAGCTCGCTCGAGGGTCGCGAATTCCGCGTGCGAGTGGCCGCGACCTATGTCCGTGGCGCGCTCGCCTGGGACGGCAGCAAGATCACCAACAAGGCCGGCGACGGCCGCTTCCTCCGACCTGCGGCGTAAATGGCAATGACGATCGATCAAGCTCGCCTCTGGAACCGTCTGGAGGCGCTCTCCGAGATCACCGATCCGGAGCGACCCTGGACGCGGCGCTCCTTCACGCTGCGCTTCCTCGAAGGGCGGGACTGGCTGGCGGCGGAGTTCCGCGCCGCCGGGCTAGAAACTGCGATCGATGCCGCGGGCAACCTGATCGGCCGCCTGCCGGGGAGCGATCCCGCGCTGAAGCCGATCCTGATCGGCTCGCATTCCGACACGGTGCCCTCAGGCGGGCGCTATGACGGCATTCTCGGCGTGCTCGCCGGGCTGGAGGTGGCGCAGAGCCTTGCCGAAAGCGGGCAGAGGTTGCGCCATCCGCTGGAGATCGTCGACTTCCTGGCCGAAGAGCCGAGCGAGTTTGGCCTCTCCTGCATCGGCAGCCGCGGCCTCGCCGGCGCGCTGAGCGAGGAACATCTGGCGCTGCGCCGGCCGGACGGCATGACGCTGCGCGAAGGCATCGCCTTCGTCGGCGGCCGCCCGGAGGAACTGGCGTCGGTGGCGCGCCCGGGCGGCAGCGTCGCGGCCTATGTCGAGGTCCATATCGAGCAGGGCCGCGTGCTGGAGAGCGAGGCGGTGCCGATCGGGATCGTCACCGATATCGTCGGCATCCGCCGCGAGCGCATCACCGTCACCGGCCGGGCCGACCATGCCGGGGCGACGCCGATGCCGTTGCGGGCCGACGCGCTGGTCGGCGCCTCCCGGCTGATCGAAGCTGCCTATCGCCGCGCGCTGGCGACGGCGCGCGACAACCAGCCGCTCGTTGCCACCTTCGGGCGGATCGAGGTCAGCCCGAACGCCGCCAACGCCGTGCCGGGCGAGGCGGTGATGATCCTGGAGGTCCGCTCCGGCGACGAGGCGGCGGTCAAGGCCTTCGGCGAGGCGCTGGTGCGCGATCTCAGACCCGCGCTCGAGGAACTGCGCCTCACGGTCACCTCCGAGCCGATCAGCCATGTCGCGCCGACCGCCTGCGCCCAGGATATCCGAAAGGCCATCGCCGATGCCTCCGCCTCGCTGGGGCTTGCGACGCGGGACCTGCCGAGCGGTGCCGGCCATGATGGTGTCTTCGTCGCCCGCACGGGGCCGATCGGGATGATCTTCGTGCCCTGCCTCGACGGTCGCAGCCATGCGCCGGAGGAATCGATCACGCCCGAGCAGGCGGGAGATGGCACTCGCGTCCTCGCGCAGACCTTGCGTTTGCTCGACACGCGCCTGAGCTGAGCCGTTTCGACGGACGGTTTGAATTAGATCATGCTCCCCTCGGCCGCTTGCGGCCGAGGGGAGCGGTGTTTCAGCGCAGCGGCGCGCCGTAGCGCTCGACCTGGTAGGGCTCGCGGGCGAGGCCGATGCAGAAGCTCGCCACCGCATCCTGCAGCTTCTCGGCCAGGATCTTCATCGGCGCGTTGACCGCCTCCAGCCGCTCGCGGGCAGCTTCCGCCTGCCGCGCCAGCTTGGCGAGGTCGATCGTCAAGAGGCGGCCTTCCTTTACGACGAAGCGGCCGCCGATCATCACGTCGCGCACCGCCGTGCCGTCCTCGACATGGACGATCTGGTTGACCGTGCGGTTATGCGGCAGCCAGTTGATGTGGCCGAGATCGACGAAGACGAGGTCGGCCTTGTAGCCGGCCTCGATGCGGCCGATCTTGCCCTGGAAGCCGAGCGCGCGGGCGCCGCCCTCGGTCGCCGCATGCAGCGCTTCCGGCGTGGTCAGCCATTGGTGCATGTCCGGTCCGCGCACCTTCGAGACGAAGGAGGCGAGCCGCGTCGCCTCGTACATGTTCTGGTTGTCGCCGCTGTTCGAGCCGTCGGTGCCGATCGCCACGTTGACGCCGGCATCGAGCATCGCCCTGAGATCGGCGAGGCCGCTGCCGAGGCGCATGTTGCTGGCCGGATTATGCGCGACCGAGGCGCCGTGGCCCGCGAGGATGCGCATGTCGTCCGGGTCGAGCCAGACGCCGTGCGCCACCGTGAAGTCCGGGCCGAGCAGGCCGAGCTTGTCGAGATGGGCGGTTAGCGTGCGGCCGTAGCGCTTCACGCCGGAGAGCGCCTGGATCTTCGATTCCGAGACATGGCTGTGCAGGCCGAGCCCGAAGCGCCGGGCACAGTCGCGGCAGGCGCCGAGGAACTCGTCCGAGCAATGCAGCGGGATCGTCGGGGCGAGCGCGATCTTCAGCCGCTCGCTGTCGATCCGCGTCTGCGTCACGAAAGCTTCGAAACCCTTCAGCGTCTCGGCATAGGGCTGCATCCGGAAGCGGTCGACCGCGCTGCGCAGCGCCTCGGGAAGCGCGTCGTAGAGGCCGGGAATGGCCTCGTAGAGCGTCTTGTCGGCGACCATAGGCGCGATCGTCGCGCGCATGCCGACATCCTGATAGGCCTGCGCGATCGCCGACATGCCCTCGACCGACGGCGCCGGCACCTCGAAGAACAGGTCGTAGCAGGCGGTCGTGCCCTTCAGCACCATCTCGGCGCCGTTGAGCGTGGCGCTGAGATACTTGTCCTCGAGGCTGCGATTGCCGCTGATCCAGGGGCCGGCGGCGAGCAGCAGCTCGAGCGTCCAGCGGTCGCCCATCGCCTTGGCGAGGGCGCCGTGCCCGTGCGTATGGGCGTTGATCAGCCCGGCATGGACGAGCTTGCCGGCGGCATCGACGACCGTCGCATCCGCCGGCGCCGACATGCCTTGCGGGCCGATCTCGCGGATCGTGTCGCCTTCGAGCAAGAGATCGACCGGCTCGGCCTGCGCCTTGCCCGGCAGCAGGACGAGGGCGTTGCGGACGATGGTGTAGAGCGGGCTGGTGGTCATGACGCGTTTCCTTCTCAGCGCCGCTGCTCGGCGGCAGCCCAGGGGAAGAACACCCGCTCGGCCACGACGATGAGCTGGAACAGCACGATGCCGAGCAGGGCGAGGATCAGCATCGCGCCGAAGGCCACCGGCACCTTGAAGAAGGCCGTCGCCGAGGTGATGAGGTAGCCGAGCCCCTTTTCCGCGGCGACGAATTCACCGACCACGGCGCCGACCACCGAAAGCGCGATCGCCGATTTCAGGCCCGAGAATACGAACGGGATCGAATAGGGCAGGCGCACCCGCAGCAGCTCCTGCAGCTTGGTCGCCCGGCAGGAGCGGGCGAGCTCGACCAGCTCCGGCGGCACGGCGAGCAGGCCGGTCGTCATCGAGATCACCAGCGGGAAGAAGGCGACGAGGAAGGTCACGATCACGCGCGGCAGCTCGTTGGGGCCGAGTACGACGACGAGGATCGGCGCGATCGCGACCTTCGGCACAGACTGGGTCAACACCAGCAGCGGATAGATCGCATCGGCCGCCAGCCGCGAGGACGAGATCAGCACGGCGAGCGGGAAGCTGACCGCGATCGAGAGCAGGAAGCCGAAGAGCACGGTCCGGAGTGTCGCCAGCGTGTGCTCGCCAAGCGCCGGGCCCATCGCCGTCGTGTCCTGGAAGATCCGCGAGGGGGCTGGCAGCAGGTATTCGGGAATGGCGAAGGCCCGGACGCTGACCTCCCAGATCGCCATCAGCACGATGAGCGCGGCGAGCGGGATCAGGAATTCGCGGCTGGCTCCGAGCAGGCCCTGGACTTTAGTGTTCGACATCGAAGCGCGCTCCCTGCTCGCCGAAGATCAGTTCGCGGATGCGGCCGGCGCAGCGCTGGAATTCCGGATGGCCCGACATGGCGAAGTCGCGCGGACGCGGCAGGTCGACATCGATGATCTCGGCGATCCGCCCGGGGCGCGGCGACATCACCACGACCCGGTCCGCCAGAATTACTGCTTCGGGGATCGAATGGGTGACGAAGATGATGGTCTTGGGCGCGTTCGCCCAGATACGCAGCAGCTCGATCGTCATGATCTCGCGGGTCAGTGCGTCGAGCGCGCCGAACGGCTCGTCCATGAGCAGGATGCCGGGATCGTGGACCAGCGCCCGGCAGATCGCGGCGCGCTGCTGCATGCCGCCGGAAAGCTGGCGCGGCCGGTGATCGGCGAAATCGGCAATCCCCGCGACGGCCAGAAGGTCCTTGGCCCGCCGGCGCGCCGCGTCGTCGGCACGCCCCATGATGGTGGAGGGGAACATCACGTTTTCCATGATGGTCGCCCAGGGCAGCAGGGTCGGCGCCTGGAAGACGATGCCGGTGTCCTGCCGGGGGGCGGTGACCCGCTCCCCGTTGATGGTGATGCTGCCCTCGCTCGGCGGCACCAGGCCGGAGATCAGGCGCAGCAGCGTGGACTTGCCGCAGCCGGAAGGTCCGACGAGCGTGACGATCTCGCGGTCCCGGATCGAAAGGTCGATCCCGTCGAGCGCGCGCACGCCGCCGTTGCCGACCGACCCGAAGACCTGGCCGGCTCCGCTTATTTCAATCATCTCTGTTCTCCGGCGGCGGGCGTCTTGTCCGCGGCGTTCACTTCTTCGGCGGCAGGAAGGACATGTCGACCGCGGTCGCCGGGTCGGCCTTCGGGTCGAGGCTCTGCGCCTGGGCCACGACCTCATAGGTCTTGTTCAGGCGCTCCGCGGTGATGCCGCCGACGCCGGCATCCTTGGCATGGTCGGTGAAGATGAAGCCGAGCGTCGCCTTCAGGCTGCCGAGGCAGTCGTCGAGATCGACCTGCGGGATCGCCTTCACATGGGCCTCGCAGGTCGCCTGCGGATCCTTGCGGGCGGCCTCCCAGGATTCGGACGTCGCCTTCATGAAGTTCTTCAGCATCTCCGGGCGGTTCTTGATGTTCGCCTCGGTGGTGTGGAAGGCCAGCGAATAGATCGCGAAGCCGGCCTCGACGAAGGGCAGGAAGGCGAGCTCCTTGCCGGCCTTCTGGGCCTGCTTGTTCTGGTAGTAGAAGTTGGTCGAATAGGATGGGATGGCGTCGACCTTGCCGCTGATCAGCAGCGGGCCCATCGCCGAGCCGTCGACCGTCACCCATTCGATCTTGTTCGGATCGGTCTTGGCGGCGGCCGCCACGGCCGGGAAATAGAGCCGATGGCTGTTGCCGGGCGTGATCCCGATCTTCTTGCCTTCGAGGCCGGTGAAGGTGGTGATCCCGGAATCCTTGCGCACGAACAGCGAGTGCGGCGAGTGGGCGTAGACGGCGCCGATCATCTTCAGCGGCACGGAGCTGCGCTGCCGGGCCGTGAACAATGCGGAGATGTCGGCCATGCCGATCTCGGCGGCGCCGCCGGCGACCTTGCTCAGCGTGTCGCCAGAGCCGTTGCCCTTGCTGATCCGCAGCTCGATACCGTTGCGCTCATAGATGCCCGAGGCGATGCCGGCATAATAGGGCGCGTAGTCGCCCGTCGGAATCCAGTCGAGCATGAGATGGACCTTGTCCGCGGCGCGCGCGGCGCCGGGCAGGGCGGCAAGCGCGATGGCGGCGCTGAACACGGCGGTGAGAGCGCTCGACTTGGTCTTCGACATTGTGGTCGTCCTTTCTGGTTCCCCTTTCGACAGAAACAGCGGGGACGGCAATCGAATCAAATACCAATTTCGCTGCGGTACATAATCTCCGGTTATGGAATGGCTTCATGCGAGATGCGCATCGGGCGAGGAACGCCTCGTCGTGCCTCAGTCGAGCGCGGCGGAATCGGGCGGTGTCGGCACCATCTCCCTGAGATCGCGCACGAAACTGCGCGCCACGCGCGACAGGGGCTCGATCCGCGAGGACAGCAGGTGCGGCCGCGTCGTCGTCTTCGGCACCAGCGGGCGCGAGCGGATGTTCGGCCAGGCATTGTCGAGCAGGACGAACTCGTCGACGATCGCGATGCCGCCGCCGGCCTGGACGAGGCAGCAGGCATTCGGCGTGAAGCGCACCTGCGCATTGAAGCGGATCGGCTTCGGCGCGGCGCTGAGCGCCCGGTTGACGATCATGCCATAGGGCGTCTGCGAGCCGTAGCCGATCATCGGATAAGGGACGAGATCGGCCAGCTTCAGCACCCGGTTTGCGCCGAGTGGGTGCCCCTCCGGAAAGATCACGCGCAGGCGCCCTTCGGCGAGTTGTTCCGCCTTAACGCTGGCATCGTCGACGGCCATGGAGGTGATGGCGAGATCGGCGCGATGGCTGGCGATGCGCGCGATCAGGTCCGTCAGCGTCAGGATCTCGAATTCGACCCGCACATCCGGGTGGGATTGCCGGAAGCGCGCGATCGCCTTCGGCACCAGCATATGGCCGACGCTCGGACTCGCCAGCAGCCTGACCGAGCCGGCACTGCCGCGGCGCAGCTCCTCCGCCATCTCGTTGACCCGAGTGACGCCCTGATGGACCTGCTCGACCTCGGCGAAGAGCAGCCGCGCCTCCGGCGTCGGCTGGACGCGCCCCTTGACCCGCTCGAACAGCGTCAGGCCGAGCCGATCCTCGGTGTAGGAAAGCAGACGGCTGATCGCCGGCTGCGAAACCGAGAGCAGCCTTGCCGCCCCGCTGATCGAGCCTGTCGCCATGACCGCGCGAAACATCTCGATCTGCCGAAGATTCATCGCCATTGCGCATAACATCCGCTTATGTGTGAGCGGAGAAATAGCATATGCTTGTTCTGAAGGCACTCGGCTAGATTGCGGCCCGTTCGATCTGGCTGTTCCAGTTCCAAGGAGTCTTCCCCGATGTCGCGCCTTCTCACCGTCGCAGCGGCTCAACTCGGCCCCATTCATCGCGCCGATGATCGCGCTTCGGTCGTGCGCCGGATGATCGCGCTGATGGAGCAGGCAAAGGCGCGTGGCGCCGATTTCATCGTCTATCCCGAGCTCGCTTTGACCACCTTCTTCCCGCGCTGGTACTGCGAGGATCGTGCTGAGGCCGACCAATGGTTCGAGGCCGCGATGCCCGGGCCCGACACGCAGCCGCTCTTCAATGCCGCCCGCCGTCTCGGCATGGCCATGAGTTTCGGTTATGCCGAGCTGACGCCGGAAGGCCGCCATTTCAACAGCTCGATCCTGGTCGACCGGGCGGGCTCGATCGTCGGCAAGTACCGCAAGGTGCATCTGCCGGGTCATGCCGAGCTCGACCCGACCAGGGCGCACCAGCATCTCGAAAAGCGCTATTTCGAGCCCGGCGACCGGGGCTTCCCGGTCTGGAACTTCGAGGGCGGCCTCGTCGGCATGGCGATCTGCAATGACCGGCGCTGGCCCGAGACCTATCGCGTCATGGGTCTGCAGGGCGTCGAGATGGTCGTGCTCGGCTACAACACGCCGACCGTCAACGGCCATTCCAAGACCGAGACCCTGGCCGACCGCATGTTCCATCACCGCCTGTCGGTGCAGGCCGGCGCCTATCAGAATTCGACCTGGGTCGTCGCGGTCGCCAAGGCCGGCGTCGAGGACGGCTACCCGCTCTTCGGGGGCACGCTGATCGTCGGGCCGGATGGCAAGATCGTCGGCGAGCTCGACCATGACGACGACGGCGTGCTCGTCCATGGCTGCGACCTCGACGCCACCCGCTTCGGCAAGGAGACGATGTTCAACTTCGCGGCCCATCGCCGCGTCGAGCACTACGAGCTGATCACGGCGCGCACCGGTGTCGGCGAGCCGCTCGGCCGCGCGGAATAGCGCACCGGGCCTCGGCCCGCTGCCGCTCCGCATGGCCTGGCACGCCTCTCCGGACCATTTTGCAAGACCCGTCTCCAAAGAGGCCCGTGCAGCCGCACGGGCCTCTTTACGTTGCAGCCTCGGTCACGGCAGGGGGTAGGCGGGCGGCGGTGAGCGCCGCTTCGGGTCTGTGCCAATGCGTCGCGCGAGGTGTTTCGACCGTGGCTCAGGCGGTCACACTCCCTGGTATCGCCCGGCCTTCGGCTGGAATTGGCGCCTATCCGGGCGGAAGATCCCGCAGGGCATGCGATGAAGCACAGGCAAGCGCCCGTCCGTTAGATCGCCAGGGGAGCCAACCTCCGGATGAAGTCCGCCTGCGATTGAGATCCTGTTTTCGCGAGGATTTTCTTGACCTGAGATCTGACGGTTTCCCGGGAGATGCGGCGCTCGATCGCAACCTCGTTGACGGAAAGGCCTGCGAGTATCCGGTTGGCCACGGTCGCCTCGGCCGGCGTCAGATCGAACAGGCCGGTCAGAATTTCGGCGGATGGCGACGTTGACCGATCCAGCTTGGTGACGATGACGATGGCTGTGGCTCCATAGAACACGTCGGATGCTTCTCCCGGCAAGGGAAGAGCGTGGATCACGGCGGCGGAGCTGTCGGCCTGCGCGGGAACGGGGATGGAGTTCATCGTCGTGACGGATGCGCGGATCGCATGAAGCGCCTGCGCGAGGAGGCGGTTGCTTGCGACATCGGCCAAGGCGAGTTTCCCGTGAGCCAGGAAAACGACCTGCTCTTTCATCGCTTCGAATGCGGAATTCGCTGCGAGAATCCTGTCCTGGCCACTCAGAATGGCAGCGGGCATGCCTGCCTTGTCCAGCGTGTCGACGATGGCGCGGGCCCGTTGAAGCTGAAGGCGTATCGAGAGCGCCGCTGATCGCGCCATATGCGGCCAGAGCGCGTTCAATTGTGCAAGCTCCTCGGCCGAAACCGGTCCGTCCGCGAAGCGCCTTTCCAGATCGAACACCGCGAGATCGCCATTCGGCATCGGCAGGACGCTGCCGGCCGCATACCCCCAGCCATTTGGCAAAAGGAACTCCGTATAGACTGCGCTGCTCTCCCTTTCAGTGCGGCCATACAATTCATGAGTGCCGAAAAAGCCGTGACGCTTGGCCTCGATGCCCCGCTTCAAGCGAACATTGTCTTCCTGCGCCGCACGATTGGCCAGGAACGCGTCGAAAAAGCGCTTGCCTTCGTCAGAACCTGTCCAGCGCGTTATCCCGCGTGCCGTTGTCGTGAAGATGATGCCGCCGAAGCAGCCTGCCAACTCTGCGATGTCATGCAGAACGCCCGGCCATAATTCCGGCACGACCGCCGCTTCGTAAATGCGGTCTACGAGCGCTTCTCTATCCGACATTGAGCTGCCGCCCACGTAACATTCGCTCGGAATGGGCTCTTCTGCGCGGGTAAAGCCGGGTTTCGTCTCCCCGATCACGGCCTTGCCGGGAATGGGCGAAGGGGAGCCTCCCGGTGCAGCCGAAATCCTGGGCCATGCACGTGATTGCCACGAGCCATATCTCCGACGCCGCGGCGGGCGCGTGGAGCGTCACCACGGAATCGCCGAACCCGTTCGCATTCAGCATTCAACATTGCCCCAAGCCGCTCTTCGCTGATGCTGCACGTGGACGAATCCGTCAATTGTCACGCTCGTCTGGGAGACCGATCACGTCGTCATCGACATCCTCGCGCATGCATGCCTTCAGGAGGGCGCGCGTGCAGCAACAGTCAATGTCAGCCGCTTCCCGCGTCTGTCGACCGGCGCGGTCGAGAAGCGTCTGAAGCGGATTCGGGATAGTGATCCGCGGGCCGGCATCCTCGTCGTGACCGAAACCCTGTTCTCCATGGACAGCGATATTCCTGATATCGCCGCGCTCCAGGCTCTCTGCCGTCGCTACGACGCGACGCTGCTGGTCGATTGTGTCCATGATCTCGGAGCCCTCGGAGACCGCGGCCTCGGCGTCCTTCATGCGCAGGACATCGTCGGCAAGGTCGACATCCTGATGGGTTCGTTCTCGAAGACTTTCGCCTCGCCAGGAGGTTTCGTCGCTTGCAACGATCTTGGCCTGAAGTTCGCCCTGCGATCGAGCTGTGGACCATCGACCTTCACCAACGCGATGACGCCAATCCAGGCAGCCGTCAGCGACGCGGCACTTTCGATCATCGACAGCCAGGAAGGCAACGAGCGTCGGGCACGCCTGCTGGCGAACACGAGGCTGCTCCGAGACGGACTTTCCGCCGAGGGCTTCACTGTCATGGGGCAGCCCAGCGCGATCGTGCCTGTCGTCCTCGGCAATGCTTCGATCTCGCGGCCCATGACGAAATACGCGGCCGAGCAAGGTGGCATCGTCAATCTGGTCGAGTTCCCCGCTGTCGCCCGCAACGCCTGCCGTTGGCGCATGCAGGTGATGGCCGATCACACGGACAAGCATGTCCGGTCCATGGTCGAGATCGCGGTTTCGGCGAGGGCGCAGGCCGAAGCTCGTGAACGGGGGATGGACGCGTTGGAAGTCGAGGTCGTGGAACCGTGACCGACCGATCAGCCAAGGCGAAACGGATCACGCACAGCCTCGGAAGCCGAATTATCATCGCTTCGAAAGCTCCGGCTTATCCTTGCGACATTGAGCGCGATCGTGGGCGTGAACGTGCGGTTCGCGGCTCAGGCGGCAACGTCAATTTGACAGTCAAACCAGTCGGAAAATCCAGGTTCAGCCTTCAGAGATAACGAGCTTAATGGCCGTAAGCTCGGCCGCTCGCCACTCGTAGGTCGGAGCTCTCGGCGAACATGGTGGGCCGCAAGTCGCGCTAATCACGCAACTATCCCGTTGCCATTGGAAAATCACTGGTCATCCCGGGAAAGGCTGGTGCTGCGAGAGAGGATTGAACTCTCGACCTCTCCATTACCAATGGAGTGCTCTACCACTGAGCTACCGCAGCAGGATCGTGCCGTCTGCGCCGCGCCCTTGAAGGGCTTGCCGGCGCCGCGTCGTTCCGAAGCGGCGTCCTGATGCCACAAGCCCCGCCCCGACGCAACCTGTTCCGCGCATATCTCTGTGTCTGAAATTGAAGGGCGCTGGAATGCCGCGGGCGCAGAGGGGCGTCCTGCCTTCGGATGGGAGCACGGATCGTGCGGCCTTGGCGTGCGTCAATCCGGCAGCAGCAGGCGCTGGTCGATGCGGAACAGCCTTCCGTCGCCGAGGATATGGGCGGAAAGGCCTACGCCGAACAGCGGCCGGAAGGCCGCGTCACGGACATTGAGGCCGCCGGCATAGGCGCCCATGGCCGGCATGACGCAGCGCGCCGCGGAGAGCGCAAAGCAGCGCCGGCGCAGCGCCCGGCCGCGCATCCGGACCTTGGCGGCAGGGTGGAGATGGCCGGCGATCTCCGGAGTTGCCGTCGTGTGGCTGGGCTCATGCCGCAACGCGACACCGGATAGTTCGAGTTCGTCCAGTACCGCGCCGCCCATCGCAGCCGAGATCTGGGGGTCGTGGTTGCCGCTGATCCAGAGCCAGTCGCGGCCGGCCTGGAGCGCGCGCAGGCTCGCAAGGCAGCTATCGTCGATCCGCGCTTCGGCGCCGCGATCATGGAAGCTGTCGCCGAGCGCGATCACCCGCGCCGGCTGGTAGCGCGCAATCGCCGCACCCAGCAAAGCGAGCGTCGCGGCCGAATCATAGGGCGGCAGCAGGACGCCGCGGGCGGCATAGGCCGAGCCTTTCTCCAGATGCAGGTCGGCGACGACGAGCGTGCGCTCATCCGGCAGATAGAGCGCGCCCGAGAGATCGGGCACGAGCGCGAGCCGGCCGAGCATGAAGGCCTCGGCCACCGTCTGCGTCGCTTGCTTCGCCGCCAGGTTCACGCCATCGCCTCTTCGAGCATCTGCGCCTCCGCCTCGGCCAGGATCTCGTCGGCCGCCTCGCCACTGACCGCCTCGCGCCCGATTTCGAGCATGACCGAGACCGAGAGCGGCGAGACGTGATCGAGCGGCTGATGCACGATTCGCCCGCTGATCCGTGTCAGCATCTGACCCAGACGGCCGATATCGAGCAAGCCGGTCGCGGCATCGGCCCGCGCGGCGCGGAGCAGCACATGGTCGGGCTGGTGCCGGCGCAGTACGTCGTAGACGAGGTCGGTCGAGATCGTCACCTGCCGCCCGCTCTTCTCCTGGCCGGGAAAGCGACGCTCGATCAGCCCGCCGATCACGGCGCAGGAGCGGAAGGTGCGCTTCATCAGCGCCGATTCGGCCAGCCAGTCCTCGAGATCGTCGCCCAGCATGTCCTGCGCGAAGAGATCGTCCAGCGAGAGCGCCCCGCGCGCGATCGCTGCAGCCATGTCGCCGAGCGTCCAGACCGCGATGCCGTAATCGTTGCAGACGAAGCCGAGCGGCTTCAGCCGCGCCCGTTCCAGCCGGCGCGTCAGCAGCATGCCGAGCGTCTGGTGAGCGAGGCGGCCCTCGAACGGGTAGGCGACGAGGAAGAAGCGGCCCGCCCGCGGAAAGGTCTCGACCAAGAGCTCGCCCGGCTTGGGCAGGCGCGATTTCAGGCGCTGCGCATGCAGCCAGGACGAGACCTCGTCCGGCAGCTTCGCCCATTCCTTCGGCGAGGCGAGGATGGCGCGCACGCGCGCGGCGAGGAAGGTCGAGAGCGGAAACTTGCCGCCGGCATAGGAGGGGATCTTCGGGTCGGTGCCGGCGCTGGTGCGCGAGCAGACCACCTCGTTCTCGACGATGCCCTCGAAGCGCAGCACCTCGCCGGCGAAGATGAAGGTGTCGCCCGGCGTCATCGTCTCGGCGAAATACTCTTCCAGCTCGCCGAGCACGCGCCCGCCGCGGCTGAGCATGGGCTGGTTGCCGGGCCGCGCCGGCCTGGCCCGCCCGAGCCGGACCTTCAGCATGGTCGATTCGACGATGGTGCCGACATTCATCCGGTATTGCTGGATCACGCGGGCATTGCTGGCGCGATAGAGCCCGTCCTTGCTGCGCCGCAGCTTGGCGAAGCGCTCATAGCTCTTCAGCGCATAGCCGCCGGTCGCGACGAAATCGACGACGGCATCGAAATCGGCGCGGGCGAGATCGGCATAGGGCGAGGCCGTCAGGACCTCCTCGTAGAGTGCGTCGGGCTCGAAGCCGTCGGAGCAGGCGACCCCCAGCACATGCTGGGCGAGCACGTCGAGCGCGCCGATCCGTGGCGGCGGCGTGTCCTGCGCCGCCTCCGCCACCGCATCGAGCGCGGCGCGGCATTCGAGCAGTTCGAAGCGGTTCGACGGCACCAGCAGCGCCTGAGAGGGCTCGTCCATGCGGTGGTTGGAGCGGCCGATGCGCTGCATCAGGCGGCTCGCGCCCTTGGGCGCGCCGACATTGACGACGAGGTCGACATCGCCCCAGTCGATGCCGAGATCGAGCGTCGCGGTGCAGACGACGGCCTTGAGCTTGCCCGCCGCCATCGCCGCCTCGACCTTGCGGCGCTGGCCGACATCGAGCGAGCCGTGATGCAGCGCGATCGGCAGCGTCTCCTCGTTCACGCTCCACAGCGCCTGGAACATGAATTCGGCCTGCATGCGCGTGTTGACGAAGACGAGTGTCAGCTTGTGGGCCTGGATCGCCGCATAGATGTCGTCGACGGCATGAGCGGTGATGTGCCCCGCCAGCGGCAGCCGCCGCTTGGTGTGCATGATGCCGATCTCAGCCTTCGCACCGCCTTTGACGGTGACGAGGCCGGATGGCGTGCAGGCGCCGCCGAGATAGGCCTGCAGATCGGCCGGCTCGCGCACCGTCGCCGAGAGTCCGACCGCGCTCATCTGCGGCGCCAGCTCGCGCAGGCGGGCAAGATCGAGCGAGAGCAGGTCACCGCGCTTGGAGGTGACGAGCGCGTGCAATTCGTCGAGCACGACACGGCGCAGGCCGGCGAAGAACGGCTTGGCATCGCGATGCGAGACCAGCAGCGCCAGCTGTTCCGGCGTGGTCAGCAGGATGTCGGGCGGTCGCTCGATCTGGCGGGCGCGCTTGGCCGGCGAGGTGTCGCCGGTGCGGGTCTCGACCTTGACGGAGAGACCCATCTCGCGGATCGGGGTTTCGAGATTGCGGGCAATGTCGACCGCAAGCGCCTTCAGCGGCGAGACATAGAGCGTGTGCAGCCCCTCGCGCTCGCTACCGCGCTCGGTCAGCTCGACCAGCGAGGGAAGGAAGCCGGCGAGCGTCTTGCCGGCGCCGGTCGGTGCGACCAGCAGGGTCGAGCGCCCCGCCCGGGCCTCCTCCAGCAGTGCGAGCTGATGCGGCCGCACGTTCCAGCCGCGGCTGGCGAACCAGGCGGCGAAGGCAGGGGGAAGGGGAGAGGCGACCGCGTCCATGCGCCGACAGAGATAGGCTCTGCCGAACGAAATGGGAACATGCGGCGCGCCGTTTCCGGCAGCGGAAGGAGCCTCTGCACCGCCGTCATCCTGAGCCCCGGGATCCATCGCAAGGCTCCGGCGTTCTTCGATGGATCCGGGGGCAAGCCGGGGATGACCTCATGATCCTCGGAAGCAATCGGCTTCCGGTCGGCGGAAAGCGGCGTTCCTGCCTTTTTCGGGCAGATGCCCGGGCCTATCTTGAAGGACGATGACAAGAGCCTTCGGCAATCGGCCGCCGCTGCGGCCTTCGGAACTGCTGATTCCGACACCGGCCGGGCTCTACTGCCCGCCCGCCGACGTGTATATCGATCCGGTCCGCCCGGTTGCGCGGGCGCTGATCACCCATGGCCATTCCGACCATGCGCGCGCCGGCCATGGCGCGGTGCTGGCGACGCGTGAGACGCTGGCGATCATGGCGCTCCGCTATGGCGAGGCTTTCGCTGGCTCGCGGCAGGTGGCGGCGCCCGGCGGAACCACTCGGATCGGGGAGGTCGATTTCCGCTTCGTGCCGGCCGGGCATGTCCTCGGTTCGGCGCAGATCGTGGTCGAGCACAAAGGTCTGCGCATCGTGGTCTCCGGCGACTACAAGCGCGAGCGCGACCCGACCTGTGCGCCCTTCGAGCCGGTCGTCTGCGACGTCTTCATCACCGAGGCGACCTTCGGCCTGCCGGTGTTCCGCCATCCGCCGGCGAGCGCCGAGACCGCCAAGCTGCTCGATTCCGTCAGGCTCTTTCCCGAGCGCACCCACATCGTCGGCGCCTATTCGCTGGGGAAGGCGCAGCGATTGATGGCGCTGATCCGCGAGGCCGGCTACGAGCGGCCGCTCTTCATCCATGGCGCGGTCGAGAAGATCACCGAGCTCTACCAGGCCGAGGGTATCCCGCTCGGCGATGTCAGAAAGATCGAGCCCGGCGAGCGCAAGGCCGAGGGACGCAAGGCGCTGGCGGGTGAGATCGTCATCTGCCCACCGAGTGCCATCCAGGACCTCTGGTCGCGCCGCTTCCCCGATCCTGTCACCGCCTTCGCCTCGGGCTGGATGCGGGTCAGGGCGCGGGCGCGCCAGAAAGGCGTCGAGCTGCCGCTGATCATCTCCGACCATGCCGATTGGGACGATCTCCAGGAGACGATCCGCGAGGTCCAGGCCGGCGAGATCTGGATCACCCATGGCGAGGCCGAGGCGCTGGCGCATTGGTGCGGCACCGCCGGGCTCAAGGGCATGCCGCTGCATCTCGTCGGCTATGGCGACGAGGGGGAAGCCGAGCCGGAGGGAAAGCCGGCGGAGGTTGCTCCATGAACCGCTTCGCCTGGCTGCTCGACCGCCTGGCCTATGAGCCGCGCCGCAATGGCAAGCTCGCGCTGATCACCGATTATCTGCGCAACACGCCTGATCCCGATCGCGGCTATGCGCTGGCGGCGATGACCGGCGGCCTCGTCTTCCAGAACGCCAAGCCCGGCCTGATCCGCGCGCTGATCGCCGAGCGCACTGACCCCGTCCTTTTCGCGCTCTCCTATGACTATGTCGGCGATCTCTCGGAGACTGTCGCACTGATGTGGCCGGCCCGGCATGGCGCCAACGACGTGCCGCATCTGCCTGATGTCGTCGCCGGGCTGCAAAAGTCCGGCAAGACCGAGATGCCGCGCCTGATCGCCTCCTGGCTCGATGCGCTCGACGAGACCGGGCGCTGGGCCCTGCTCAAGCTGATCACCGGCGCCCTGCGCATCGGCGTCTCCGCTCGCCTCGCCAAGACCGCCGCCGCGAGCCTTGGCGGCATTCCCGCCGACGAGGTCGAGCAGGTCTGGCATGGGCTGGAGCCGCCCTATACCGCGCTCTTCGCCTGGCTGGAGGGCAGGGGCCCGCGTCCCGAGGCGACCGACCCGGCGCCATTCCGGCCGGTCATGCTCTCGCATGCCATCGAGGACGGCGATTTCGAAAAGCTCGACGCGGCCGAATTCGCCGCCGAATGGAAATGGGATGGCATTCGGGTCCAGGCCGTCGCCGGCGCGCGGCCCGATGGCAGCCGCACCGTCAGGCTCTATTCCCGCACCGGCGAGGAGATCGGCGGTGCCTTTCCTGATCTCACCGAAGCGCTGACGCAGGACGGCGCGCTCGACGGCGAGTTGCTGGTGATGCGCGATGGCGTCGTCCAGAGCTTCAACACGCTGCAGCAGCGGCTCAACCGCAAGGCGGTGACCGCAAAGATGCTGGCCGAATTCCCGGCCCATATCCGCGTCTACGACCTTCTCGCCGAGGGCGAGCAGGATCTGCGCGGCCTGCCCTATACGGAGCGGCGCGCCCGGCTCGAAGCCTTCCTCGGCAAGCTCGACAGCGCGCGCTTCGATCTTTCGCCGCGCATTCCCTTCGGCAGTTGGGAAGAGTTGACGGCGGCCCGCGCCGATCCCGTTTCCGCCGGAGCCGGAAACGACGCTGAAGCCGTCGAGGGCTGCATGCTCAAGCGGCTCGATTCGCCCTATCTGCCGGGCAGGCCGAAGGGCTACTGGTACAAATGGAAGCGCGATGCCCGGCTCATCGACTGCGTGCTGATGTATGCCCAGCGCGGCCACGGCAAGCGCTCCTCCTTCTATTCCGACTACACCTTCGGCGTCTGGCGGGTGGGCGAGGCGGGTGCGGACGAACTGGTGCCGGTCGGGAAGGCCTATTTCGGCTTCACCGATGAGGAGCTGATCGAGATCGATCGCTATGTCCGCAAAAACACGCTTAATCGTTTCGGCCCGGTGCGCGAGGTGACGCACAACCCGTCGAGCGGCCTCGTCTTCGAGGTCGCCTTCGAAGGGTTGCAGCGCTCGACGCGGCACAAATCCGGCATCGCCATGCGCTTTCCCCGGATCAGCCGCATCCGCTGGGACAAGCCGCCGGGCGAGGCTGACCGGATCGAGGCGCTGGAAGCGCTACTGCCGGCCGCGAGCTGAAAAAATGCGAGCCATGGCAGGTTGAAAGAGGCCGACTTACGACATTCGTCGACACTTGGGCATTGACAGCGCCGGAGCGTGGGCGCTTGAAATTTTAGCGGGCGCGAACGCGCCCGAGCCGGGGGGCGGCGCTGGAGATGGCTATGACGGGGCATCCGACACGGATCGTGATCGCGGACGATCACCCGCTGTTCCGCGGCGCCCTGCGCCAGGCGGTTTCGCATGCGCTGGCGGGGGCCGAGGTCAGCGAGGTCGGCTCGCTCGAGGCGTTGGGCCAGGCGCTGGCCGAGGCCGCCGATCTCGACCTGATCCTGCTCGATCTGACCATGCCCGGCGTGCAGGGCTTCTCCGGCCTGCTTTTCCTGCGCGCGGCCCATCCCGAGATTCCGGTCATCGTCGTCTCGGCCAATGACGACCCGGCGGTGATCCGCCGCTGCATCGAGTTCGGGGCGCTGGGCTTCCTGCCGAAGACCGCCGAGGTCGCGCAGATGGGCGAGGCGATCCGCGCCGTGCTCGATGGCGGCGTCTGGACCCCGCCCGGCGTCGATCTCTCCGCGCCGGTCGATCACGAGACCGCCGACATGGTCCGGCGCCTGGCGACGCTGACGCCGCAGCAGGTGCGCGTCCTGATGATGCTGTCGGAAGGGCTGCTCAACAAGCAGATCGCCTATGAACTCGGCGTCTCCGAGGCGACTGTCAAGGCGCATGTCTCGGCGATCCTGACCAAGCTCGACGTCGACAGCCGCACCCAGGCGGTGATCGCGGCCGCGAAGATCGCGGGGGCCGGCTGGGCTGCCGCGGGCGCTTCCGCGACGAGCTGAGGGCTCGAACCGAACGCGGCCTCATCCTGAGGAGCGATCGCAGATCGCGTCTCGAAGGATGTTCCAGCCGGTTCCAGAGCCTCCTGATGTATCCCTCGAGATGCCGCTACGCGGCTCCTCAGGATGAGGGCAGCAAAATGGACACGGATCAGTTGACGGCGAGGTTCAGGCCCGGTTCAAGCGTGGGCTGATTTATCTCGCAGGGTCGGTCCAGAGGAGATTACGGCATGGCCAATGGCGGCATCGAGCGCTTTCTCGGCGGCTCCGTTCTCAGCGTCCTCGTGCGCCTGCTGTTCATCTCGCTGCTGGTCGGCGCGGCGATGGCCTTTCTCGGCCTGTCGCCGGCGGGGCTTTATGAGAGTGCGCTGCGCTTCGTGCGCTCGCTCGGCAATCTCGGCTTCGGCGCGGTGCGCGAGGTCGGCGGCTGGGCCATCGCCGGCGCGCTGATCGTCGTGCCGCTCTGGCTGATCAGCCGGCTCTTCGCCTCGAAGCGGTAGGAACAGAGGCGGGGAGCGGAGCCGCCTTTGGCCCATTGCTGGTGTCTGGACCGTCTGCCTTCAGGCAGTGCAGTTGAGCGAGGAGCAGCATGGCGGCGCCCCTACTGATCTCAGCCATACTCCCTCAGAGCACGCCCGATCTGCACCCAAGCAATAGCTCGACGACCTTCGCGATCGATCCGGCCCGGCTCGTCGAGCGGTAGTGGACAAAGTAGGACTGCCCAGGGAAGCCGATCTCGGGGAGAACCGGACAGAAGATCGGCTTGCCCACATCGTTCTGGAACAGGTTGTAAGGGGCGACGATGGTCCCGATCCCGTCGCGGGCGCAGTGCAGTGCGATGAAGAGATGATCGAATAGGTGGCGGAAGCGGACATGCTCGCCGCGCAGCCCCGCACTGTTCAGCCAGTTGGGCCAGTCGGTCGGGCGTGTCACCGTGCCGATCATCTGGTGACGCAGCACGTCGCGCGCGCTTCTGACATCGGCCGTCTCCCGGAATGACGGCGTCGCCAGGAGGCGCATGTCCTCGTTCATCAGCACGAACTTCTCGAAGCTCTGCAGACGTCGATCGAGCCCGCGATCGCGCGTGATGACGATGTCCCCCAGCGGGCCATCATAGCTCTGATTGGTCATCCGGGTCGCCAGCGAGATCTCGGTATCGGGCGCGCGCGCCTCGAACTCCTTCAGCCGTGGCAGCAGCCAGTACATCGCGAAGGTGGTCGGCGCCTCGATCGTCACGACATGGCGCTTGCCGGTGCCGGCGATGTCGCTGCAGGCCGACATCATCTCAGTGAGCGAATGGCCGATCCGCGAAGCGAGCAGTTCGCCCGTCGGGGTCAGCACGAGCTGGCGGCCCTGCCGACTGAACAGGTCCTGTCCCAGCCATTGCTCGAGCTTGCCGATCTGCCGGCTGATGGCGCCATGGGTCACGCCGAGTTCGTCGGCTGCGCGGCCGAGGCTGGTCCATTGAGCCGCGGCGGCAAAGGCACGCAGGGCCGAGAGCGGCAATTCGCGAGGTTTCATCTCATGTGACTCTAGCGCACAGATAGGTGAGTTATTATCGATTTTTTCGCGCGATCTAAGCCCCTATCGTCACCCCATCGCCTGGAACGAAGGAATGGCTGGCATGACGATGGGGACCAACGCAGAGATCAGGGTCAACGGCCGCAGCTACCGCAGGCCGACCGTTCCGACCGTCGTGATCTGCTTCGACGGCTGCGATCCGCGCTACATTGCGCATGGCCTGGAAGCGAACCTGCTCCCCAATATCTCGCGGGTCATTTCGCAGGGCTTCTATGCCATCGCCGATGCCGCGATGCCGACCTTCACCAACCCCAACAACATGTCGATCGTCGCCGGCGCTCCGCCGAAAGTGCACGGAATCGCCGGCAACTATTATCTCGACCGGGCGACCGGCAAGGAGGTGATGATCACCGACGCCTCGCTGGTCGCCTCGGGCACGATCCTGGCTGCGCTTGCCGATGCCGGGGCGCGCGTCGCGGCGATTACCGCCAAGGACAAGCTGCGCAAGATGCTAGGCAGCGGCCTGAAGGGGATCTGCTTCTCCTCGGAACGCGCCGGCGAGGCCACTCTCGCGGAGAACGGCATAGAGAATGTCGAGGCGCTCGTCGGACGCAAGGCCCCCGACATGTACAGCCCCGACCTCTCTCTTTTCGTGCTCGATGCCGGCATCAAGCTGCTCGAAGCCGGGCGCGCCGACCTGCTCTATCTTTCGCTCTCCGACATGGTGCAGCACGCAGCCGCACCGGGTGATGCGCTGGCCGATCAGTTCAACCGCGATGTCGACCAGCGCGTCGGCCGCCTGCTCGAGCTCGACGCAGTCGTCGGCATCGTCGCCGACCACGGCATGACCGATAAGAGCGGGCCCGACGGCCGGCCCCAGGTGGTCTATCTCGAAACCCTGCTGAACCAGCAGTTCGGCGCCGGCTCGGCCCGGGTGATCTGCCCGATCACCGACCCCTTCGTGAAGCATCACGGCGCGCTCGGCTCGTTCGTGCGGGTCTACGCCACCAGCGACACGCCGGCGGATGTGCTGATGGACGCGGCTGCCCGCATCCCGGGGGTCGGTCTGGTGCTCGACGGCGTCAGCGCCGCCGGGCGCTTCGAGATGCCGCTGGAGCGCGAGGGCGATTTCGTCGCGATCGGCGACACCCATACTGTGATCGGCTCGCGTCCCGACGAGCACGACCTGACCGGTCTCAACGGCCACAAGCTGCGCTCGCATGGCGGGCTCTCGGAGCAGCCCGTGCCATTCATGCTCTCGCGCCCGCTCAGCGCCGAATACCAGGCGCGCGTCGGTGCCCAACGCCTGCGCAACTTCGACATCTTCGATTTTGCGCTGAACGGCACGGCCTGACCGTGCCGGCAGACCTTATCTGCAACCCTGAACTCGCGGCGGCTGACCCGACCGGCGCGAGCGGAAGGACTACGCGTTTCGACTTCTGAACGTCTGCTTGATTCAACGACAACAAGAACAAGGCGGGAAAAAAGAAAATAAAACCAACATGGTAGGAGGAAACACATGAAGCGTAGAGATTTTCTGATCGGCTCGTGCCTTGCGCCGGTCGTTCTGTCTGCGTCCGTCAACGCCCAGCAGAAGCGGACACTTTCGATCGTGACCTCCCTGCCGAAGGAGCTCTCCTCGGCTTACAAGGCAGCCTTCGAAAAGCTCAATCCGGACATCAACGTCGAGGTCCAGCAGCGCGGCACCCAGGCCGCCGTCACCTATCTGCGCGAGACGCGGGCGAAGAGCGCAACCGACATCTTCTGGGCCTCGGCGCCCGATGCCTTCGAGGTGCTCAAGGGCGAGGGCCTTCTGGCCAAGTTCGTGCCGGCCGACACCGGCGTGCCGGCCAAGATCGGCGATTATCCGATCAATGATCCGGAAGGCTATTATGCCGGTTTCGCGCTCTCCGGCGCGGCTATCATGTGGAACTCGCGCTATGTCCGGGCCAACAACCTGCCGGCCGTGAAGGGCTGGAACGACCTGGCCCTTCCGGTGATGTTCGACCATGTCGCGATGGCGATGCCCTCGCGTTCCGGCTCCACCCATCTGACGGTCGAAACCATCCTGCAGGCGCGAGGCTGGAAGGATGGCTGGGCGCTGCTGAAGTCGGTCTGCGGCAACATGCGGCTGATTACCGAGCGCTCCTTCGGCGTGCCGGACGGCGTGACTTCCGGACAGTTCGGTTTTGGCGTGGTGCTCGACTACCAGGCCCTGGCTGCGCGCGGCGCCGGCTTCCCGGTCGAGTTCGTGCACCCGAGCGATACAACGATCGTGCCCTCCAACATCGGCGTCGTGAAGGACGGGCCAAACCGTGCCGCGGCGCAGAAGTTCATCGAATTCATGCTGTCGCCGGACGGTCAGGCGATCCTGTTCGAGCCGACGGTCGGCCGCCTGCCGGTGCGCCCTGATTCCTACAAGAAGGCGCCCACCGGAACGCCGAACCCCTTTGCGATCGAATGGGGCGGTGGTGGCGGCTTCAAGTTCGACGTGGACCGTTCCGAGAAGCGCTACGCCATCGTCGACGTGGTTTTCGACCAGCTCATCAGCTTCCAGCTTCAGCCGCTGAAGAACGTCACCAAGACCTTGCATGCCGTCGATGCCAAGCTCGCCAAACGGCCGAATGCCGAAGCCGCGACGCTGGCCGCGCAGGCGCGCGAGGCCATCGCCCTGATGCCGTTCGACGAGAAGGAGGCGCAATCGGCCGAGTTCGCCGAGGCCTTCCACGGCTCCAACGAGAAGAAGAAGGGCCCGCGCCAGGCGGAGCTGGAGCAGAAATGGGCGAGCTTCGCCCGCGACAACTACGCGAAGGCGCAGCAACTGGCCGACAAGGCCGCCCAGCTGGCCGGCTGACCCATGCGAAAGGCGGCTCCGGCAGGCGCCGGAGCCGCCCTTCCAGATCGAGTGGCGTAGGGGACAAGGCTCATAATGTCGTCGATTACCAAGACCGACCTGGCCGACCGGCCGGGATTCGCCGTCCGGCTGGGCGGCGTCGCATTCGGGCAATACGCTGCGGCCGGGCTGATCGCGCTGTTCCTGCTTGCCTTCCTCGTCGTCCCGGTGCTGACCGTGATCGTGGCTGCGTTCCAGGACAAGCACAGCGGCGCCTTCACGCTGATCAATGTCTACGACTTCCTGCGCAACGAGCTGTTTCTCCGCTCGTTCTGGAATTCGCTCTACGTCTCCCTGATGTCCGTGCTCTGGGCGACGGTGCTGGCGCTGCCGCTGGCCTACATCACGACGCGCTTCGCCTTCCGTGGCGCTGTGATGATCCAGACCCTCGGCATCATTCCACTGATCATGCCGCCCTTCGCCGGCGCCATCGCAATGCAGCTCCTGTTCGGGCGCAACGGCACGGTCAATCTGCTGCTGGGAGACTGGTTCGGCATCAACATCCCGCTGATGGAGGGCCTCAACGGCGTTATCTTCGTCCAGGCGGTGCACTATTTCCCGTTCATCCTGATCAACCTTTCGACGTCCCTGCGCAATATCGACCGGGCGATGGAGGAGGCGGCGCAGAATCTTGGCGCGCATGGATTCCGGCTGTTCCGGAAGGTGGTGTTCCCTCTGGCCATGCCGGGCTACATCGCCGGCGCCTCCCTGGTGTTCGTCAAGGTCTTCGACGATCTGGCGACGCCGCTGCTGCTCAACGTCCAGGACATGCTGGCGCCGCAGGCTTTCCTGCGGATCACCTCGATCGGCATTGCCGACCCGATCGGCTACGTCATCGCCGTCGTCCTGATCGTCTTCTCGGTGTTCGCGCTCTGGCTGGCCTCCTTCGCGACGCGGGGCAAGGACTACGCCACCATCCAGCGCGGCGGTGGCGGCCTCTCCAAGCGGCAGATGACGCGGCTCGACGCGGTCTTCGCCTATGGCGTGATCGGCTTCATCCTGGCGATCGTGCTCGCCCCGCATCTCGGCCTGTTGCTGCTGTCCTTCGCGACGATCTGGTCCTATGCGCCGCTGCCCGACGGCTTCACCTTCGCGCACTATCGCACGATCTTCGGTGAATCCTCGCAGCTCATCACCAACACGCTGATCTATGCCACGCTGGCCGGGATCATCGGCGTCTGCCTCGGCACGGCCATCTCCTACCTCGTCGCGCGAACCAAGGTGATCGGCGCCCGCTGGCTCGACTTCATCGCCATGTCAGCGCTCGCCGTGCCCGGGGTTGTCCTCGGCATGGGCTATCTGCGCACCTACTACGCGATCGAACTGCCCTGGGGCGGATCGCTGGCGGCGTTCTGGGGCATGATCGCCATCGCGCTCGGCGTGCGCCGTCTGCCTTACGCCCTCAGGGCCTGCAGCGCCGCCCTGCAACAAGTGTCCGTCTCTCTCGAGGAGGCGGCGGAGAATGTCGGCGCGACCAAGGCCCGAACGATCCGACGGGTGGTGGTGCCGCTGATGACCGGCGGCATCGTCGCCGGCTTCGTCACCAGCTTCGCGACCGCTGCGGTCGAGCTGTCCGCAACCATGATGCTGGTGCAGTCGACGGCCGATGCGCCGCTCGCCTACGGGCTCTACGTCTTCATGCAGTCGCCTGCCGGCCGCGGCGCTGGCGCCGCGCTCGGCGTGCTCGCCGTCGTTATCGTCGGCGTCTGCACCTACCTCAGCCATGTCTACCTCGAGCGGCGCTCGGCTCCGAGCCGGCGCGAGGAGGGGGCGTGATGGCTGCGCCGACCGCCCGTTCCCTTGTTCCCGATGTCCCATCGCCGGAGGTTTAGGCGCCATGACACATATCGACGCGAGCGGGCTCAAGACCGCCGGCATTTCGATCCGCAAGGTCAATCTGTCCTATGGCTCGTTGCAGGTCCTGAAGAACGTCGACCTTGAGATCCAGCCCGGCGAGTTCTTCGCCTTCCTGGGTCCATCGGGCTGCGGCAAGACCACGCTGCTGCGGGTGATCGCGGGCTTCAACACGCCGCAGAGCGGCAGCGTCACGGTTGGTGGGCGCGAGGTTCTGTCCCTGCCGCCCTGGAAGCGCGATGTCGGCATGGTCTTCCAGTCCTATGCCCTCTGGCCGCATATGAGCGTGCGCAAGAACGTCGCCTTCGGGCTAGAAGAGCGCAGGCTGCCCAAGGACGAGATCGGGCGCCGCGTCGACAAGGCTTTGGAACTGGTCGGCCTCGGCCATCTCGGCTCGCGCCGGCCCTCGGAGCTCTCCGGCGGCCAGCAGCAGCGTGTCGCGCTGGCGCGGACCATCGCGATCGAGCCGACGGTGCTGCTGCTCGACGAGCCGCTGTCCAATCTCGATGCGAGCCTGCGCGTGCAGGTGCGGCGCGACCTGCTGGCGATGCAGCGCCGGCTCGGCCTCACCACCATCTTCGTCACCCACGACCAAGAGGAGGCGAACACGATCTGCGACCGTATCGCCGTGATGAAGGATGGCGTGATCCAACAGGTCGGGACGCCGATGGCGCTCTACGACAACCCGGTCAATCTCTTCGTCGCCAGCTTCCTCGGAACGGCGAACATCCTCGACGGGGCGATGCGGACGAATGGCCGCGAGCAGGTCTTCGAACTGCCCTGCGGCAGCCGGTTCCCGGTGCCCGACGAGCACCGCAACGGCGCCAAACTGTTCTTCCGGCCGCAAAATGCGCGGCTGGCGCTCGCCGCAGACCAGGCCGAGACGGCCAGCGTGCGGGTCAAGGGCAAGGTGTCCCACAAGGAATTCCTGGGAGCCTCGGTGCGCTATGGCATCCGGACGGAGGGAGGCGAGGTTTTCGCCGACATCCCTCATGCCCGCGGGGAGGCGCATCTGCCGGACGAGCACATCGTCGGCGTCGACGTGCCCCTGAGCCGGGTCAACTATCTGCCCGCCTAGCGAGATCCTCCCCTGGTCGCGCCCGCTGGATCGGGGGCGGGGCCGGCGTGCGTCCGAGCGCTCAATAAAGTGAGGTGGATCTGCCGTCACGCCGATCCGCTCGTCATCTGGAGAGATGCAATGGCTATTTCGAAGGCACTCAACGTCAACGGCAAAAGGGAAACGCTCACCGTCGACGATCCCGACATGCCGCTGCTCTACGCGCTGCGCGACAACCTCGCCTTGCGCGGCCCGCGCTTCGGCTGCGGAATGGCGCAATGCGGCTCCTGCACCGTGCAGGTCGACGGCGAGGCGGTGCGCTCCTGCGTCGTGCCGCTGTCCTCGCTCACCGCCGAGCAGAAGGTCGTGACGCTCGAGGGCCTGGGCACGCCCGAAAAGCCGCACCCGGTGCAGCGCGCCTTCATCGAGGAGCAGGCGGCACAGTGCGGCTACTGCATCAACGGCATGATCATGAAATCCGCCGCCTTCCTCAGCAAGAACACGCGGCCGACCGAAGCCGAGGTCAAGGAAGCACTGAAGGACAATCTCTGCCGCTGCGGCACGCATACCCGCATCGTCAAGGCCGTCCTGCGCGCCGCCAGCAACGGGTGAGGAGAGCGATCATGAACATTCAGATGTCTCGGCGCCGGCTCCTCAAGGGCTCGGGCGCATTGGTCGTCGGCTTCACGCTTGCAGGCCGCGCCGGCGAGGCGTTGGCGCAGGGCGCGAGCCTGCCCGCCGCCAAGCCGCTGGCGGTGACCGAAGTCGACGCCTTTCTCTCGATCGACATCGACGGAATCGCGACGGTCTATTCGGGCAAGGTCGATCTCGGCACCGGCGTCGCCACCGCCCTGCCGCAGATCGTCGCCGAAGAGCTCGACCTGCCGATGGCCGCGATCAGGTTCATCCAGGGAGACACCGGGCTGACCCCCGATCAGGGCATCTCCTCGGGCAGCCTCGCGATCCAGAACGGCGGAATCCAGTTGCGCCAGGCTGCGGCGACGGCCCGCAACGCCCTGCTCGACGAGGCTGCCAGGCGGCTTCAGGTCGCCAGGGGGGAGCTCAGCGTCGTCGATGGCGTAGTCGAGGCCAAGTCCGGCCAGTCGGTGAGCTATGGCGCGCTGATCGGCGGCAAGAGCTTCAACCTCAAGCTCGATCCGAAGAAGCCGGTCGCGACCAAGGCGCCGAAGGATTTCAAGGTCGTCGGCAAGTCCGTCGCCCGCATCGACATTCCCGGCAAAGTCACCGGCCAGTTCACCTATATGCAGGATGTTCGCGTCCCCGGCATGGTCCATGCCCGCGTGGTCCGGCCGCCGGCGCTGGGCGCCAGGCTCGAAAGCGTCGACGAGAGATCGATCGCTGGCATCCCCGGCGTCACGGTCGTGCGCCAGAAGGATTTCCTCGCCGTCGTCTCACCAAGCGAGTGGAACGCCGTCAGGGCCTCGCAGCAGCTCGCCGTCAAATGGTCGAAATCCGAGACGCTGCCCGAACAGGCCAAGCTCTGGGACCATGTGCGCAGCACCAAGGTCGTTAAAGACGACGTCACCAGCAATATCGGCGATGTCGCGGCCGCCATGGGCAAGGACGGCCGCACGCTGTCCGCGACCTATGATTTCGCAATCAACCTGCACGGCTCGATCGGGCCGTCCTGCGGCATAGCAGAGTTCAAGGACGGCAAGCTGACCTGCTGGTCGGCCTCGCAGGCGACGCATAATCTGCGCAAGCAGCTCGCCGAGATGTTCTCCATGCCGGCCGAGGATGTGCGCTGCATCTATTTCGAGGGCGCCGGCTGCTATGGCCGCAACGGCCATGAGGATGCGACCGCCGATGCCGCCCTCATCGCCAAGCTGATCGGCATGCCGGTGCGCGTGCAGTGGTCGCGCGCCGACGAGCACGGCTGGGAGCCGATGGGACCGCCGACCCTCATCGACCTCAAGGCGACGCTCAGCGACAAGGGCGAGGTCACGGCCTGGGATTCGCGCTTCTTTGTGCCTCAGGGCATGCCGGGCAATTGTCCGCTGGTGGCGCAGGAGCTGGCCGGTCTGCCGGCGCCGCCGGTGCTCTCGCCCGGGAATGTCATTCGCAACTCGGATATCCCCTACGGGATTCCCAATATCCGCACGATCTGCCACCGGCTTGAGACCACGCCCTTCCGTCCGTCCTGGATCAGGGCGCCGGGGCGGATGCAGAACACCTTTGCCAATGAGTGCTTCCTGGACGAACTCGCCGCCGCGGCGAACGTCGATCCGCTGGCGTTCCGGCTGAAGTATCTCGACGACAAGCGCGGCATCGAGCTACTCGAGCGCCTGCGGGCCTTCGTCAAATGGGAGGCGCGCGCCTCGCCCCTGACCAAGGCGAGCGGTACCTCGGCCGGCGTGCTGAAGGGGCGCGGTGTCTCGTACACGAAATACGAGAAGACCCGAACCTATGTCGGCGTCGTCGCCGAGGTCGAGGTCAATACGGCGAGCGGGGCGGTGCGCACCACCCGGTTCCATGTCGTCCATGACTGCGGCCAGATCATCAATCCCGATGGGGTCATCAGCCAGATCGAGGGCAATATCCACCAGACCGTCAGCCGTACGATGAAGGAGGAAGTCCATTTCGACCGGGCGATGTCGACCAGCCTCGACTGGGCGAGCTACCCGATCATGACCTTCCCTGAGATGGCCGATATCCGCGTCGAGCTGATCGACCGCCCCGACCAGGCCCCATGGGGTGCGGGCGAGCCGACCGCGGCGGTGGTCCCCTCGGCGATCTCGAACGCGATCTTCGACGCGACCGGCGCCCGGCTGCGCTCGACCCCCTTCATTCCGCAGAAGGTCAAGGCCGCGCTGACGGCTTGACGTAGAAGCGCGCCGTCGTAACCCGGACCGGAGAGACCCCGGCCAGGTCTACGTGCCGAGCCAGTTTGCTATCGGGCACAAGCTTGAAACCGGGTTCTCACCGGCTGCCGGGCGATTGAGATTGCGGTCGCGCCCAGTCCGCAATGGATCGCATCCTTTTCCGCGGTCGTGGGCAATGGATACGCCGCGAATCTGGAGGTCTGCGTTTCAGTCTCATGCCGAGGTCGTCTTCTCACGCGTCTCGATCGAAGGCGAGCGCCACGGCGAGTGCAACATTTGATAAAGTAATCCCGGATGCGGCGTCCCATGAGGGGATCTGCCATGGATATCCATCCGCAGAAACAGCTGCCTCATCAGGCGTGGAACCTCGGTCGCATCATCGGACCGAAACCACCTTTGAAGCCGAAGCATATCTAGGCGATACGGACTAGGTTACAGCACGAGGGGCGTGTTGGGGGCACCGCGACGTGTCGCAGCCCACTAACTCGCTTCAACCCGCAAGCTCCGGCCCTTCTAAACACTCTTCAAGCTGCCGGAGAAGGCTTTGTAGTTCGGCCAAGCGCTCGCTGCCATATCGCCTTGTGATCTCGGAATAGATCGCTTCAGATTCCACGCCGGCGCGCTCGATCAGTTCCATGCCCTGTGGCGAGATCGAAATGATACCTCGACGGTGGTCGGATGCCGAGGTCCTGCGGAGGATGAGTCCGCGCTCATCGAGATCCTTGAGGATGCGCGACAGGCTGGGGCCGAGCAGGAACGTCGCTTCCGCGAGCTCCGTCACCTCCAGGCTGCTCTGGGAGTTCAGGGCCCGCAGCACCCGCCACTGCTGCTCGGTGATGCCGAAGCGGCGGAGGCTGGCGCGGAAATGGCGCATTACGGATTCTCGCGCCCGTAGCAGCGACATCGGCAGCGAGCGCGAGAAATGCCTGATCCGGACCCGTGCCTCGGATGGGTTGGTATCGTTCGGCATCGGTCCGGCGCCCTTATGCGTATTCTCAGTCATGATCGGTCCCGGAGGCGGAGCGCGACGCGGACCAAGGTTCACGGTCGCGCCACCGCCTAGTCAAGCCTCGGGCTTCTCGGGGTTGCCGCGCTGCTTCAGATAGTCACGATAATTGCTCGTCTTGAAGTTGAGCGTCTCGTCGGCCTCTTCCATCTGCACGGAAATACCGAGCGGGCTCGCGGCGCTGACAGCGGCGAGATAGGCCTTCACCGCATCGAACACCCGGCGGGCGGCCGCCTTCTTGTCCTCGTCTGAGCGGCCCTTAGCGATGCGCAGCATCACGTGCACAAAGGCGTTGTCGGGGTGCCCGTCGACGATCAGATAGTTGGCGACCGGAACGCCCCGCGTGCGTGCGCCGGCGAAGGGGAAGATGGCGCCGTCGCCGATCAGAGCGTCCTGCGTGGTCTTGAGCAGACCGGAGACGTCGATGCGGGATTCGAGGTTGGCCGAGTATTCGACCCAGATATGAGGCATGTCGATAATCCGATGCGGTTCAGCTGAGCGAGGCGACGGCGGCGGCGACACCGCAGCCGGGAGTGGGCACCGCGTGGCCGAGCGCGGTCAGGCTGCGCTCGAGGAAATAGAGGTCGGTCAGGACGTCGGCTTCGCTGATCAGCCCCATCGTACCGATGCGGATGACCCGGCCGGTCAGCTTGTTGCGAGCGCCTGCGATCGCGGTGTTGTAGGTCTCGTACATGTGTTTGACGATGGCTCCGCCGGTCAGCGGCTCGGGCACGGAGGCGACGACGACCGTATGCGAGGCGGTCGCCTGATCGCCAAAGGCCGGGAGACCCAGCGCGACGCAGCCGGCCCGCATCGCATCCGACAGGCGCTTATGCCGGGCGAAGACCTGCGGCAGTCCTTCCTCATGGATCATCGTCAGGGCTTCATGGACGCCAAACAGCAGCGAGACCGGGCAGGTAAACGCCGTCTCGTGCTTGTCGACGACCGCCAGGGCTTTGCGCATGTCGAGGTAGAAGCGCGCACAGCGGTCGTCGCGCTCGATGACCTTGCGGGCCTTTTCACTGACGCTGGCGAAGCCGAGGCCAGGCGGGCACATCAGCGCCTTCTGCGAGCCGGTGACGATGATGTCGACGCCCCATTCGTCCTGTCGCAGTTCCAGGCCGCCGAGCCCGCTGACCGAGTCGACCAGAAGCAGGGTATCGCGGTCGCGCAGCAGCGCCCCGATCGCAGCGAGGTCGGTGACCGCGCCGGTGGAGCTCTCGTTGTGGACGGCGACCAGGGCGCGATAGTCGTTCTTATCGAGCTTGGCGGCGATCACGGCCGGATCCGGCGTCCAACCCCACTCGCTTTCGATGACGTCGACCTCGGCCCCGAGCGCGCGGGCGATCTGGGCATAGCGTTCGCCGAACTGGCCATGGACAAGCGCGAGGACCTTCTCGCCGGGCGCGAGCACGTTGGCGAGGCTGGCTTCCATGACGCCCGTCCCCGAGCTGCCGAAGGTCAGCACCGGTGCAGTCGTCCCAAACAGCGGTTTGATCCATTGCTGGATCTCCTCGAGGATTACGCGCATCTCTGGACCGCGATGGTTGACGATCGAGCGCGCGGTGGCTTGGCGGATGCGCTCGGGAATCGTGATCGGGCCGGGCAGGCGCAGGCGGTAGGGATAGGCTGAGGACGGCGATGCGGTCACGGTCAAGCTCTCCGAAGGATAGGCTAGGCGTTGCTCTGTGCTTGGGGATGCCGGTGGGCGACCGACCGGCTAGTGGATGACTTGCTGGATGAACTGGCGCGCGCGCTCGGTCTTTGGGGCGGAGAAGAACGCATCGGGCCCGCCGACTTCAGCAATGGCGCCGTCCGCCATGAACACGACACGGTCGGCGACGGCGCGGGCAAAGCCCATCTCATGGGTGACGCAGATCATGGTCATGCCGGTACGGGCGAGCTCGATCATGACGTCGAGCACCTCCTTCACCATTTCTGGGTCGAGCGCGGAGGTCGGCTCGTCGAACAGCATCACGTCGGGGTCCATGGCGAGCGCGCGCGCGATCGCGACGCGCTGCTGCTGGCCGCCGGAGAGCTGGTTCGGGAATTTCCTGGCCTGGTGGCCGATATGGACGCGCTCCAGCAATTCCATCGCGCGGGCCTCTGCGGCGGCGCGCGGCACATGTTTCAGCTTGATCGGCCCGAGCGTGAGATTGTCCAGGATCGAAAGGTGCGGAAACAGATTGAAGTTCTGGAAGACCATGCCGACGCGCTGACGGATCTTCTCGATATTGTCGTCGTTCTGGGCGACGAGTTCACCGCCGACGGTGATCGCGCCCTGCTCATAGGCCTCGAGGCCGTTAATGCAGCGAATCATCGTCGACTTCCCGGAGCCCGAGGGGCCGCAGACAACGATGCGCTCGCCCTGCCGGACCTCAAGGTCGATGTCCTTGAGAACGTGGAAGTCCGAATACCACTTGTTGAGGTTTGCGAGCCGGATGAGAGGCGGTGTCATGGCAGTGATTGACCCGGTTGCGTTCAGGAGCGATCGGCGCGCGCGAAACCGGCCTCGATGGCTCGGCTGTAGCAGGAGAGGCCGAAGCTCATCAGCCAAAAGACCAGCCCGACGATGAAATAGCCCTCGGCCTGGGAACCCGCCCAGAGCGGGTCCGACACGCCGGCGGAGACGATGTTGAGCAGGTCGAACAGGCCGACCACCATCACAAGCGTTGTGTTCTTGAGCAGCGAGATGGTGGTGTTGACGACGCCCGGAACGACCTTGCGGACGGCCTGAGGCAGGATGATGTGAAGCATGGTACGCCAGTAGCCGAAGCCGATCGCCATCGCGGCCTCGTACTGGCCCTTGGGTACCGCCTGCAAACCGCCGCGCACCACCTCGGCCATATAGGCGGCCTCGTAGAAGATGATGCCGCCGACCGCGAGCGCAAGCGGATCCGGCTTCGTGCCCGGTGGCAGAAAGAACGGCAGCATCACGATGGCCATGAACAGCACCGTGAGGAAAGGCACGCCGCGGCAGAGTTCGATGAAGCCGACGCAGAACCAGCGGATCAATGGCAGCTTGCTTTGACGGCCGAGTGCGAAGACCACGCCGAACGGCAGCGAGAAGGTGATGCCGGAAACCGCCAGGATCATGGTTAGCATGAAGCCGCCCCACTGGTCGCTCGGCACCAGAGGCAGCCCCGCAAAGCCGCCGCGCAGCAGCAGGAACGTCGTGATCGGCAGCACCAGCGCAATAAAGGCGATGGCATAGGCCTTGCCAGGGATGCGCGGCACCATCAGCCAGACCAGCCCGAAGAGCAGCAGGCTGAAGGCGATGTCGGGCCGCCAGCGTTCGAGCGGCGGATAGAAACCATAGATGAACTGCGGCGCCTTGCTGGCGACGAATGCCCAGCACGCGCCGCCGCCGGTACAGTCGGCACGGCTCGCGCCGGTCCAGGTGGCGTTGACCAGGGCCCAGGGGAGGATGGCCGAGGCGATGCCGCCGAGGATCGCCAGGACCGCCAGCGACAAAAGCGCGTCGCGCCTGGTTCCGAACATGCGGCCGCGCAAGCCGCCGAGCAGCCGGGTCAGCGGATTGGAGGCGCGCAGGGGGGAAGGCCGGGCGCTGCCGGTCTCGGGAAGAGCGGCTGCTTGGGTCACCGTTCGACAATCCTGGTCATGCGGTTGAACAGGTTGATCAGCGCGCCGATGAGAAGACTGATGGCGAGATAGACGCCCATTGTCATGGCGACGATCTCGATGGCGCGGCCGGTCTGGTTGATGCTGATGCCGGTGAAGACGCCGACAAGGTCGGGATAGCCGATCGCGACAGCCAGCGACGAGCCTTTCAGGATGTTGAGGTATTGATTGGACAGGGGCGGCAGTAGCACGCGCACCGCCTGCGGGATCACTATGAAGCGCAGCGTTTGCCACCAGCCGAAGCCGATTGCGGCAGAGGCTTCGCGCTGTCCTTTGTTGACGGATTCGATGCTGGCGCGGACGAGTTCGCCGATGAAGGCGGCGTTGTAGATCGCCATGGCCAGGACGAGCGCCACGACTTCCGGCACGATGACCCAGCCGCCGACGAAGTTAAAGCCGCGCAGATGGGGCACCGAAAAGGAAACCTGCGCGCCCGAGAGGACGATCGCGAGTGCGGGCAGGGCAACTAGCACGGCGAATGCGGGAAGCCAGGCATTGACCGTTCGGCCGGTCCGTTCCGCATAGCTCGTCAGGTTGCGGAAGAGGACGAGGGCGAGGATGAGCGCGAGCAGGATCGACAGAGCGAGCAGGCCGGGGCGATCTGTCGTCAGACCAGGTATGTAGATGCCGCGGTTGGACAGGTAGGCTGCGTCCCCGATCGAATGGGCGGCGCGCGGTGCGGGCAGCGCCCGCAGGGCGACATTGTACCAGATCAGGATATGCAGCAGCTGCGGCAGGTTCCGCACGACCTCGACATAGATCCGCGCGGCACGGGACACGGTCCAGTTGCTCGAAAGCTGAGCGATGCCGATGGCAAAGCCGAGCACGGTCGAGGCCGCTATGGCCAGCACCGTGACCAGCAGGGTGTTGGTGATGCCGATCAGGAAGACGCGCCAGTAATTGTCGCTGGCCGTATAGGGAATGAGGTGGAAGGCGATCTCGAAGCCCGCCTCCTGCCAGAGGAAGTCGAAGCCGAGCTTGAGGCCGCGGGCGGCCAGATTGGCGTAGAGATTGCCGATCGCGACATAGGCGATCAAGGCAAGACCCGCGACGAGTAGACCCTGGTAGAGCCAGCCCAGGATGCGTCGGCGCCCCAACGGGCTACGCTGCGGATGATCGGGTACTGAGATCGTCATCTTGGACGTAGGGCTGCTCGGCGGGGCTGGGAGGCCGGCGTCAGCACCGGCCTCGGCTGCGTGTTCGGCTCAGCGGATCAGCGGGGCGGACATCAGCCCCTTATTGTTCCAGAGGTTGTTCAGGCCGCGCTCAAGCTTGATCGGGCTCTTGTCGCCGACATTGCGCGCAAACATCTCGCCGTAGTTGCCCACGGCCTTGATCGTGTTGAAGGCCCAGTCATTGTCGATGCCGAGCTTGACGCCGAAATCGCCGGTGACGCCGAGCAGGCGCTGTACCTCGGGCGAGGTCGAACTCTTCTTCATCTCGTCGACATTGGCCTGAGTAATGCCCAGTTCCTCGGCGGCGATGAGCGCATTCAGCGTCCAGGCCACGATATCGCGGAAGCGGGAATCGTCCTTGCGCACGACGGGGCCGATTGGCTCCATCGAGATCAACTCAGGCAGCACGACCCAGTCGTTGGGGCTGCCGAGCTTCGAAACGGCGCCGGCCAGCGCGCTGAGCACGTTCGCGTAGACGTCGCAACGCCCGGCTTCCAGGTTCTTTTCGTTCTGCTCGCGGGTATTGGCCGTGACAGGCGTGAACTTGAGGCCGTTCTTGCGGAAGTAGTCGGCTAGGTTGAGCTCATAGTTGGAGCCGCCCGAGACGCAAATCGAGGCGCCGTCGAGCTCCTTGGCGCTCTTCACGCCGAGCGATTTCTTCGCGAGGAAGCCCTGGCTGTCGTAGAGGTACACGCCGGCCCATTCGACGTTCAGCTCGATGTCGCGGATGAAGGTGTGCGTGGCGGTGCGAGCCAGCAGGTCGATGCCGCCGGACTGCAGTGTCGTGAAGGCGGTCTTGATCTCTAGCGGGACGAACTTGACCTTCTGGGGATCGCCAAGGACGCCGGCGGCGACGGCGCGGCAGAAATCAACCTCGAAGCCGGTCCATTTGGCGGCGCCGTCGAGCGTGCTCATGCCGGTCTGAACGCCGGTCGAGACGCCGCAATTGAGGACCCCGCGTGCCTTCACGGCCTTCTGCGTGGCGCCGCTCTCGGCGGTGGCGGCAGTAGAGCCGGCCAGCAGGCACCCGGCGACGAGGACCCATTTGTTGCAGATATTACCGAGCATTCATTCCTCCCAGCGGCTTGAACGGACGTGGGGCAGGTGCGCCCCCGCATGACGGAGATGTTTGATGACATGTAACACGTTAAATATCAAATTGATTAGCGCGTTAATCATCTTGACGCGGTCGCGGAGGGACTTCCGTGCCGGACATGCCGGCGGAGGAGGGGAGTAGGCTGACAGCGCTATGCCGCCCTGGCGTTTGCGCGATAGACCGCGGCGCCATTCAACGACGTCGCGTGACTTGGCCAGCAGTCAGATCGCTCCTGATCTCACTCGAAGAAGCAGCTTACGGTTCCTAATGGGCCGTAATCGGCGACAATGGTGTCGCCATGACGTGCTTCGATCGGCCGGATGAAGGAGCCGCCGAGCACGACCTGGCCGGCCTCGATCTTATCGCCATAGGCCGCGAGCCGGTTCGCCAGCCATGCGACGCCGCGGGTCGGCTGGTTCAGGACGCCGGCTCCGAGACCCGTCTCTTCGACCACGCCGTTGCGGCTGACGATGGCTCCAATCCAGCGCAGGTCGACCTGATCGGGCCGCATTGCGCGCCCCCCCATCACGATGCCGGCATTCGCGGCATTGTCCGCGATGGTATCGACGATGGTGCGCGTCTGCTTCGTCTCGGGATCGACGCGCAGGATGCGTGTATCCAGGATTTCGAGCGCCGGCGTGATGTAGTCGGTCGCGTTCAGCACATCCGAGACCGTGACGTTCGGACCCTTCAGCGGGGCCTTCATGACGAAGGCGATCTCGGCCTCGACGCGGGGCTGGATGAAGCGTTCCTTGGGCACGGTGCTGCCTTCTTCGAAGCTCATGTCGTCGAGCAGCACGCCGGAATCGGGGGTGTCGATGTTCAGCGCGTACTGCATAGCCTTGGAGGTCAGGCCGATCTTCCAGCCGATTACCTTGCGGCCGGCCGCGCGCTTGCGCTTCACCAAGGCATTCTGGATGGCGTAGGCGTCGTCCGTCGAGATTCCGGGAAAGCGCAGCGATATTAGTCCCGTCTGCCGGCGGGTCTGCTCGGCCTCGTCGAGGCTCAGCGCGGCGGCTTCGATCTGGTCAGACGTCAGCATCGGTCAGGCCTCGTCGGCGATGGCGTTGCGGAGCAGGCCGATGCCGTCGGCCTCGACTTCGACGATGTCGCCCGGCTTCAGCCACACCGGCGGGTCGAAGCGCGCCCCTGCGCCCGTCGGCGTGCCGGTGATCAGGATGTCGCCGGGAACAAGGGTGGTGAAGGTCGAGACGTAGTTGATGATCTTCCGGAACGAGAAGATCATCCGGCTGGTCCGGTCGCTCTGCCGAACCTCGCCGTTGACGCGGGTCGTCAGCGCGATATCTGCGATCTGCGCCTCGTCGGTATAGGGCACTAGCCAGGGGCCGATGGCGCCGGAGGCGTCGAAATTCTTGCCTTGGGTGACGTTGAACTTGGCGTGGCGCATCCAGTCGCGGATCGATCCCTCATTGGCCAGCGTCAGGGCCGCGATATGGTCGAGCGCGTCGCGCTCGGCGATCCTACGCCCGGCCTTGCCGATGACGATGGCGATCTCGCCCTCATAATCGAGTTGCTCGCTCTCCGGCGGGCGGATGAGCGGCTGTCCATGGCCGACGAAGGAGCGCGCGAAGCGCGGAAACAAGGACGGATTCGCCGGAGCCTCCTTGCCGTCCTTGTATTCCGCGTTGCGGTCCGGGAAATTCACGCCGACGCAGATGATTTTCTCGGGAAGGAGCGAGGGAATCGTGAACCGGATCTCCTCCAGCGACAGATCCGGTGACAGGCGAGCAGCATTTTCCTGGAGAGCCGCGAACGCATGCTCGTCCACGACCTGCTGCAGGGTCGGCCACCTGGCTTCGTACCGAGCAGAGAGGTCGACGATTCCGCCATCGGTTGCCAGGCCATATCCCGCCCGCTCGGCGTGGATGAAACTTACGAACTTCGCGACCAAGAGAGGCGTCCTCACGAACAGGAATGGAGACGATGAGCGCTGGGGAGTCTCCCTTCAGGGAGATGCCTTCCGGCCGGAGAGCCGAAGCGCGATTATCATCTAATTATCATGTTAAATATATCAGTCGCCGGGATGTCAACCCGTCGGGAGCGTCTCTCGTTATCGCGCAAAGTGCGTGGTGCGACAGTTGGGGAAATCGTGGACGCCTACAGCGACGTCGCCATCGACAAGATCGTACCGCAGGCTTGCGCGGAAGGAGCCAGCCCGGTGACGATGCTGATCACGAAAAACTGCACGCCGAGCGGGGGGCGGAAGCCGCTTTTCAGCCTGCGCCTGAGGCTTTCCGCGAAACCGGTCCGGGCGAGAGGCGTAATGCGAGGGCGGGCCCAAAGGCATAGGAAACAGTGCAAGCAAGATCGAGGGCCCAGTCAGTAGCAGATCACCGTGGATGATGCCCGAACGGTGCGCCCTCGGTCTTGAACGGGATTGATCTGCTAGTGCCCCAATGCGCGCGAGAAGCCGGCCAGCGTCACGCCGCTGCCCCGCTTGAAGAAACGGTTGAGGTGGCTTTGGTCAGCGAAGCCCAGCTCTGCCGCCACCTGCGCAGGAGTAATGCCATCTCGCAGGAGCCGACGCACACGAGCCAGCTCCATCTGCATCGCCACGCCATCAGCGGCAGGCAAAGGCACGGCTGAAGCGGCGAACCAGGTGCTCGGTGGAGATCTCGGCTTGACGCAGCGTCTGACGCCGCCGAGCCTTGGGAGGGGGGCGGAGGTATACGGATGTTGCGACTGACGTTGCCCCTGAAGCGCCCTCGGTTTGAATTGGACTCCGTCGGAAGGAGACGGAGATGAAGAAGAGCCGGTTCAGCGAAGAGCAGATCATTGCGGTGCTGAAGGAGCATCAGGCCGGGATTGCGTTGGCGGATATCTGCCGCAAGCACGGGATCAGCGACGCGACCTCCTACAACTGGCGCAATCGCTATGGCGGCATGGAAGTATCCGATGCACGTCGGCTGAAGGCGTTGGACGACGAGAACCGCAAGCTCGAGAGGCTTTTGGCGGAATCGATGCTGGACGTCGCGACGCTGCGCGAGGCACTCGGAAAAAACTTCTGAAGCCCGGATCGCGGAGAGCGTTCGTGAACTGGGCGATGGAGGAGAAGAGCTACTCGCAGCGTCGGGCCTGCGGTCTGATCGGGCTCGACCTGAAGACCTATCGCTATGCCTCGCGGCGATCAGACGATGTGGAGATCCGGGAGCGGCTGAAGACCCTTGCGGGTCAGCGGCGGCGGTTCGGCTACCGGCGCCTGCACATCCTACTGCGGTGGGACGGCATCGCGCTGAACCACAAGAAGCTGTTCCGGCTCTATCGGGAGGAGCGGCTGACCGTGCGCCGGCGTGGCGGGAGCAAGCGCGCGCTCGGGGCGCGGGCGCCGATAACCACGCCACAGGGGCCGAACCAGCGCTGGAGCCTCGACTTTGTCGCGGACCAGCTCATCGACGGCCGCCGCTTCCGCGTGCTGGTCATCGTCGACGACTTTACGCGAGAGTGCCTGGCGCTCGTCGTCGACACCTCGCTCTCCGGCCAGCGCGTCGTCCGGGAGCTCGACGCGCTCATCGCCCTTCGCGGCCGGCCGCTCATGGTGGTCAGCGATAACGGCACCGAACTGACCTCGCGCGCGATCCTGCAATGGCAGGAAGACAGCCGGGTCGAGTGGCACTACATCGCACACCGGCAAGCCCATGCAGAACGGCTTCGTCGAGAGCCTGAACGGCCGCTTCTGGGACGAGTGTCTCAACGAGCACATGTTCCGCAACCTGCCAACCGCTCGCAGGCTGATCGAAGAATGGAGGATGGACTACAATGCCCACCGGCCGCACACGAGCCTCGGTGGCCTCACCCCGAACGAGTTTGCAACCCGGTCCAGAACGGACCACAGCGAGAACAGAGTCCAGTTATGAACGAGGGCAAATAGGGGGAAACGTCAGGCGCAAAGCAACTGGACCAGCCCGGGAACGCGCTCAGGCAATCGAGCCTAACGCATATCGGTGTTCTCAAGGCAGTGCCCAGCGTCACGCGGTGCTTTCGCACTTTGCCGAGCGTGGTGGCACGCAGAACCTAGATTTTGGGTGCTGGCAGTTTCAGTTCCTGCGTCAGCCATTGCGCGAACATGCGCACCGAACGGCGCGCCTTTGCCACGCGCGGGAAGACGAGGTAGTGCCCGGCATAGCGAACATCCTGCGCTCGTCCCGCCAGAGGCGCCACCAACCGGCCATCGGCGATCTCGCGCTCGGCCAGCCGCGTCGATTCCAGCGCGATCCCGAGCCCGTCGGCTGCCGCGGCGATCGCCATGAAAGAGCGGTCGAAACGTGAGCCCCGCGGTGCAGGCGGCGTGATGTCGTTGGCGCCGAACCAGCTGGTCCAGCGGACCCGCTTGTTGTCACTCTCGATCAGCTTGGCGCCGAGCAGGTCCTTGGGGGAGCCGATCTGTGCGGCGAGCTCCGGCGCGCAGAGCGGAGTCACAGTCTCCTCGCCGAGCGGGATGACGATCAGACCTTCCTGCCGTGGCGGCCCATAGCAGATGTCGGCATCGAACTCGTCGTGCTCGAATTGCGGATAGTCGACACCCGCCGCGAGCCGCACTTCGAGACCGGGCTGCTTGGCAAGGAGGTCGCGCAGCCGTGGCAGCAGCCATTGCGCCGCCATCGAGGGCGCGCAATGCAGCCGCAGCAGATTGCCGGAGCGGGCGCCGACGGTCTCGATGCCCTGCCGCATCTCGTCGAATCCCGCGGCGACATGGCGCAATAGCGCCTCGCCGGCGACATTGAGGTGAACGGCGCGACTCTGCCGCTCGAACAGTGCGGCGCCCATCAGGATTTCGAGCTTGCGGACCGCATGGCTGATCGCGCTCGGAGAAATCCCAAGTTCCTCGCCTGCAGCGCGAAAGGAGCCCGTCCGGGCGGCCGCCTCGAAGGCCTGAAGCGCGGAAAGCGGCAAGCGTCGCATGACTACCCCCTCGGAACACCTGAGCGGTGTCGCCAACAGGTGAATGTGATTCACGTCATAGCGCAATCTTTGCGTTTTTCATGCGCCGAAGCATGAGCCACCCTCAGGCAGCAAGAATTCGCAGATCGAGGGATGGAATGCTCCTGCAGAACAAGACCGCCGCGATTTCAGGCGCGGCCAGCGTGCGCGGCATCGGCCTCGCCACGGCAAAGCTGTTTGCCGCCCATGGCGCCCGCATCGCGATCCTCGACATTGACGAAGCCGCCGCGAAGCAGGCTGCGGCGGCTCTCGGCCCGCAGCATATCGGCGTTGGCTGCGACGTCGCCGACAAGGCCTCCTGCCAGAAGGCGGCGGACGAAGTCATCGCCGCCTTCGGCCAGCTCGACATCTTGATCAACAATGCCGGAGTCACCCAGCCGGTGAAGACGCTGGAGATCGACGAGGCGAGCTGGGACCGGGTCCAGGACATCAACTGCAAGGGTGTGCTGTTCCTGAGCCAGGTCTTCATCCCGCATATGCAGGCAAGGAAGCAGGGCGCGATCGCCTGCATGTCCTCTGTCTCGGCGCAGCGCGGCGGCGGCATCTTCGGCGGCCCGCATTACTCCTCGGCCAAGGCGGGCGTGCTCGGCCTTGCCAAGGCAATGGCGCGGGAGTTCGGCCCGGACGGCATCCGCGTCAACTGCGTCACCCCCGGCCTGATCCAGACCGACATCACCGGCGGCAAGCTCACCGACGAGATGCGCAAGGATATCATCAAGGGCATCCCGCTCGGCCGGCTCGGCGACGCCAGCGATGTCGCCGGCATCTACCTCTTTCTCGCCTCGGATCTCTCGGCCTACGTCACCGGCGCCGTCATCGACGTCAATGGCGGCATGCTGATCCACGGCTGAACCATGAGCACCGCTCCTCTCGGCCACAATGTCTCGCTCGAGCGCCGCGCCTGGAATATCCGGCGCCACGCCATCCTGATGGGCGAGGTGCAGGGCCAGGGCTATATCGCGCAGGCGCTCGACATCGCCGATGTCCTCGCCGTGGCCTATTTCCACGCCATGCGCCACCGGCCGGACGACCCGGACTGGGAGGGGCGCGACCGCTTTCTGCTCTCGAACGGCCATTATGCGATCGCGCTCTACGCGGCGCTGATCGAGGCTGGGGTCATTCCCGAGGACGAGCTCGAGACCTATGGCTCGGACGAGAGCCGCCTGCCGATGTCGGGCATGGCGAGCTACACGCCCGGCATGGAGATGTCCGGCGGTTCGCTCGGCCTGGGCCTCTCGATCGCGGTCGGTAAATGCCTCGGCCTCAAGCGCAAGGGCTCCGACGCCCACGTCTACACCCTATTCTCCGATGGCGAGCTCGACGAGGGCTCGGTCTGGGAGGCGATTATGTCTGCCGCCCATTACGGGCTCGACAATCTGATCGCCGTCGTCGACGTCAACAACCAGCAAGCCGACGGGCCCTCGACCAAGGTGATGGGCTTCGAACCGCTGACCGAGAAGCTCCAGGCGTTCGGCTGGTTCACCCAGCGCGTCGACGGCAACGATCTTTCCGCCGTCCGCGCCGCCTTCGACGCCGCCAAGGCTCAAACGGGCCGGCCCAGCATGATCATCGCCGACACGCTGATGGGCAAGGGCGTACCCTTCCTCGAAGCGCGCGAGAAGAACCACTTCATCCGGGTCGAGGCGCATGAGTGGCAGCTCGCGCTCGCGGCGCTCGACGAGAGGAAGCCGTCATGAAGCCCGCCGCCAAAAATGGCTCCGGCAAGAGCGACTCCGGCAAGCCACGCCTGACCACCTCGGCGATGATCGCCTCGATCGCGGGCGAGGGGCAGCGGACCAGGCCAGCCCCCTTCGGCCATGCGCTGGTCGAGCTGGCGAAGCAGGACGCCTCCATCCTCGGCATGACCGCCGATCTGGGCAAGTACACCGACCTGCACATCTTCGCGCAGGCTTTTCCCGACCGGCATTACCAGATGGGCATGGCCGAGCAGCTGCTGTTCGGCGCCGCCTCCGGTCTTGCCTCCGAAGGCTTCACGCCCTTCGCGACGACCTATGCCGTCTTCGCTTCGCGACGGGCCTACGACTTCATCCACCAGACGATCGCGGAAGAGGACCGCAATGTGAAGATTGTCTGCGCGTTGCCGGGCCTGACCTCGGGCTATGGGCCGTCGCACCAGGCGACAGAGGATCTGGCGCTGTTCCGCGCCATGCCGAACATGGTGGTGATCGACCCTTGCGACGCGCTCGAGATCGAGCAGATCGTGCCGGCGATGGCACGGCACAAGGGCCCGGTCTACATGCGCCTGCTGCGCGGGCAGGTGCCGCTCGTGCTCGACGAATACGGGTACAAGTTCGAGCTCGGCAAGGCCAAGCTGCTGCGGGACGGCTACGAGGTCCTGTTCATCTCCTCCGGCATCATGACGATGCGGGCGCTGGAGGCGGCCAAGGCGCTGGAGCAGGACCGCATCGATGTCGGCGTGCTGCACGTGCCGACGATCAAGCCACTCGACACCGCGACGATTCTCGAAGCCTGCGCCAAGCCGGGCCGGCTCGTCGTCGTGGCCGAGAACCACACGGTCAATGGCGGGCTCGGCGAAGCCGTCGCGGGCCTGCTGATGCGCGAGGGCGTGCATCCCGCCTTCCGCATGATCGGCCTGCCGGACGAGTTCCTTGCGGCGGGGGCGTTGCCGACGCTGCATGACCGCTACGGCATCTCGACCGACGCCCTCTGCGGCAAGGTCAAGGACTGGCTGAAATAGCCGCAGCACGCTGCAGCTCCGCCAAGAGGAGCGCGCGACGGGGAGGGGTGATGAAGACGATCGGCTTCGTTGGGCTGGGCTCGATGGGCCTGCCCATGGCGATCAATCTGGGCAAGGCCGGCTTCGCTGTGACCGGTTTCGACCTGCGTGTCGAGGCCCGCGCCACGTTGCAGGCGGCCGGCGGCGAAGTCGCCGCTTCGCTCGCTGAGGCGTTCTCCGGCCGGGATGCAGTCGTCCTCATGGTCGTCAATGCCGCGCAGGCCGAGGACATCCTCTTCGGCCAGGGCGCGCTGGCGCAGCTCTCTCCGGCTGGCATCGTCATCCTGATGGCAACCTGCCCGCCGGCGGCTGTCGCAGCGCTTGCCGCCCGTGTCGAGGCGGCCGGGCACGCGCTAGTCGACGCTCCGGTGTCCGGTGGCGTGGTCGGCGCCGAGGCGGCCAGCCTGACCATCATGGCAGCGGCGCGCCGGCGCGTCTTCGACGCGGTGAAGCCGGTGCTCGACGCCATGGGCTCGAAGGTCGTCTTCATGGGCGAGGAGCCGGGGCAGGGGGCGACGGCCAAGGCGGTCAACCAATTGCTCTGCGGTGCCCATCTCGTCATCGCGGCGGAGGCGCTGTCGCTGGCCGAGAAGCTAGGTGTTGATACCGCGGCCATGCTCGACATCGTCTCCGGCTCGGCCGCGTCGAGCTGGATGCTCAGGGATCGTGGCGCCCGCATGCTGGAGCGCGAGCCGCGCGTGACCAGCGCAGTCGACATCTTCGTCAAGGATCTCGGCATCGTCCTCGAAGCGGGGCGTGATGCCAAGGCGGCGCTGCCGATGGCGGCGCTTGCCCATCAGCTCTTCCTGTCGGTCTCGGGGCGTGGCCTCGGGGCGCATGACGACAGCCAGGTGATCGCCGCCTATCGCGCAATGCAAGGGCGCGACGCGACTGACGCGACCTGATCCGGAACAAGCAGCAAGAGCCGTCGAAACGGCGAAAACGGGAGGATGACATGACGAAGATCGATTGCTCTACCGGAGGTCTCAACCGCCGGAGCCTGCTCACTGCCGGGCTGGCGATGCCGGCCGTGCTGAGCCTGCCGCGCGGCGCGCAGGCGCAGGTCACCATGACGCTCGGCCACAACGCCGCCGCCGGCAATCCGCGCTGGATCGCGGCCGACAAGTTCGGCGAGCTTCTCAAGGAGCGCACCAATGGTCGCCTGGCCGTACGCGTCGCCGGCGCCGAGCAGCTCGGCAACGAGCAGTCCCTGCTGACCAGCCTGCGCACCGGTGCGGTCGACATGACCGTCAACAGCCAGGGCTCGACCTCGGCGCTGCTGCCGGAACTCGCGGCGCTCGGCCTGCCCTTCCTGTTCCCGACCTCGGCCGACGCCTTCAAGGTGCTCGAAGGCCCGATCGGCGGCGAGCTCGACCAGCGCTTCGCCAAGATCGGCATGGTGCCGCTCGGCTGGTGGGACAATGGCATCCGACACATCACCAACAGCAAGCGCCCGATCGTGAAGCCGGCGGACCTGAAGGGCCTCAAGATCCGCACGCCACCCGATCCGATGACGATCGACATCTTCCAGGCGCTCGGCGCCGGCACCGAGCAGATCTCCTTCGGCGAGCTCTATGTCGCGCTCCAGCAGGGCGTCGTCGACGGGCAGGAGAACCCGCTGGTCAACATCGCCTCGTCCAAGCTCTTCGAGGTGAACAAGTTCATCTCGCTTTCGGCCCATAAATGGGAGTGCTCGCCCTTCCTGATGTCGCAGATCACCTGGATGCGGCTGTCGCCGGCCGATCGCGAGGTGGTCAAGGCGACCGCCAAGGACGCTGGCGAGCTGCAACGCAAGCTCTTCCTCGACGCCGAGACCAAGTTCGCGGCGGAGTTCCGGGCGAACCCGAAGCTGCAGGTCAACGACGCCGACATGGCCGCCTTCCGTGAGGCCTCCGCCAAGGTCTACGACACCTGGAAGACCAAGCCGTTCGGCGATTTCGTCGACCGGCTCGCCAAGGCGGCAAAGGGCTGAGGTCATGGACAGGCAGCCCGAGACGGGGTGGCGCGCCAGCGCCATCGCCCTGGCGGACGGCATCGACCGTCTCGCCGCCAGGTTCTGCGAGATCGTCGTCATCGCGGTCGGCTCGGCGCTGCTCGCCATGCTCGCCGCCAATGTCGGCGCCCGCTACGCGCTCGATTCCGGCGGCTTCCGCTTCGCGCAGGAGCTGCCCGAGCGGCTCTTCCCGGTCTTCATCATGGCGGGCGTCGTGCTCGGCGTGCAGAAGGGCGGGCACATGGCGGTCGAGACCGTGCTCGCGATGCTCGGCCGGCAGGGCGCGCGGATCATGCTGCTCGTCGGGCAGGCCATCGTGATCGGCAGCTATCTCGTGCTCAGCAAGGACATCCTGCTTCTCGCAGAGATGCTCTGGATCGATCGTTCCCCGGTGATGGGGATCCCGGCGAGCTATGGCTACTACACGCTCGCGATCGGGCTCGCCCTGATCATCGTCGTCACGACCACGCAGGCGGTGCGCGTCGCCCTGATGGGGCCGGAAGCCATGCCCGTCCCGGCGCCGGAGGAGCAGGTCGCATGAGCATCACCCTCATCGTCTCCTTCACCATCCTGATGCTGCTCGCCATCCCGGTCGGCCATGCGCTGATCGTGGCGGCGGGCACGGCGCTGCTGGTCCAGGGCCAGATCCCGCTGACGATCATCGCCCAGCAGATGTACCAGCAGACCCAGTCCTTCCCGATGCTGGCGCTGCCCTTCTTCATGCTGGCGGGCTCGCTCATGCTCGGAGGAGCGCTGGGCAACGAGCTTCTCGCCTTCGCGTCCAAGGCGATGCAGCGCTGGCGGGGCGGGCCGCTCTCGACGACGGTGGTCGCCTCGGTGGTGTTCGGCGGCGTCTCGGGCAGTGCCGTCGCCAATGCCAGCGCGCTCGGCTCCGTGCTGATCCCCTGGCAGAAACGGCAAGGCTATCCGGCGCCGCTCTGCGCCGCCAACAACGCGACCTCGGCGATCATCGATATCCTGATCCCGCCCTCGATTCCGCTGATCCTCTACTCGCTGGTCTCGAACGTCTCGATCGCCGACCTCTTCACCGCCGGAATCCTGCCCGGCCTGCTGATGGCGGGCGGCTTCATCGTATTGTGCAGCTGGATCGCGCGGCGGCGCGGCTATGTCTCGCCGGAGGCGCCGGTCTCCAAGGTGGAGCTGGCGCGGCTGGCCTGGCGCAGCATGCCGGCGCTGCTGATGCCGGTCTTCATCCTGCTCGGCCTGCGCTTCGGCATCGCGACGCCGACCGAGATCGCGGTCCTGGCCGTACTCTACGCGCTGGTCCTCAGCGCGGTGCTCTATCGCGACATGAGCTGGCGTCGCTTCCGGGTCAGCATGGTCGAGGCGGGCGTCGCGACCGGCGTGGTGATGCTCGTCATCATGGGCTCGGCCATCGTCGGCTGGATCCTGACCTTCGACCAGGTGCCGCAGCGCTTCGCCGAATGGGTCTCGGCGACGATCTCGAACCCCTATTTCGTGATCCTGGCGATGAACATCCTGCTGCTGCTCGTCGGCATGCCGATCGACCTGCCGCCGGCGATCCTGCTGCTGGGGCCGATCTTCGTGCCGCTCGCGGCCTCGATCGGGCTCGATCCGGTCCAGCTCGGCATCATCATGGTGCTGAACCTCGGCATCGGCCTCTACACGCCGCCGATCGGCACCACATTGTTCATCTCGACCTCGATCGCCCGGACCTCGCTCGGCGAGACGACGCGCGAGCTCTGGCCCTTCTTCGGCGTCGCGATGATCGTGCTACTGCTGGTGAGCTATGTGCCGGCGCTGACGATCTACTGAAGACGCGGCAGAACGACAGGCCAAAACAGGAAAGGCGGCCCGCAGGCCGCCTTTCCATTTTACCGGCGAGATCAGACGCACCTGCTCAGTCCGGCGCGACCACATTGGTCGGATTGCCCGCGACGAAGTTCTCGATGTTGTCGATGAGCTGGTCGACCAGGGCCTGCTGGGCTTCGGTCGAGGCCCAGGCGACATGCGGCGTGCAGATCACGTTGCTGCGGCGGGCGAGGCGCATGAAGGCGCTGTCGAGAGGCGGCGGTTCCGGCAGCGTCACGTCGAGCCCGGCGGCGGACACCAGCCCTTCGTCCAAGGCGACCTCGAGGTCCTCCTCGACGATGAGGCCGCCGCGCGCTGTGTTGATGATGATCGGCCGGCGCTTCATCCGGCGGAAGGCGGCGAGATCGAGCATGCCGCGCGTCTCATTGGTCAGCGGGCAGTGCAGGCTGATGACATCAGAGGTCTCGATCAGCTCGTCGAGGCTGACGATGCCCGCCTGTCCGGGCTTCGCGGCAGGATCGTAGAGCACCACCTCCATGCCGAAGGCGCGTGCGATCTCGGCGACCTGGTTGCCGAGTACGCCCGCGCCGACGAGGCCCAGCCGCTTTCCACTGAGATCGACGATCGGGTTGCTGAAGAAGCAGAACTGGCCAGCCTTCTGCCATTCCCCGGCCAGGACCTCCTGACGATAGGGGACGATCGAGCGTGCAAGCGCCAGCAGCAGCGCGAAACTGTGCTCCGGAACGGTCGCCTTCGCATAGCCGCGAATGTTGACGGTCGGGATTCCGCGATCGGCGGCGGCCTGCTTGTCGACGCAGTCGGTGCCGGTCGCGGCGATCGCGATGAGCTGCAGCTGCGGCAGGCGCGCCAGCGTCTCGGCGCGCAGATCGACCTTGTTGTTGATGATGATGGTCGCGTCCGCGGCACGGCCGATCACCTCATCGGCCTGCGTCCGTCCGTATTCGACCCATTCATGCGGGAAGGACGGACGGCGGATGGTCACCGCCGGGGCGACGGTGTCGCGATCGAGAAAGACGATCCTGTGCATCGCTGCTACCCTTACAGGCGTTCACGGGCCTGCGCGGCGACGGCTTCGGGCGTGATGCCGAAATGCCTGTAAAGCTCCTCGGCCGGTCCCGAGGCGCCGAAGCCGCTCATGCCGACGAAGCCGCCATCTTCCCCGATCCAGCGCTCCCAGCCGAATTTTACCGCAGCCTCGACCGCCACCCGCACACAGCCTTCGCCGAGCACGTCCCGGCGGTAGGCGCGCCCCTGCTCCTCGAACAGACTCCAGCACGGCATCGAGACGACGGCGGTGGGAATGCCGTCCCGTTGCAGCAGCTCGCGGGCCGCGAGCGCGATCTGCACCTCCGAGCCGGTGGAGAGCAGCGTCACCCGGCGTGCACCGCCTTCGGCTTCAGCGAGTACATAGGCGCCGCGGGCCGAGCGGTTTTCGGGACCTCCGTCGCGTCGCAGCTGCGGCAGGCTCTGGCGCGCGAAAACGAGCGAGATCGGGCCTGTCCGGTGCAACAGGGCGATCTCCCAAGCTTCGGCGGCCTCGGCCGCGTCGCAGGGGCGCAGCACCAGCATGTTCGGCATCGCCCGCAGCGAGGCGATGATCTCGACCGGCTGGTGGGTCGGCCCGTTCTTGCCGATGCCGATCGAGTCGTGGCTGAAGACGAACAGCGTCGGCAGGCCCATCAGCGCCGCCATGCGCATCGCTGGCCGCTCGTAATCGGAGAAGGGCAGGTAGGTCACCGCGAGCGGGATCACGCCGCCATGCGCGGCGATGCCATTGGCGAGCGCGCCCATCGCATGTTCGCGCACCCCGCAATGGAGATAGCGTCCAGCCCGGTCGCTCGCTTTGAAGGCGGCGAGCTGGCGCTTGTGGTTGGTCGGCGCCTCCAGATCGGCGCAGGCCGTCATCATCTCCGGCAGAACCTCATAAAGCGCTGCTGCGATCTCGCCTGATGCCGCGATCGAGAACTCGGCCTTGCCGTCCTGCGCGGCGCGTTGCTTGAAGGCATGGATGGCTTCACGCCAGCCTGCTTTCAGGGTGCCGCCATGCACGCGCTCGAATTCGTCGCGGACGGCGTTGCTCGCATCAGCAAGCCGCTTGGCCCAGGCCGCGCGCTCCTGCGCCCCGCTTGCTGCCGTCGCGCGCCAGGCTGCGGCGATCGGCTCGGGAATCGCGAACGATCCGCCCGTCCAGCCCAAGCGCGCGGCCATCTCGGCGCGATCCTCCGGGAAAAGCTTGCCGGAATGGCCGCCGCGCTGTCCCTCCAGGCGCGGAATGCCGCGTGCGATCACCGTCTTGCAAGCGATCAGCGAGGGGCGGGGATCGACCTTGGCCGCGGCTATCGCGGCATCGATCGCGGCGATGTCGTGACCGTCGATCTCCTGGACGTGCCAGCTGGCAACGCGGAAACGCGCGGCGACGTCTTCGGAGATGGAGAGCTCGGTCGCGCCGTCATCGGTGATGGCGTTGTCGTCCCAGAAGACGGTGAGCTTGCCGAGCCGCAAATGGCCGGCGAGCTGGATGACCTCCTGCCCGACGCCCTCCTGCAGGCAGCCGTCACCGGCGAAGGCCCAGGTTCGGTGGTCGACGAGCCCATCGCCAAAGCGCGCATTGAGGGAAGCTTCCGCGATCGCCATCCCGAGCGCATTGGCGATGCCCTGGCCGAGCGGGCCGGTGGTGGTCTCGATGCCGGCTGCCGGCTCGTATTCGGGGTGTCCGGCGCAAGGTGAGCCGAGCTCGCGAAAGCGCTTCAGGGCGTCGAGTGAGATGTGGGAGTGGCCGGTCAGGTGCAGCAAGGAATAGAGCAGCATCGAGCCATGGCCGTTCGACAGCACGACGCGGTCGCGGTCCGGCCAGGTCGGATCGGCCGGGTCGAATTTCAGATGCCGGGCGTAGAGCGCCGTCGCTATCTCGGCCATGCCCAGTGGGACACCTTGGTGACCTTCGCCGGCTGCGAGAATTGCGTCCACCGAGAGAAATCGGATCGCATGGGCCATTTCGGCCAGAGACGCTGGGCGCAATCCAGTGGGCGCGCCCCATTGTGAGATGTCCAAGTTCTGCCTCTCGCGCTCCAACGCTCAGAGAGCAGACTGTGCCGCAGTTCAAACGCTGGCCAAAACGCGAAAATTAGAGCAAAGCATGAACCTGATTCAGCTTTCGGAGCAGGGTCGACTTAGCGTGCGATTGATCATCGCTCCTCGATGCTCTGTGCATCACTCTCAATGCGCAAATGCGAGCACTTCTCTCCATCCACGAGAGTAACTAGTGGGTCGCTAGGAAAATGTGCGCTTCCCGGAAGCTAGTCTGTGCCCGCTTCTGGCGTAACGTGCGCAGCGGAGAAAAATAACTCTTAAAGCGCTGAGCATTTGCCCCGAGGCAACGCGAAAATCCTAGATCTCCTGCGCATCCAATTTGCGGTAGAGCGGCAGCGCCAGCGGCGCGATCCGGCGGATCAGGCCCTGGAAAGGCTGTGGCTTCGGCGTCGAGAGCGGCAGGCCCAGCGTTTCCAGCACCACGCCTTGCGTCGCCTTGGCCAGCTCTCGGCCGAGCGAGATCGACAGCGCGACAGCCCGGCCATTGCAGCCGACCCAGCCGAAACCGTTCGGCCCGAGCTGGTGGATGCGCGGATAGCCCGGCACTTGCGGCTGGAGCAGATTGTCGGGGGTCATCCCGACATAGCCGGACCAGACATAATCGAACTCGACCTCGCCGAGCTGCGGCCAGAGCCGCTTCAGCCGTGCCGCGACCGTCGGGCGCAAATTGGCACCGCCCGCGCCGGGCAGAATCGCGGCGCCGCCTGTGACCAGGCGATTGCGGGCATCCCAGCGGGCGAAATAGAGCTCGCGATGCGTGTCCGACATTGCCTGCCGGCCGGGGATCACCGTCTTGGCGATGTTGTCGCTGACCGGCTTGGTCGCCATCTGCCAGGACAGGACGGGGATGACCTCATTGGCGATCTCCGGCGCAAGTCCGGGCTCGAACTCGCCGGTATAGGCGTTGGTCGCCAGCACGAGCGCGCGGGCCGTCACCGAGCCCTTTGCCGTCGTCACCACCCAGCGACCATTCTGGTGCGCCATGCTTACCGCCGGCGAGCGGGCATGAATGGTCGCGCCGAGCCTGAGCGCCACCTCGGCGAGCCCGCGGGTCAGGGCAAGCGGGTTGATGTGCCCGCCAGTGCGGTTCCAGAAGCCGCCGAACCAGGCATCCGAGCCGAGCATCTCGGCTGTGGCGGCACGATCGAGCAGTTCGACCGGCGCGCCGATCGCCGACCATTCCCGCACGCGCTTCTCGGCGAGCTTGAAACGCCCAGGCGAATGCACCGGCTGGACCCAGCCCGCCTGCTCGGCTTCGGCCGGGATCTCGTATTTCCGCACGAGGTCGAAGAGATATTGCGCGGCGTCGCGCAGCACGGCGTTGAAGCGCTCGCCGGCCTCGCCATGCCGGGCGGTCATCGCTGAGGGATCATGGCCGGCGAGCGTCGGGATGACCTGGCCGTTGTTGCGTCCGGATGCACCCCAACCCGGCTCGGCCGCCTCCAGGATGGTGACGGCGACCCCGCTCTCGCGCAGATGGATCGCGGTCGAAAGCCCGGTGAAGCCGGCGCCGATCACCACGACGTCGCTCTCGACCGCGCCTTCGAGCATCCCGAGCACGGGGCCGGGCTGTGCCGTCGCGGCCCAGAGCGAAGGTGGCCAGGCGACGGAGGAAGTGGCGGTCATCAGCGGCGGCTTTCGGCTGGAAAAAGGATAAGCGCGGCCCGTGGGACCAGTGTGCTCCTATCCTTGCCGCCAGGATCGCCGCCCCGCAAGTAGCCCCTTCCCCGCGCTTCATCTGCTGGAGAACAATTTTCTATTTGTCCGACGATGAACGACTGGTTTATACCAAATTTTAGCTTCTCAGCCTGCGTTCTTGAAAATACTATTCTCCCGACGCTATGTCTGCCGCGCAGCGGGGGTTGCAGGAAACGCCATCCCGGAGCGGTTGCGCCCCTCTCTGCGTTCGGATGAACTCTCCTTCCGTTGGGTTCTGATCATAAGGGGGCGTCATGCCGCTCAAGCATATTCTCGGCCTCGACCACGTCGTGGTGACGGTTCGCGACCTCGACGCCTCGGCCAGGCAATGGCAGCGCCTCGGCTTCACCGTCTCGCCGCGCGGCACGCATTCGCCGATCCTCGGCAGCGGCAACTACACGATCATGTTCGGCGATGACTATGTCGAGCTGCTCGGCATCCTCGCCGAGACCGAGCACAACAAGCCGACCCGCGACTTCCTCAAGGAGCGTGAAGGCATCGAGCGCGCCGCCTTCACCACCGATGACGCCGCCGCCGGCGCGGCCGAATTGAAGAGCCGCGGACTTGAGCCGCTCGGCCCGGTCCATTTCGGCCGCCCGGTCGATCTGCCGAATGGCGGCAAGGGAGAGGCCAAGTTCAACGTCTTCCGCTGGCCGCTCGACGAGAACCCCGGCAGCCTGCGCATCTTCGCCTGCCAGCATCTGACCCGCGAGACGGTCTGGATTCCCGAATTGCAGAGCCACGCCAATGGCGCGAGCCGGATCATCCGCGTCGAGGTGCTCGCCAACGATCCGAAGGCTGCGGCCGAGCATCTCAGCCGGCTGATCGATGAGCCGGTGAAGCAGCAGGATGATGGCTGGCTAGTGCCCTCCGGCGGCAAGCGCGCCGACTTCCTGTTCTACGACGCCGCCGGTCTCGCGAAGCGCTATCCGGATGCAGTGCGGGTTGGCGCAGGGCCGGCTGGAGCCGTGGCGATCGTGCTGGCGAGCACGGATCTCGATGGCGCCGCCAAGGCGCTCGGCCCTGTCGGCGTCCGGCATGGCACGGCGCTCAGCGTTCCCGCCACCTCGGCCAATGGCCTGATCGTGAGCTTCCTGCCGCAATAGTGCGGTTTTCCGCTTTTCCAAGAATCGCCCCGTCGCATTGACGGGGCCTGACCACGACCGCATCGTGCCGAGCTGCACGCCGGCCCCAGGAGATCATCCATGGATATGACCCGCCGCGCCGCGCTGATGACCAGCGCCGCCATCGCCTCCAGCGTGCTGTTCCCGATGCGCTCCTTCGGCCAGGAAACGCCGCGCAAGGGCGGTGTCTTCACCGTCCATTACGGCGCCGAACAGCGTCAGCTCAACCCGAGCCTGCAGGCCTCGACCGGCGTTTACATCATTGGCGGCAAGATCCAGGAACAGCTGGTCGATCTCGACGCCAAGGGCCAGCCGGTCGGCGTCCTCGCCGAGAGCTGGGAAGCCGCACCCGACGGCAAGACCATCACCTTCAAGCTGCGCTCCGGCGTGACCTGGCATGACGGCAAGCCCTTCACCTCCGCCGACGTGCAGTACACGGCGATGGAGATGTGGAAGAAGATCCTGAACTACGGCTCGACGCTGCAGCTCTTCCTCACCGCGGTCGACACGCCCGACCCGCTGACGGCGGTGTTCCGCTATGAGCGGCCGATGCCGCTCAACCTTTTGCTGCGCGCGCTGCCGGATCTCGGCTATGTCTCGCCGCGCCATCTCTACGAGGGCAAGGGCGACATCCGCCAGAACCCGGTCAATCTCGCCCCGGTCGGCACCGGCCCGTTCAAGTTCGTCCAGTATGAGCGCGGCCAGCATGTCATCGCCGAGCGCAACCCGAACTACTGGCGCGCCAACGCGCCCTATCTCGACCGGATCGTCTGGCGCGTGGTCACCGACCGCGCCGCAGCAGCCGCCCAGATGGAAGCCGGGCAGATCCATTACAGCCCGTTCTCCGGCCTGACGATCTCGGACTCGGCCCGCCTCGGCAAGGATCCGCGCTTCATCGTCTCGACCAAGGGCAATGAGGGCAACGCCCGCACCAACACGATCGAGTTCAATTTCCGCCGCAAGGAACTCGCCGATATCCGCGTCCGGCGCGCCATCGCGCATGCGCTCGACATCCCGTTCTTCATCGAGAACTTCCTCGGCGACTTCGCCAAGCGCGGCACCGGGCCGATCCCCTCGGTTTCGACCGACTTCTACCCGGCCGACAACGGCCCGCAGTACCCGTTCGACAAGAAGCTCGCCGCCAAGCTGCTCGACGAGGCCGGTTTCAAGCCCGGGGCCGGCGGGACGCGCTTCTCGCTGCGGCTGCTGCCAGCGCCCTGGGGCGAGGACATCTCGCTCTTCTCTACCTTCATCCAGCAGTCGCTCGCCGATGTCGGCATCAAGATCGAGATCGTCCGCACCGATGGCGGCGGCTATCTGAAGCAGGTCTATGACGACCACGCCTTCGACCTCGCCACCGGCTGGCACCAATATCGCAACGATCCGGCCGTCTCGACCACGGTGTGGTACCGCTCCGGGCAGCCCAAGGGTGCGCCCTGGACCAACCAGTGGGACTGGACCGACCCGACCATCGACAAGATCATCGACGATGCCGCGACCGAGGTCGATGCGGCGAAGCGCAAGGCGCTCTATGGCGACTTCGTCCGGCGCGCCAACACCGAGCTGCCGATCTGGACGCCGATCGAGCAGATCTTCCTGACCGCGATTAGCGCCAAGGCCCGCAACCACTCCAACACGCCGCGCTGGGGCTCGGCCTCCTGGCACGATCTGTGGCTGGCGGAGTGACCTCTTCGCGCAACCCAGAAGCTGGATTCGGCCAGTTCCCATGCGTGTCCTGACTCTCGCGGGGCGGCGTCTTGCCGCCTCGATCCCGACCCTCTTCCTGATCCTGATCGGGGTGTTCCTGCTGCTGCAGCTCGCGCCCGGCGATACCGTAGACGCGCTGATGGCGCAGATGGGCGGGGGGGACGCCGCCACCGCCAGGCAGCTGCGCGAATTCTACGGGCTCGACCTCTCGGTCTGGGCCCAGCTCGGCAATTATCTCTGGCGGCTGGTCCGGCTCGATCTCGGCTTCTCGGCGATCTACGGCAAGCCTGTGGCGACGGTGATCGCCGAGCGGCTGCCGGCGACAATCCTGCTGATGACCGCCTCGCTCTCCTTCGCCTTCTTCTTCGGGCTGATCCTCGGCGTCGTCGCGGCGCGCGGCGTCAACAAATGGCCGGATACGCTGATCTCGACCCTTGGCCTGATGTTCTATGCGATGCCGACCTTCTGGTTCGGGCTGATGGCGATCGTCGTCTTCTCGATCTACCTGCAATGGCTGCCGGCCGGCGGCTTTGAGGACATCACCGTGAGTTACACCGGCTTGCGGCGGACGCTCGACATCGCCCTGCATCTCGTCCTGCCGACACTGACGCTCGGCCTGTTCTACATGGCGATCTATCTGCGCATCATGCGCGGCTCGATGCTCGAAGTACTCAATCTCGATTTCGTCCGCACCGCGCGCTCGAAAGGCATGGACGAGACCCGCGTCGTGGTGCGCCATGTGCTGCGCAACGCGCTCCTGCCGATGGTGACGCTGATCGGGCTGCAGGCCGGCACCATGCTCGGCGGCTCGGTCGTGGTCGAGAGCGTGTTCTCGCTGCCGGGGCTCGGGCGTCTCGCCTATGAATCGGTGATCCAGCGCGACCTCAACACGCTGCTCGGCATCGTCTTCGTCTCGGCGCTGCTGGTGATCGCGGTCAACTTCATCGTCGATCTGCTCTATGCCCGGCTCGACCCGCGCATCACGACGGGGAGCTGAGCCATGGATCTGGTGAAGCTCTATTTCCGCAGCCCACCGGCCGTCATCGGCCTCGTGCTGCTCATCCTCGTCCTCGCCATGGCGGCGAGCGCCGACTTTCTCTATCCGCGCGATCCGCTGGCGCTGGCCGGGCGGCCGCTGATCTGGCCGTTCAGCAATCCGCGCTTCCTGCTCGGCACCGACAATTCCGGCCGCGACATCGCCGCCCAGATCTTCCATGGCGCGCGCATCTCGCTGCTGATCGGCGGCGTCGCGACGGTGATCTCGATCATGATCGGCATCACCATCGGCGCGCTTGCCGGCTACTATGGCAGCTGGGTGGACACGGCGCTGATGCGTATCACCGAGGCCTTCCAGACCCTGCCGAACTTCCTTTTGCTGCTGGTGCTGGTCGCCGTCTTCGGCTCGACCATCACCACCGTGACGATCGCGATCGGCATCGTCTCCTGGCCGGCCTCGGCCCGGCTGACGCGGGCGGAGTTCCTCTCGCTGCGCAACCGCGAATTCGTGCAGGCGGGCCGGACGCTCGGCCTCAAGGACATCAGGCTGATCTTCGGGGAGATTCTGCCGAATGCGCTGCCGCCGGTGATCGTCTACGCGAGCGTCGTGATGGCGATCGCGATTCTGCTCGAAAGCGCGCTCGCCTTCCTCAAGCTCTCCGACCCGAACGTCGCCTCCTGGGGCAATCTGATCGGCGCCGGCCGCGACGTTCTGCGGGTGCAATGGTATGTCTCGGCCATTCCCGGCATCGCCATCCTCGTCACCGTGCTCGCCGTCTCGCTGGTCGGCCAAGGGCTCAACGATGCCCTCAATCCTAGGCTGAAGAGCCGATGAGCCCGATCCTCGTCCTCGACAATGTCAGCGTGAAGCTGCCGGCCGGTGGTGATCGCTCGCATGCCATGGCCAATGTCTCGCTTTCGCTGGCGGCGAACGAGATCCTCTGCGTCGTCGGGGAGTCCGGCTCCGGCAAGTCGATGACCGCCAATGCGATCATGCGGCTCCTGCCGGGCGGCGTCACCATCGATGGTGGCCGCATCCTGTTCGAGGGACGCGACCTCTGTGGGCTCGGCGAGGCCGAGATGCGTAAGGTACGCGGCGCCGGCATCGCCATGATCTTCCAGGAACCAATGACGGCGCTCAACCCGCTGCGCAGCATCGGCGATCAGATCGGCGAGATGTTCGAGCTGCACACGGAGCTGTCGGCGGCCGAGATCAAGGCGCGCACGCTCGCTTTGCTCGAGGAAGTGCGCATTCCCGATCCGGCGCTCGCCTTCAAGGCCTATCCGCACGAGCTTTCCGGCGGTCAGCGCCAGCGCGCCATGATCGCGATGGCGCTGGCGCTCGATCCAAAAGTGCTGATCGCCGACGAGCCGACGACGGCGCTCGACGTCACCACCCAGGCCCAGATCCTCAAGCTGATCCGCGACCTGCAGCGCCGCAAGGGCACGGCCGTCCTGTTCATCACCCATGATTTCGGCGTGGTCGCCGAGATCGCCGACCGTGTCGCGGTGATGAGCAAGGGCGAGGTCGTCGAAGCCGGCGAGACTGCCTCCGTGCTCGGCAACCCGCAGCACGCCTATACCCGCCAGCTGATCGCCGCGGTGCCGCCGCTCAAGGCGCCGCCGCCAAGGACACTCTCGGACGAGCCGATCATGACGATCGCGCATGTCTCGAAGACCTATCGCACCGGCGGCTTTCTGGGCCGTGGCCAGCGCGTCACCCATGCGGTCAAGGACGTCTCGCTGGTGCTGCCGAAGGGGGCGACGCTCGGCATCGTCGGCGAATCCGGCTCGGGCAAGTCGACGCTGGCGCGCTGCCTCGTGCGCTTGATCGACCCCGAGAGCGGCGAGATCCGCCTGAACGGCACCGATCTCGCCAGTCTCAGCCGCGAGGAGATGCGCTCGGCGACGCGCCATATCCAGATGGTGTTCCAGGACCCTTTCGCCTCGCTGAACCCGCGCCGCAAGGCTGGTGAGGCGGTGGCACAGGGGCTCATCGTGCACGGCATGGCACGGCCGCAGGCACTGGCCAGGGCGAAGGAACTGTTCGGGCTTGTCGGGCTCGATCCTGCCGCGACCGAACGCTATCCGCACGAATTCTCCGGCGGCCAGCGCCAGCGCATCGGCCTCGCCCGGGCGCTAGCCCTGGAGCCGGCGGTGCTGGTCGCCGACGAGCCGGTCTCGGCGCTCGACGTCTCCGTGCAGGCGCAGGTGCTGAAACTGCTGGCGGAACTCCGCCAGCGCCTCGGCCTCTCGATCGTCTTCATCACCCATGATCTGCGGGTCGCGGCGCAGGTCTGCGATCTCGTCGCGGTGATGAAGAATGGCGAAGTGGTGGAGGCCGGGCCGATCGGCTCGGTCTTCGGCCAGCCGCAGCACCCTTACACCCAGGCGCTGCTGGCCTCGATCCCGGGCCGGGAGTTCGGGAAGGAGCAAGAGCTCCATCGAGAGGCAATAGGCTGATCGGCTGATGACGGGCGCAGATCCCAGAGGCCGAGACGCCGCTGCGCGGCGCATTCTGATGGTGAAAGTGCCGTCGCAGTGCACGCCCAAGCCCCGCCTACCAGAATTGCGATCAGGAGCATGCTTTCTCGTTGCCGCAACGTGGCGGCGCGCCCGTCTTGGCGAAGCTCAGCCGAAGTCCTGACAACCTGGCGACCAATGTCTGCTTCCGAAGCGCCAATTTCCGCTCTTGACGCTCGTCCACCTTGCGGTCGCGTCCAATCAGCATCGCCGAAGCCGCGAATAGACCCCACAGCCACGCGGCTTTCGACCAACTCGTGAGCGAGGGCACCACTCCAACCGGACTTGGAACCTTCTACTTCGGTTCCTCAACCTTGCGTGCAGGGCGCCTCGCATAAGTTCGTTCGGGGCCTGTGCAGACGCAAGCTGCTCTTGCGACAGCCAAGTTCGCTCTTAATCCATGGAGTTGTCGTCAGCTTCCTTCGAATACCCGTCTTCTTGCGCTGTCGAGATGCGTTTGCATTGCCTGGCGTGCGGCCGTCTCGTCGCCGCTCTCGATCGCATTGAGGATCGCCTTGTGCTCGCGCTGGACGGTGAGCAGGCGAGAGCGAGGCTGGATCAGCGAGAGGTTGCGGTTGACGCTGATGCCGGTGGCGATCTGCTCGTGCAGCCCATTGAGGGTGGTAACGAAGAAATGGTTGCCAGTCGTCTCGGCCACTGCCCGATGGAAGGCGATATCCTCCTCGACGCCAAGTCGTCCCTGCTCGCTGACGATCTCAAGTGCGATAAAGGCATGACGAAGCTTCAGGAGCCCGTCCTCATCGCGTGTCTTCGCTGCCAGCGCAGCCGCCTCTCCCTCCACTGCGATGCGAAAGACGAAGCAGCGCTGGATGTCGGAGATGCTGCTGATCGGTGCGAAGCTGCGGACGTCTGGCGCCGGCCTGCGCAGAACATAGGAGCCGGAGCCACGCCGGGATTCGATCAGGCCATCGTCACGCAGCCGGCCCAGCGCTTCCCGCACGATGGGGCGGGAGACGCATAGCCGCTCTGCAAGCTCGCTCTCAGAGGGCAGCCGCGCCGCCACCGCGAATTCCCCGGTCATGATCTGGCTGAGGATGTACTCGTAGACCCGGTCGCCGAGCTTGCCCGTACTCATCGTTCTCGTCGTCGCTGCCGCTTCGCGTCACATGCGCCGGACTCTAGCCCAGCATGCATTTTTTGGACACGCTTCAAAAACGACTTTACAACTTATTTTACAAGTCATACTCCCCATAGCCGCCGGCATCGACCGGCGCTGACCGGCCTTCTCGACGGGCCGCGCAAGAACAATCACCGTAGGGAGAGACGAGATGAACTTCAGCTTTCGGGATCGCTTGCGCGGCGGCGTGCTGCTTGCCGCCCTCATCGCCGGGATCGGCGGCGCTCAGGCCCAGCAGAAGATCGAACTGACTTACTCCGATTGGCAGCTCGCTCAGGAAGTCTGGGGCAAGTCGCTCAAGGACGAGATCGCGCAGTTCGAGAAGGAGAATCCCGGTATCACGGTGAAGACCGAACCGGTGCCGCTCGCCCAGCGCGACGTGCGGTTTACCACCGCGATCCGCGCCGGCCGCGGGCCGGACGTCTTCGCGCTCGATGCCAACCCGGTGCGACAGTACATCGCCGAGGGCTGGGTGCGCGACCTCACGCCCTTCATCGCCAAGGAAGGCCCGGATTTCCTCAAGGACTTCTATCCGATCTCGCTCGCGCCGGTGACAGTCGACAGCAAGACCTACGGTATCCCGATGAACACCGTCGCGATGGTGCAGGTCTACAACGAGACCCTGTTCAAAGCGGCCGGAATCCAGCCGGCAAAGACCTGGGACGAGTTCAAGGTCAATGCCGCGAAGCTCACCGGCTCCTCGAAGCCGGGCGGGCCGAAGGACCGCTGGGCCTTCGCGCTGGTGATGGCGCCCGCTGGCTTCGACCTGCGCGTCTCGTCGATCATCCGCGCCTTCGGCGCCGATTTCCTGACGCCGGACAACAAGCATTCCGCTCTGGAGACACCCCAGTTCAAGGCTGCCTACAACTTCATCCTCGACCTCGTGAAGGACGGAGCGATCCCGCCCGGCGTCTCGCAGGTCGATGCCAACGGCTCGCGCCGAATGCTGGCCAACGAGCAGGTCGCGATCAAGATCGGCACGACCTGGAGCCTGCCGGAAGTCAGCGCGATGAACCCGAAGCTCGACGGTTGGAACACGCTGAAGATGGCGCCGATGCCGGTCGTCGCCGGCACCAACCCGGCCGTCCGCACGACGCTCTTCCAGAAGTCGATCTTCATCAACAAGAACACCGAGCACGCCGAGGCGGCCTGGAAGCTGACGAAGTTCCTCACCGACAAGCAGCGCATGCGCCGCTGGTTCGACGACAACGCCATGCTGTCCTCGCGCATCAGCGTCAACGCCGACCCGAAGATCGCCAATGCCGACTATGCGCGGATCATCTCCGCCGAGATCGAGAAAGGCGCCTTCCTGCCGCTGATCCCGCAATGGCCGGCGATCCTCGAGACCTTCCGGCAGAGCCTGCAGGCGGCGGCAGCCGGCTCGAAGACGCGTGAGCAGGCGCTGGCCGACGCGCACAAAGAGATCGAGGCGATCCTCGCCCGTCCCTGAGGCCACAAGGCGACTTGCGCCAAAGCTTCGGACCGGGCGCTCCCCGGCCCGAAGCTCCGCTTCTCCGCTCCGGTATCGGCCTTCCGATAGAGCCGTTTGCCGCGCTCCGGGCGATGCTCCCGCATTGCCGCAGACAAGGACAACGATCCCCGATGTTGGGTGAAAAATGGACCGGCTACTGGTTCGTCCTGCCCGGTACGATCATGCTGGCGGTCATTCTCGGCTTTCCGGCCGTAACCGCCATCCTCGAGAGCGTCGGCCTCGTCGGCGGCAAGGGTGGGGCGGGCCTCGCCAACTACACACGCCTGCTCGGTGACACGCAGTTCCACGTCACGACCTGGAACACGCTGGTCTTCGTCGTCGCCGTCGTCGCCTTCCACCTGGTGATGGGCCTCGCCGTCGCGCTGCTGCTCAACCTCGACGTGCCCGGTCGCTGGGTGTTCCGCGTGCTCGCCATCCTGCCCTGGACGATGCCGGACGTGATCGGCGGCCTCGTCTTTCGCTCGCTGTTCGACACGCTGACCGGCGGTGTCAATGCCGTCGGCATGATGCTCGGCCTGATGCAGGAGCCGAAGGACTGGCTCGGCAGCCCGAGCTGGGCCCTGTTCTCGGTGATCATGGCGGAGAGCTGGCGTGGCTACCCCTATGTCATGCTGATCCTGCTCGCCGGCCTCCAGTCCATCCCGCGCGACCAGTACGAGGCTGCCGCGATCGACGGCGCCGGCTGGTGGACCTCGCTCTTCCACGTCACCCTGCCGAACCTGAAGCCGATGATCGTCATCGCCCTGGTGCTCGACATCGTCTGGGAATGCCGGCTCTTCGGCATGATCTACGGCATGACCGGGGGCGGGCCGGGCGACGCGACGCAGAACCTCTCGCTCATGGTCTACAAGCAGTATTTCCAGTTTTTCGACACGGCTTACGCCTCTTCGGTGGCGGTCGTCCTCGCCGCGGTGCTGCTCGTCGTGGCGCTGCCCTATATGCGCTCCACCCTGCGCAAGGAGGCCTGAGCCATGAACCGCGGCGCCTCCTACTGGACCCTCACCTATGCCGCCCTTTTCGCGATGGCGGCCTATAATCTCACCCCCTTCTTCTGGATGATCACGACCTCGCTGAAGACGGATATGGAGGTCACCTCCTTCCCGCCGACGCTGCTGCCGGCTGAGCTGACGACCGGCGCCTATGCGCGTATCTGGTCGCAGGAGGGCTTTCCGCTCTACTTCCTCAACAGCATCAAGGTTTCCGGGGCGACCGCGCTGCTTTCGGGGGCCATCGGGATCCTTGCGGCCTACGGCTTCTCGCGCTTCGCCTTCAAGGGGCGGACGGTGCTGATGGCGGCCTTCCTGGCCAGCCAGATGCTGCCGGGCGTGCTGCTGGTCGGCCCCTATTTCAAGATGCTCTCGGCGCTCGCGCTCTACGACACCCATCTCGGGCTGATTCTGGCGCAGACCACGATCACGCTGCCCTTCACCATCTGGATGCTGAAGGGCTACATGGACACGATCCCCGTCGAGATCGACCAGGCGGCGATGATCGACGGTGCCACGCGTTGGCAGTGCCTGATCCATTGCGTGCTGCCGAACATCCTGCCCGGCCTCGTCGCCACGATGATCTTCTCCTTCCTGCTCGCCTGGGGGGATCTGCTCTGGGCGCTCTGCCTGATCACAGACTCGGCCAAGCAGACGATGACGCTCGGCATCACCAATCTCGTCGGCCAGTTCCGCGTGCTCTGGTCGGACGTGATGGCGGCGACCGTGATCGGCTGCGCCATTCCCGCCTTTTTCTATCTTCTGCTGCAGCGCTACCTCGTCCAGGGCAGCGCGGGCTCCGCCGTGAAGAGCTGAACCATGGACTACTTCACTCTCGATAACGGCCAGGCCCGACTCTCCCGCGTCATCCTCGGCGGCCACGAATATCTGCCCAGCGGCGCCTCGCGCGGCTTCAACGAGGATTTCGCGCGGGCCGTGACGCCGGGCGAGATCTTCCCCGGCTTCGGCGGCGAAAGCCGTCGCGCCGTGCTCAAGACGGCCTATGATCTCGGCATCAACGTCTTCGACGTCACCATCGACGCGGAGAAGGAGGCGCTCGGCCGCAACCTTGCTGAGATGCCGCCGCCCTACGAGGTCTTCGTCCAGACCCGGCCCGAGGGCATGTGCTACGGCTACGATCCCGGCAATCGCCGCATGGCCGATCTCGCGCAGCTGCGGGCCGAGGTGCAGCGCGGCCTGAAGCTCTTGCGGCGCGAGCGGCTCGACATCCTCAATCTCGGCATCCTGCGCGATGCGCGCGATCAGGATCCCGAGTTCCTTGCCAAGCTCGCATCCAACATTACGGCGCTGAAGTCGGAGGGGCTGATCCGCTTCGCCGCTGCCGACACCTTCTCCGGCGAGGAGACCTTCCTCGCGCTGATCGCGACCGGCGCCTTCGCAAGCATCAATCTCAACTTCAACGTCGCCGAGGATTTCGCGGAAGCAGCGGTGATCCCCGCGGCCCGAGGCAGAGGCATGGCGGTGGTGGCGCGCGAGGCCTTCATGAAGGGCGGGCTCTTCCCGCTCGGCGCCGAAGCCGGCATCGCCGACAAGGCGCTGCTGGCGCGCAGCACGATGCGGTGGACCGCGGCGCGGCCGGGCGTCGATGCCGTGATCGTCGGTGCCGATACGCCTGAGCATCTTAGCGCGAATGCCGCTGCCATTCTGGCGCCACGGCCGAGCGAGGCGGAGCAGGCTGCGCTTACCGCCCTGCGCTCCGCGCCGGGCTTCATCGATCATCGCCGCCGCAAGGCCGCCGAGTTCGGCGCCGCGGCAGGAACGAACTGACGGGAAACGAGACCATGGCATCCGTTCACATCCGCGAGGTCGGCAAGGCCTACGGCACCTCCCGCGTCATCCACGATGTCAGCTTCACCGTCGAGGACGAGGAATTCGTCGTGCTCGTCGGCCCGTCCGGCTGCGGCAAGTCGACCGTGCTGCGCATGATCGCCGGGCTGGAAGAAATTTCCTCGGGCCGCATCGAAATTGCCGGCGTGTCGGTCAACGACCGGCCGGCGCGCGACCGCGACATTGCGATGGTGTTTCAGAACTACGCGCTCTATCCGCACAAGACTGTCTACGAGAACATGGCGTTCAGTCTGCGCCTGCAGAAGCGCCCGAAGGAGGAGGTCGACCGGCGTGTGCGCGAGGCGGCCGCGATCCTCGCACTCGATCCGCTTCTCAAGCGCCAGCCGCGCCAGCTCTCCGGCGGCCAGCGCCAGCGCGTCGCCATGGGGCGCGCCATCGTGCGCAACCCCAAGGTCTTCCTGTTCGACGAGCCGCTCTCGAACCTCGACGCCAAGCTGAGGGTGCAGATGCGGGCCGAGATCCGCGCCCTGCACAAGCGCCTCAACGCGACCGCCGTGTATGTCACCCACGACCAGATCGAGGCGATGACCATGGCCGACAAGATCGTTGTGATGAATGCGGGGCGCATTGAGCAGGTCGGCGCGCCCGAAGAGCTTTACGAGCGACCAGACAATCTCTTCGTAGCCGGCTTCATCGGCTCGCCGGCGATGAACTTCCTGCAGGGCACGCTCGCAGCGGACAAGCGTGGCGTCGTTCTGCAGGCCGGTGCGACCCTGCCACTCTCGGCACGGCTCGATGGCGAGGCCGGGCAAAAGGTCGTCGCCGGCATTCGACCGGAGAACCTGGGCTTCGGCGAGGACGGCAGCTCCCTCGGCGCCACGATCAGCATGATCGAAATGACCGGCCCGGAGCGCCTCGTCAGCCTCGATCTCCGCGGTAACACGCTGGTCGCAACCACCGGCAAGAGCCGCCCGCTCCGCGTCGGCGAACGTGTGCCGCTCACCCTCAACCCCGCCTCTATCCATGTCTTCGACGCCGCCAGCGGGCGGCGCATCTCGGGAATGCACTGATGTCCAAGCTTACGCCGGAAACACGCGCCAAGCTGCGCACCGTATCCACCGCGACGGTCTGCACCACCCTGTTCAAGCGCGGACTACGCAACCAGTTCATCCAGGACGTCAGGCCTCTGAGCCCGGAGACCGGCGCCATGGTCGGCGAGGCCTTCACGCTGCGCTACATCCCGGCGCGCGAGGATCTCAACCCGCTCAGCGTCTTCCAGGACCGGACGCATCCGCAGCGAAAGGCTGTCGAGGATTGCCCCGTCGATGCAGTGATGGTTATTGACAGCCGCAAGGACCCGCGAGCGGCTTCGGCGGGAGCCATCCTCGTCTCGCGGCTGATGAAGCGCGGAGTTGCCGGCGTCGTCACCGATGGCGGCTTCCGCGACTCCCCCGAGATCGCGAAGCTGCCTTTCCCAGCCTATCACAACCGGCCCGCGGCACCGACCAACCTGACCCTGCATCAGGCGATCGAGATCAACGGGCCAATCGGCTGCGGCGATGTCGCGGTCTGGCCGGGCGACGTCGTGCTCGGCGACGGCGAGGGTGTGGTCGTCATCCCGGCCCATCTCGCCGACGAAGTGGCGGAGGAAGCCGTCGAGATGACGGCCTTCGAGGACTTCGTTGCCGAGGAGGTGATGAAGGGGCGCTCGATCCTCGGACTCTATCCTCCGACCGATGAGCAGGCTCGGGCGGATTTCGCCGAGTGGAGGCGTTCGTCAAAACGTTAGCGTCTGGATCGCCGCGCGTCCTGCCGGACGCCCAGTGTCGATCCAACACCTTCTTTCGAGCGTCGGTCCGAAAAGTGGATTCCGCCGATCTGTCCGATGCTTGGGAACCGCTCCGAGCGGCTCGCGCGGGAGCACGCACCGGTGGCTACGGCTGACTGCAGCTACATGCCACCGTCACTGGAACGCATCGTTCGTGTCAGCCTGCGCGAGCACATCTATCAGCTGCTTCGTGCGATGATCGTGTCCGGCAGACTCGCATCTGGGGCGCGGGTCGATAGGCGTCGACTGGCTTCCGAACTCGGGGTCAGCACGACCCCGATCAGTCATGCCCTGTATCGATTGGAGCAAGAGGGTCTGGTTCGGATTGACGCGCGGCGCGGAGTGCTTGTGACATCTGGGACGCCCGCAATATCGCCTTGACCGAAATCAACGCCAGCCAGACACCACGGGTAGCAGGCGGAACGTCTGCTTCCGGGCAACGAGCTTAGGTCTGCTGTTGGCGCATAGCAGCCGCCACGAGCGGACATCAGGAACGTCAGCTTCCCTCCCATAGCCGTCAGCCGAACTTGCGACCTTAGATCATCTCCCCCCGCGCGATCGCCTCGGCATCGCGTCCGACCAGCGCGTCGAGGCGCGGCAGCCCGGCCTTGCGTACCTGCATGTCGAGCCCGCGCTTGACCTCGCCGACCAGCCCGGGCCCTTTGAACACCATCGCCGAATAGAACTGCACCAGGCTCGCTCCGGCCCTGATCTTGGCGAAGGCGGTCTCGGCGGAGTCGATGCCGCCGACGCCGATCAGTGGGAACTGGCGCTCCACGCGCAGGAAGGTCTCGGCGAGGATGCGCGTCGAGGCCGCAAAGAGCGGCTTGCCCGAGAGGCCGCCGGTCTCGGCCTTGCTTGCGCTGCGCAAGCTGCCCGGCCGTGCGATCGTCGTGTTGGAGACGATCATGCCGTCGACCTTGCGGCGCCGGGCGACCGCGACCATGCCGTCGAGCTCGGGCATGGAGAGGTCCGGCGCAATCTTGATCAGCACCGGCGTCGGCTTCCCCCCGGCAGGGGCTTCGTCGCGGGCTTCGAGCGTCCGTGCGATCAGGTCGTCGAGGGCGCTCTCGGCCTGCAGGTCGCGCAGGCCGGGCGTGTTCGGCGAGGAGACATTGACGGTCAGGAAGTCGGCGAGCGGCGCGAATCTCCCCGCCAGTACGGCATAATCGGCGCTACGGTCGGCCGAATCCTTGTTGGCGCCGAGGTTGACGCCGACGATGCCGCCCTTCTTCCGGCGCGCCTGAAGCCGCGCCGCGACCGCCTCCATGCCCTCGCTGTTGAGGCCGTAGCGGTTGATCACCGCCTCGTCCTCCGGCAGGCGGAAGACGCGCGGGCGGGCATTGCCCGGCTGCGGCAGCGGCGTCACCCCGCCGACCTCGACGAAACCGAAGCCGAGCCCGAGCGCGCCATCGACTGCCTCGGCATTCTTGTCGAAACCGGCGGCGAGGCCGACCGGATTGGCAAAGCGCAGGCCGAAGGCCTGGACCGCCAGCGACGGTGGATCGGCTGCCGGCCGCAAGGGCGGCGCGGCGGCCAGCGCCGCGATCGTCAGCCGGTGCGCCTGTTCGGCGTCGAGCTTGTGGATCAGCGGCCGCGCCAGGCCGAACAGTTTGCCGATCACAAGACATCCTCCGGGAAGACATGGCCGTTCTCGCCGAGCGGCAGCGGTGCGATCCAGCGCACCTGCTTCGGGTCGAGCGTGGCATAGAGATGCGGGAACAGGGCGCCGCCGCGCGAAGGCTCGTAACGCAAGGCGCTGCCGAGCCTTTGCGGGTGGACGGTGATCAGCAAAAGCTCGTCCTGGCCGGCGAAGTGCCTAGCCGCGGTCTCGCGCGCCTGGGCGCCCGTCGAAAAATGGATATAGCCGTCGGCGAGGTCGACAGGGGCGCCGGCGAAAACACCGACGTTCTCGGCTTCGCGCCAGAGGCTCTCGGGGCAGATCTTGTAGATCAGCGGCGTGGGGTCGGAAGGCATGGCTGACGGCATATCGCCAGAGCCGGTGCGGCAAAAGCCCAAACCGACCCCTCACGCAAAAACATGTTCGGCGACATCGGGAGGGGCGGCTTACCCGCGGCTCGTCCCGCCATTCTCCCCCTGGCTCGCCCGGTGACGAAAGCGGCCTCGAGCCCGAGAAACTTACAGAATTTGGATTGCAGTCTTATATGATAGGGGATATTTCCTATTTCGATCCCCGCTAGCCCGTCGGCACCGTCAGGAAAGAGGCCTCCTCGATGCTGTCCCATGACCAGATCTGGAGCGCCATCGACACGCTCGCCCAGCGCTATGGCCTGACCCCGTCCGGCCTTGCCCGCAAGGCCGGGCTCGATGCCACGACCTTCAACCGCTCCAAGCGAATCGGCTCCGACGGGCGCGAGCGCTGGCCCTCGACCGAATCGATCGCCAAGATCCTCGCGGCCACCGGCGCGAGCTTCGACCAGTTCATGAATGCGGTGCGGCGCGGCGTGGCGCCGGTCCACACCATCCCGCTGATCGGCTTTGCCCAGGCCGGTTCCGGTGGTTTCTTCGACGATGGCGGCTTCCCGGTCGGCTCCGGCTGGGACGAGGTCGCCTTTCCCGGCGTGCCGGACGAGAAGGCCTATGCGCTGGAGATCGCCGGGGATTCGATGCTGCCGCTCTACCGCGACGGCGACACCATCATCGTCTCGCCGGCGGCAGCGGTCCGGCGTGGTGACCGGGTCGTGGTCAAGACCGTCGATGGCGAGGTCCTGGCCAAGCAGCTCAAGCGCCAGACGGCCAAGACGGTAGAACTCGCCTCGCTCAACCCCGAGCATCCCGACCGGGTGCTGGGACTGTCCGAGATCGCCTTCATGGCGCGGGTGATCTGGGCGAGCCAGTAGGCCGGGCTCCCGGTAAAGTCCGCCACCCGGTATCGGATGGAGGTTCAGGCGCGGGCGTCGTGACCGGGCAGCGTCACCTTGAACACGGCGCCGAGCTCGGATGGTTCGAGATGGATCATGCCGCCATGCAGCCGGACGAGTTCGGCGGCGATGGCGAGGCCGAGCCCGGTACCGCCGGGTGTCACAGAACCGCGAAAGGCCTGGAACAGGTTCTGGCGCGCACGCGCTGGAACCCCGGGGCCGTTATCGGCGACGCGCAGCACGAGCTCATTGCCTTCGAGGCCGCCGCTGATCGTCAGTATCGGCGCCCGGCCGTCCTGCTCCGCACCTTCGTCCAGCGCCCGTATCGCGTTGCGCATCAGGTTGGAGAGCACGCGCGCCATCTGGTCGGGGTCGACGCTGGCGACGAGGCTGGCCGGCACCTGGTTGGCGAAGCCGACGGCGCCGTTCTCGCTCAGTCCGAGCAATTCCGCCTGCTCGGCCACGAGCTGGCGCAGGACCACGTCGCGCAGGCGCGGAGTCGCCTCCGCGGCGCGGCCATAGGCCAGCGTCGCCTGGCAGAATTCGATCGCCCGGTCGAGCGTCGCGATCAGCCGGGGCGCGAAGCTTCGGATCTTGGCATCGCGAGTCTCCGTCAGCCGGTCCGACATGAGCTGCGCCGCCGCCAGCATGTTCCGCAGGTCGTGATTGATCTTGCTGACGGCGAGTCCGAGCTCGGCGAGGTGCTTCTTGGCGCGCAGGTCGCTGGCGAGCGTCGCCTGCATGCGGGCCAGCGCCCGCTCGGCCTCGCCGACCTCGTCGACCCGGTCCGACGGCGCGATGATCCGATAGGGGTTCTCCGGGTCGTTCTCGAACTCCATGACATTGGCGGCGAGACGCCGGATCGGTGTCACGATCAGCCAGTTCAGCGCGAAATAGATCATCCCGGCGCTGAGCGCCGAGATCAGCAGCGAGATCAGCAGCAGATTCCAGGAGAACTTCAGCATCGCCTGGCGCAGCGGCGCCTCGTCGATCACCAGCTCGACGAAGTCCGCGGCGCCGACAGCCTGCCCGACAACGCGGATCGGCAGCTTGTGGGCCGGTCGCAGCAGCGTCGAGACCGCTTCCATGATCGAGCCCATCCGGCTGAGATTGCGCAGGTCGACCGTCTGCGCCACCTCCGGCGGCATCGCGTCGAGGCTCAGCAGTCGGCGAGCCCCGCCGACGCGCGCCGCGATCGCGCGGGCACCGACGCCGGCGAGCAGGCGTTCCTCGCTGCCCTCCGGCAGGTTGTCATTCGGTGCGCCCTCGAGCACCAGCACGGCAATCTGCGCCGCCGCAAGACGATCGTTCAGCCAGTTTCGCCGGTAGTTCGCGATCGAGGGCAGGTAGATCAGCACCTCCGCCAGCATGACGAAGAGGGTCGTCAGGATCAGTAGCTTTGCCGACAGGCCGAGCCGCGTCAGGCTGCGCGGCTGGCTTATCGAGAGGCTGTTGGGATCGAAATCTCTCTCCGGCATGAAGCGCAGTCTATCCGAAGCGCCGCAGGAAGCCGATCAGCCGTCGGATGCCAGGCTTGGAGGCGAGCGGCGCATGAACGGAAAGGGCGGCACGCTTGGAAATCTCGGACAGGGACGGCGAGGGCAGGACGAGGCCGGCCACGTCCTTGACGGCAAGGCGCTGCTGAACCGCCAGGCACCAGAGGCCGATCAGTTCGCCTGCCTGCGCGCCGACGATGGTGACGCCGAGAATGCGGCCCTTCCGGTCGGTGATGAGCTTGATCAGCCCTTCGGTGCGGCGTTCGGCCTGGGCACGCTCGTTCTCGGCATAGGGCCAGCGCAGCACCCCGATGGCCCCCTGCTTGCGCGCCTCCTCTTCCGATAGGCCGAGGCTCGCCACCTCGGGCTGGCAGAGCGTCAGGCGCGGGATCGCCTGGCTGGTAGCGTTGACCGGCAGACGGAACAGCGCATTGCGCACCGCGAGCCCGGCATGATGCTCGGCGGCGTCGGCCGAGGGCGGCGCTCCCGCAATGCTGGCACAGTCGCCGATCGCGAGGATGCGCCGGTTCGCGGTGCGCAGCCCCCGGTCGACGGCGATGCCGCCTGCGTCGCTGCGAATGCCGGCGAGATCGAGATCGAGTCCGTCGAGCCTTGGCGTGTGGCCGCTCGCGAGCAGGAGGTGCGTGCCTTCGATCGAGGTCTCCGCTTCACCGGCCTGGGGGGCAAGCACGAGGCGGGGCCGGTGCCGCGCGCTCTCCGCCCGCAGCACCGTACACTCCTCATGCAGCTCGATGCCGTCGCGCAGCAAGGCGCGGCGCACGAGATCGGCCGCTTCCGGCTCCTCCTGCGGCAACAGCCTTCCGGACAGGATCAGGACGACCTCGCTGCCGAGCCGGCGCATCGCCTGGGCGAGCGCAACGCCGGTCGGCTCGCCGCCGAGGACGAGCAGCCGCTCCGGCCGACGCTGCAATGAGAGCAGTGTTTCGCCGGTCAGGAACGGCAGTTCGACAAGGCCGGGGATAGCCAGCACGGCCGGCTGCGAGCCGGTCGCGATGACGAAGCGCCGCGCCCTGATCCGGTGCTCGCCGGCCGCGAGCGTCTGGCGATTGAGGAAATGCGCGCTGCCCTGCAGCAGGACGATGCCGAGCGCCGCGAGGCGCTCCCTCGACCCGTTGGGCGCGAGCGCGGCAGCTGGATGGCCGAGATGGGCGCGCAGTCGCGCCATATCGATCTCGGGCTCGGCTACGGAAATGCCGAAGCGCTGCGCTTCGCGGACTGCCTGAAGCTTCTCCGCTGCGGCGACGAGCGCGGCGGACGAGGCAGGATTGGCCCCCGCGCGCTCGGAAGCGCCGGTCGGTGCCGGCTCGACAAGCACGACGGACACGCCGAACAGCGCCGCGGTCGTCGCGACCGTGAGCGCGCCGGGGCCGGTACCGACGACGCAGATATCTGGCGTCATTGGCCCGGGGCTGGCCAATGCCTTGGCGGTCTCGGTCAACGCCGCGTCTCCGGACTCGTTTGCCTGCTTCTGCTGATGCGTTGCCGGACCGGCGGAATCAAGACCGCAGCGCCGCAAATGGGGAGGAAGCGCCCGATTCTGGCGACAGCAAGGCCAGGAGGCTGCCGTCGGCGGCTTCAGGCCCGCTTGCGGGATTCGCCCTTGACGAACTCCGAGACGGGCTCGGGCTTGCCGAACAGATAGCCCTGCGCCCGCTGCGCCCCGAGCAACTGCACCGCCATGCGCTGCGCCTCGGTCTCGATGCCCTCGACCACGACATTCATCGAAAGGCGGCGGGCGAGCTGGCAGACAGCCTCGATGATCGCCTTGGAGGCCTCGTCGGCGTTGACGTTGCGGCTGAAACTCTGGTCGATCTTCACCTGCGAGAACGGGTAGGTCGAGAGATAGGCCAGCGACGAATAGCCGGTGCCGAAATCGTCGAGCGCGAACTTGATGCCGATCGCGCGCAGTTCGTTGATCAGCTCGAGCGTGGCCTTGTTGTCCTCGATCAGCAGCGATTCGGTGACTTCCAAGGTCAGCCTGCCCGGTGTGAGGTTCGCCGCGAGCAGTGCGTCCTTGACGGTCTGCACCAGGCGCAGCGGCTCGCGGAACTGCAGGGGCGAGACGTTGACCGAGACGCCGACGCCGTCCGGCCATTTCGCCGCGTCCAGGCAGGCCTGGGCGATCGCCCAGTCGCCCATCCCGGCGATCAGGCCGGACTGCTCGGCGATCGGGATGAAGACCCCGGGCGGTACCATGCCGCGGGTCGGATGCGACCAGCGCATCAGCGCTTCGCGCGTCACGACCTGCTGCGTGCGCAGATCGATGATCGGCTGGTAGTAGAGCTGGAGCGTACCCTCAGCGCTGGCCTGGCGCAGCTCGACCTCGATCTCGTGGCGGTCGAGCATCTCCTCGGCCATGACCGGGTCGAAGAAGGTCGCGGTGTTGCGGCCGGCTGCCTTGGCCTTGTAGAGCGCGGTGTCGGCGTGGCGCAGCAGATCGGCCGGGTTGGCGCCGTCGACGGGCGCGAGCGCGATGCCGATGCTGGCTGTGACATACACCGTCTTGGTGTCGAGCACGAAGGCGCGCCCCATCGCCTCGATCATCCGCTGCGCGATGATCCTGACCGTGTCGACATCGGCCGCCGGCAGGATCAGCACGAATTCGTCGCCGCCGAAGCGCGCCAGCATGTCGCTCTGCCGGATCGCGGATTTCAGCCGGGCCGCAGTCTGGACCAGCACCTTGTCGCCGATATCGTGGCCGAGATTGTCGTTGACCTGCTTGAATCCGTCGAGGTCGATATAGAGCAGCGCGAAGGCCTGCCCCGTGCGCTCCTGCTTCTTGAAGGCTTCCGCGAGCTGTCCGTTGAACTCGAAGCGGTTGGCGAGCCCGGTCAATTCGTCGAAGCGCGCCATCTGCTCGATCAGCGCCTCGGTCGCCTTCCGCTCGGTCGCATCCTCGGTCAGCATCAGCACGCCGCCCTCGGCGGCCGGCGCGATGGTGACGACCAGCATCCGGCCATTGCGGGACTGGAATTCGTAGCTGGCGGCCTGTTGCAGCGCTTGTACGCGGTCGAGCGCCGCCTTGATCGCCCGCACCTGCTCGGCGCTCGCGATCTGCCGCTCGATCAGGAAACGGGCAATGGCGGCGATCGGGGTGCCGGGCAGGGTCAGCGTCTCCGGCATGCCGTAGAGGGCGGCATGCGGCGCGTTGGAGACGGCGAGCTCGAGCTTGTGGTCGAACATCGCGAGCCCGTGGATCATGGTGTTCAGCGCGGCGTCGAGTGTCAGGTTCTGCGAGTGCAGGGCCGTGGCAAGCGCCTTGGACTGCTTGGTCGCGTCGCTCAGCGCCAAGAGGTTGCGATGCAGCGAGTTGGTGATCGCGATGTTCGCCGCCACGTAGAGGAAGGCGAAGTAGCCGATATAGTGATAATACGGGTTGTGGGCCTGGATCAGGCCCACCGCCATCGGCACGCAGAAGGTCAGCAGCTGGACCGTGACGAATTTCGGACGGCCGGCATTGCGCGCGACATAGCCGGAAGCGAGCGCGATCGTCGAGGCGACCGAGGTGATGTGGGCCGCCGGATCATCGGTGAGCGCGAGCGCGACATAGCAGCTGTAGCCGAGCACGGCGCTGAAGACGGTCGCGCCGACGAAGTATTCGCGGTCCCAGCGCCGCGTCTCCTCGTAGCTGTCCTCGGAATGGTCGAGCCTGCGATAGCGGATCACGGTGAGGATGCGCAGCACGACCACCAGCGCGACTGACAGCGTCAGCGTCATGAATATCTGCGCGCCGGTCGAGAGCCAGCAGAGATAGGGGGTCAGGATGCCGGCGATGCCGCCGGGGATGATCGAGCCAGGAGAGGAGAACAGCGACGAGACCAGCAGCCGATAATCGGCGAGATCAACCTCGCCCGCGCTGCCATTTGCGATGGCCGGTGGCTCCGTCGTCTCGCCGCGCGCTTGCATCGCGCGCTGCCGGTTCGGCGCTCCCGCCATATACTCCTACCCTTCGAAGGCTTCGGGGAGGCGGCAACAGCTTGGTCGTTCGCCCCGACATCTAAACCAATTTAGAAGGGAAAGGTAAAAGTTCCGTGAGATTTACGCGGCCGACTCGCAAGATCGAGGCCGGCCGCTCGAAAGACCTTTCTTCAGTGATGTCCGGGGGCGGGCGCGGCAGGGTCAGCCTGCCGCTGATAGACCCGCGCCAGCATGCGGTCCTGCGTTTGGGCGATGCGCTGGAGCTTCGAGATCGCCGAGGGGTGCAGGCGCAGCATGCAGTCGGTCCAGATCTGGCCGAGATGCTCGAGCTCCTCGCGAAGATCGCCCGCGCGACGGTTGAACGCCGAGAACAGCGCCGTCTTTGCAGCATGCATGGGCAGCGAGTCGGCGGCGTATTTGCGGATCCAGTCCTCGCCGGTACCGGTCGGCACCACCGCCTCGAGCCCGCCGGCGGCCATGAACTCGCTCGCGCTCATCTCCTCGGCCGAAAGCAGCATGCGCTCGGCCGTGCGAGCGCCCATGCGGCGCGACAGGATGGCCACGGCCGTGATCGGGAAATGGTTGAACTTGATCTCGGGGTAGACGAACGAGGCCTGTTCCTCGGCGATCATGACATTGCATGAGCGCGGAGCGTCGATGCCGCCGCCGATCGCCTTGGCGTGGATCGTCGAGAGGGTCACGACGAGCCCGTTGAGGCCGCTGGCATTGCGCACCGCACCCTCGATCGACAGGCGGGCATATTCGGCGAGCGCGGCCCGGTCGTTCTTGGCAAGGCAGTCGAGATAGAAGTCGAGATCGCCGCCGAGCGTGAAGAACGGTCCGGTGCCCCGGAAGGCGAGGAAGCGCACGGGCGCCGAGTGATAATCCTCCGGCGCGCTCCACAGATCCATGATCGCCTGCTGAACCTTGCCGAGGCTGTCGAGCAGCTGCAGCGTGAAGACCGGCTTCAGCTCCGGTTTGATCGTGACCCACAGCGTCCTGATCTCGGGTTCATAGGCGAGCTGCACCTCCGGCAGGAAGCCGGCGCTGTGGCGGATCGCCTCGATCACCTCCTTGCCTGTCAGTCCCCGAGCCGGCGCGCCGCCGATCGCCGGTGCATAGCTCTGGAACATCCCGTTCTCCTCGTCCCTCGACCCGCCGGAAAGGTACGTGAAGTTAATAATCTGTAAACGCAAACTCCCGGAAATGGTTAATTCCATTAGGATTTGTGAGCCTTCTAAGCAGTTCGCTCCGTTCCGCGCCGATGCCGCGGCGCCCCAAATTCCTACGGATCCCGTTGTTTTGCCGGCTCACGCAATGGTTGTGCCGGGGCTTCGATTGATCACGGCGCATGTGCCGGAAAGAGAAGAAACAAGCGGCGTCCGGGGGAGCTGGCGGGCGATTTGCCGCCCTTCGACCCGCGTTCAGGGAAGGAAGCCGCTGCTGGAAGGGCTCGCCGCCCTGTCGCTGTCGTCTGTGGCCGTCGCGCGGTTGTGCCGGTTTGGTCGCAGTTGTGCCGCAATCGACCGGCCAAAAGGTCACAAGCAGCTGGCGCTTCTCGTGCGCCGGCTGTCTTGTCCGCCGGCGCCCGAGCGGCTAACCATTCCTGCGCCTGTCGCCTTGCCGCGGCGGGACATTTCCGACGAGCTGACGCCTTGAGCCGCCAGACCGAAGCCGACGAGCAGAAAAGGGCGCGCCTCGCTGCCGCCCTGCGCGAGAACCTGAAACGCCGCAAGGCGCAGGCGCGCGCGCGGCGGACGGCCGAGACGGAAGCGACAGACGACACGCCGCCCGCCCAGGCCGAAACCTCACGGTCCTGACCTAATTCCCTCCCGCCGGCGCTCCCACGCCGGCCGCGCCAGCAGGACGAGCCAGATGGACCGTATCCGCATCACCGGCGGCCAACGCCTCGACGGCGTCATCCCGATTTCGGGCGCCAAGAACGCGGCACTGCCGCTGATGATCGCTAGCTTGCTGACCGACGAGACGCTGACGCTCGCCAATGTGCCGCGCCTCTCCGATGTCAGCGCGCTCTCGCGCATCCTCTCCAATCACGGCGTCGATCGCTCGATCGCCGGCAAGCGCGTCGGTCAGACCTCGGAGACCGGCCAGACCTTTGCGCTGACCGCCCGTCAGATCGTCGACACCTGCGCGCCCTACGAGCTGGTCTCGACCATGCGCGCCAGCTTCTGGGTGATCGCGCCGATCCTGGCGCGGATGGGCGAGGCCAAGGTCTCGCTGCCCGGTGGCTGCGCCATCGGCACGCGCCCGGTCGACCTCTTGCTGATGGCTCTGGAACGCCTCGGCGCCAAGATCGACATCGAGAACGGCTATGCGCTGGCGCGGGCTCCGAAGGGGCTGAAGGGCGGCGATATTGTCTTCCCGAAGGTCACGGTCGGCGGCACCCACACCGCCCTGATGGCGGCGGTTCTCGCCGACGGCGTCACCACCATCGAGAACGCCGCGCGCGAGCCGGAAGTGGTCGATCTTGCCGACTGTCTCAACAAGATGGGCGCGAAGATCGAAGGCGCCGGCACCTCCACCATCACCATTCGCGGCGTCGGGCGGCTCAGTGGCACGCATCATGCCGTCCTGCCCGACCGGATCGAGACCGGCACCTATGCCATGGCGGTAGCGATGACGGGCGGCGATGTGCTCCTCGAAGGCGCCCGCGCCGACCTGCTCCAGTCCGCGCTCGACGTGATGTCCGAGGCCGGCGTCGAGGTCTCGACCAGCAATGAGGGCGTCCGGATCCGGCGCAATGGCGCGGCGCTCGAGCCGGTCGACGTCACCACCGACCCGTTCCCCGGCTTCCCGACCGATCTTCAGGCGCAGCTCATGGCGCTGATGACAAGGGCCAACGGCACGTCGCGCATCCGCGAGACGATCTTCGAGAACCGCTTCATGCATGTGCAGGAGCTCGCCCGGCTCGGCGCCAAGATCAGGCTCGACGGCGACGCCGCTTATGTCGACGGCGTCGAGAAGCTGACCGGCGCTCCGGTGATGGCGACGGATCTGCGTGCCTCGGTCTCGCTGGTGATCGGTGGGCTCGTCGCCGAGGGCGACACCATGATCAACCGCGTTTACCATCTCGATCGCGGTTTCGAGGCGCTGGAGGCCAAGCTCGGCCGATGCGGCGCCCAGATCGAGCGCATCAGCGGTTGACGCCGGCTGGCGTCCCCGCCAGATAGGACGGATGTCCGATCCTGTCGCCGAGCCGCTGAAGCTGATCGCCCTCGATGCCGAGGATCTTGCGGTCGTTTCGGCGCACCTCCAGGATGCGGTGGTGCGCAAGGGCGATATCGCCTGGCTCCCGGCCGAGCAGCGTTTCGCGCTCGCCTTGCGCCGCTTCGACTGGGAAGGCGCGGAGCGCGGCCAGAAGCGTCGCCGTCTCGCGGCGCTGCATTTCGAGCGCGTCACCAGCGCCCGCAGCGTCAAGATCGAGCCCGGCGCTCAGGATGCTGTCTTCAGCCTGCTCGCGGTGACCTTCGCCGAAGCGCAGAGCCCGGCGGGCGAGGTCACCTTGCATTTCTCCGACGGGGCTGCGATCCGGCTCGGCGTCGAATGCATCGAGGCCCAGATGAAGGATCTCGGACCGATCTGGGAGGCTGCGGCCACCCCCGCCCATCCCGACCAGGGCTGAACTCCTCTTCCGTTCAGGACTTTCCATGCCGATCAGGCTTGATGCACGTGATGCCGGTTTCGAGCAGGCCTTTGCCGCCCTGCTGGCGGCCAAGCGCGAGGTCTCCGAGGATGTCGACCAGGTCGCGGCCTCGATCATCGCCGAGGTGCGGGCGCGCGGCGACGAGGCGCTGCTCGAATACACCAGCCGCTTCGACAGGCTGGAGCTGACGCCGGCGACCCTGCGCGTCACCGAGGCCGAGATCGAGGCGGCCATGGCGGCTTGCACGCCCGAGCAGCTTTCGGCGCTTGAGACCGCGCGTTCGCGCATCGAGGCCTATCATCTGCGCCAGAAGCCCGCCGATTCCTGGTCGCGCGACGCGCTCGGCGTCGAAAGCGGCTGGCGCTGGAGCGCGATCGAGGCCGTCGGCCTCTATGTCCCCGGCGGCACGGCGAGCTACCCGTCCTCGGTGCTGATGAACGCGGTGCCGGCCAAGGTTGCCGGTGTCGAGCGCCTGGTCATGGTCGCTCCGACGCCGCGCGGCGAGAGCAATCCGCTGGTGCTGGCCGCGGCGCGGCTCGCCGGCATCGACGAGATCTACCGCATCGGCGGGGCGCAGGCGGTGGCGGCGCTAGCCCATGGCACGGCCACCATCGCGCCGGTCGCCAAGATCGTCGGCCCTGGCAACGCCTATGTCGCGGCCGCCAAGCGCCGCGTCTTCGGCACGGTCGGCATCGACATGATCGCCGGCCCCTCCGAGGTGCTCGTGCTCGCCGACGCAAGCGCCAATCCCGACTGGATCGCGGCCGACCTGCTGGCGCAGGCGGAGCACGATACCGCCTCGCAGTCGATCCTGATCACCGACGACGCCGCGCTCGCCGGCGAGGTCGAGCGTGCCGTCGAAGGCCAGCTCAAGACGCTTCCGCGCGCCGAGATCGCGGCCGCGAGCTGGGCCGATTTCGGCGCCGTCATCCTGGTCGAAACGCTGGAAGCGGCGATCCCGCTGGTCGACCGGCTGGCGCCGGAGCATCTCGAGATCATCACCGCTGATCCAGAGCGCCTGGCTGGACGCATCCGCAACGCCGGCGCCATCTTCCTCGGTGGTCACACGCCGGAGGCGATCGGCGACTATGTCGGCGGTTCCAACCACGTCCTGCCGACGGCGCGGTCGGCGCGCTTCTCCTCCGGGCTCGGCGTGCCCGATTTCATGAAGCGGACCTCGCTGCTGAAATGCGATGCCGGTGCCCTGCGGGCGCTCGCGGGCGCAGCGGTCGAACTCGCCGAGGCCGAGGGCTTGCAGGCCCACGGCCGTTCCGTGACGATCAGGCTGAACTGAGGCGCTGCGCCGCGATTCCGAATGTTCGGCGCCGGCAGGGGAGGGCTCATGTCCGAAACCAACCGCCTGGTCGGCGTCACGCTCGATGAAGCTTCGCTCGGGCGCGGGACGCCGGACCAGGAGCACGAGCGCGCCATCGCCATCTACGACCTGATCGAGCGCAATCACTTCGCCCTGCCGGAGTTCGATGGTGGGCCCTATGCGGTGCATCTGGCGCTGGTCGAGCGCCGCCTCGCCTTCGAAGTCCGCGACGCCGGCGGCACCGCGCTCGTCACCCACCATCTCTCGCTGACGCCGCTGAAGCGGCTGATCAAGGACTATGAGATGGTCTGCGAGAGCTATTATGCCGCGATCCGGACCGCGACGCCGGCGCAGATCGAGGCGATCGACATGGGCCGGCGCGGCTTGCACGACGAGGCGGCCGTCATCCTGGTCGAACGTCTCGCCGGCAAGGTCGATCTCGACCGCGAGACGGCGCGGCGCTTCTTCACCTTGATCTACGCCCTGCACTGGAAGGGCTGAACGCTTGGAGCCGGCCTCCCGTAAGCTCCAGAGCGTGCTGTTCATGTGCGCGCTGAACGCGGTCCGCTCGCCGATGGCGGAGGCGATGGCCAAGCACTTCTTCGGCAAGTCGATCTATGTCCAGTCGGCCGGAGCTAAGAAGGGCGAGACCGATCCATTCGCGCTCGCCGTTCTCGAAGAGATCGGCATCGATGCCCGCAAGCACCGGCCGAAATCGATCGAGGAGCTCGAAGAATGGGAGGGGCTCAACTTCGACCTGATCGTCACGCTGTCGCCGGAGGCGCATCACAAGGCGCTCGACCTGACCCGCACCACCGCAGCCGAGGTCGAATACTGGCCGACGGCCGATCCCTCCGCCGTGCAGGGCTCGCGCGAGCAGGTGCTCGATGCCTATCGCGAAGTCCGCGACGGGCTGATGCGCAGGATCAAGGCACGGCTGAGGGGCTGAAGCCGGAGGCAGCATATGGCCGCGTTGCGGGCAGATCCGGCACCGCGGGCCATGGTTCGGCGGCCGGTTTCGGTCAGAGAGCGAAGTGCGCCTGCTTCATGGAAAATTAAGCCGCCAGCCTCAAGCCATGCGTTCGAATTCCGTGCCTAGCTACGCCGAAAGCCTCCGACGATATGCGGCAAAGCCTTATCCCCTCACGCACTCGACCCGAGGGGCGTACCCGTCTGCGTGACGGTCTGGCGATCGCAGCTCTCATCATCTCCTCCGGCCTCATCGCGCTGACCGGCCTGCCCGGCCGGAGCGACGCGCGCAGCGAGGAACTGGCGGCGGTGTTCCCGCCCTGGACCAGCAGCTCCGAGGCCGCGGCCAGCAGCCTCGCTGCCGGCATGCGGGTCCTGCGCAGCGGAGCCCTGCCTTTCGTGATGATCGTCGCGGCGGGCGAGGACGAAGCCGTCAGGCCGGCCGGGGCCTTGCTGCTGCTGCGGCTCGAGGGGCTGGCCGGCTGTCTTTCCGGCGGAGGCGCCGCATGATCCTGACCTTGCCCGGCCTGCGCGACCTGACGGCGCGCGGCCTGATCGGTCTTGCCTTCGTCCATGTGCCGATCCTGGCGGCCACGGCGATGATCCTGGGTAATCCCGTTTTCGCGCCCGCAGCCGGCGCCTTCGTCCTGGCGGCAGCGGCCCTGCTGGCCTATCGCGCTCGCGGAACGACGACTGCGACCCAGCTGGTGATCGCCACGGCCCTGATCGGCCAGGTCTCGATCTTCGTCGCGAGTTTCGCCGGCCATCCCTGGCAGCCCGACAGCCACATGTACTATTTCGCCGTGCTCGCCCTGCTGGCCGGCTTCTGCGACTGGCGGCCTATCGTCATGGGGGCGGCGCTCACCGCAGCGCATCACCTTGTCCTGCAATACGTCCTGCCCGCGGCCGTGTTCTATCAGGGCGGCAGCCTGGCTCGCGTGCTATTGCACGCCGTGATCGTCGTGGTCGAAACCGCTTTCCTGACCGCTATCGCCGTGATCACGGCCCGCATCCTCGCCGAGAACGACGCCAATCTGCGCCGGGCGGAGGAACTCGTCATGCGCGAGCGCCGTGCCAGCGAGCTCGAGAAGCAGAATGCCGAGGAGATCGACGCGCGCTCCGAGACGATCCGCGAGATCGTCGGTGCCTTCCACCGCGAGATGGAGCATGCCATGGCGGTGCTCGACCGTGCGGCGGAGGCCATGCAGGCGAATGCCCGCGACCTGACGGGGGCTTCCGAGCAGGCGCGTCAGCAGAGCAGCGTCGTCGCCCATTCCTCCGGCGAGACGACGCGCAGCATCGATCAGACTGCGGCGGCGGCCCAGGAACTCGCCAGTTCGATCGCCGAGATCGGCCGCAGCGTCACGCATTCCGCCGACAGCTCGAAAGCGGCAGCAGCGCTCGCCCGCACCGCGAGCGCCGAGATCGAGGCCCTGGCCCGGACCAGCGAGAGCGTCGGAGCCGTCGTCGAGATCATCCGCGGTGTCGCGGCGCAGACCAGCATGCTCGCGCTCAACGCGACGATCGAGGCGGCCCGTGCCGGTTCGATGGGCAAGGGCTTCGCCGTCGTCGCCAGCGAGGTCAAGACGCTCTCGACCCAGACCGCCAACGCCACCGAGGAGGTGGCGCGTTCGATCAGCGCCATCCAGACAGCTTCGCAGCGCTCGCTGAAGTCGATCCGCGCGATCGTCTCCGCGATCGGGGAGGTCGAGACCGTCTCGGTCTCGATCGCGCATGCGGTCGAGGAGCAGAACCGCGCCACGAGCGAGATCGCACATGAGGTGCAGATCTCGTCCGACGGGGCCAATCGCAGCGCCGAAGCGCTTGGCGGCTTCCGGGCGGTGACGGCCCGCACCCATGACGCTGCGGAGGAGCTGCAGCAGTCCTCGGATGATCTGGCGCAGCAGGCTTCGAAGATTCGCAGCGAGGTCGCCGCGTTCTGCGAGAAGGTCGCGGCCGCCTGAGGAGGCCTGCCTACCAGCTCCGCCCCGGCCCGACCGCGCCGATGCCGAGCCAGGTCCCGAGCTTCGCGGCGATATCGGCAAAGCTCTCGCGTCGTCCGATCGGGCCGGCCGCGACGTCCGGCTCGAAAGCCAGGATCGGGACATGCTCGCGGGTATGGTCGGTCCCCGGCCAGCTCGGGTCGTTGCCATGGTCGGCGGTGATGATGGCGAGATCGCCGGCCCTCAGCCTCGCTTCCAGTGTCGGCAATTGCCGGTCGAAGGCTTCGAGCGCCGCTGCATAACCGGGAATGTCGCGGCGATGCCCGTACTCGGTGTCGAAATCGACGAGGTTGACGAAGCAGAAGCCGCCATCCGGAAGCATCTCGAACGCTTCGAGCGCGGCTGCGAACATCGCGTCATTGCCGTAGGGTTTGATCTCTGTCCCGGTGTTGCGATGGGCGAAGATGTCGCCGATCTTGCCGACGGTGACGATCGTGCGGTTCTGCTGCGCCAGGCGGTCGAGAATGGTCTCGTCCGGCGGCGGGATGGAGAAGTCCTTGCGGTTGCCGGTGCGCGTGAAGCCGGTCTCGGCCGTGCCGATGAAGGGGCGGGCGATGACGCGGCCGATCCTGAGCGGGTCGACCAGAACCCGGACCTTGCGACAAAGCTCGTAGAGCCGCTCCAGCCCGAAATGTTCCTCATGCGCCGCGATCTGCAGCACGGAATCGACTGAGGTGTAGCAGATCGGCTTGCCGGTCCGGATGTGCTCCTCGGCGAGTTCGTCGATGATCGCGGTGCCCGAGGCGTGCTTGTTGCCGAGGATGCCGGGCAGGGCGCCCTCGCGGATGATCGCCGCGACGAACTCGGCCGGGAACGAGTTCTCCAGCGCGGTGAAATAGCCCCATTTGAACGGCACCGGGCAGCCGGCGATCTCCCAATGGCCGGACGGGGTGTCCTTGCCCTGGCTGACCTCGACGCCGTAGCCGAACTGGCCCTGCGGCACGGCCGGTCGCGCGACACCGGCCAGCGGCCGACCGGTCGACGCTTCGCAGGCATGGCTCAGCCCGAGCCGCGTGAGATTGGGCAGGCTGAGCGGGCCGCTGCGTAGCCCTGCGCGGTCGCCGCGGCCCTCGGCGCAGGCGGCCGCGATATGACCGAGCGTGTCGGCGCCTTCGTCGCCATAGGCGGCGGCATCCTCCGCCCCACCACAGCCGACGGAATCGAGCACGATCAGGATGGCGCGCGTCATCGTCAGTCCCGCACCGCGGCCGCTTCGGCCGGTTCGAGGTTGAGGGCGGCGGCGAGCAGCGCCTTGGTGTAGGTCTCGCGCGGGCGGGAGAACACGTCCTCGGCCGGCCCTTCCTCGACGACCTTGCCGTTCTGCATCACCAGAACCCGGTGCGACAGCGCCCGCACGACCTTGAGGTCATGGCTGATGAAGAGATAGCCGAGCTTGCGCCTGGTCTGGAGCTCGCGCAGCAGCTCGACGATCTGGGCCTGCACCGACATGTCGAGCGCCGAGGTCGGCTCGTCGAGCACGACGAATTTCGGGTCGAGCGCCATGGCGCGGGCGATCGCGATGCGCTGGCGCTGGCCGCCCGAGAATTCGTGCGGGTAGCGGTCCATAGCGGCGGGGTCGAGCCCGACATCGGCGAGCGCCTGTGCCACGATCTCGCGCTGGCGCTGGTAGCTGAGGTCCTTCTGCTGCACGGTCAGGCCTTCGGCGACGATCTCGGCCACCGACATGCGCGGCGACAACGAGCCGTAAGGGTCCTGGAAGACCACCTGAAGGTCCTTGCGCTTCGGCCGGACGGCGGCCGCCCTGAGCCCGTCGATCCGGTCGCCGAGGAAGAGGATCGGCCCCTCCGACGAGATCAGCCTGAGGATGGCGAGGCCGAGCGTCGTCTTGCCCGAGCCGGACTCGCCGACGACGCCGAGCGTCTCGCCCTCGCGGACTTTCACCGAGATGCCATCGACGGCCTTCACATGGCCGGTGACACGGCGCAGCAGGCCGGTCTTGATCGGGAACCAGACCTTGATCGGTCCCGCTTCGAGCAGTGTCGCGGCGCCCTCCGCCACCGGCTCCGGCCGGCCCTTGGGCTCGGCCGCGAGCAGGCGCCGCGTATAGTCGTGTTGCGGCCGCTCGAAGATCTCCGAGACCGGGCCCTGCTCGACGATCTTGCCCTTCAGCATCACGCAGACCCGGTCGGCGATGCGGCGGACGATGCCGAGATCATGGGTGATGAACAGCACGGCCATGCCGAGCCTGGTCTGCAATTCCTTGAGCAGGGTCAGGATCTGGGCCTGGACGGTAACGTCGAGCGCCGTGGTCGGCTCGTCGGCGATCAGGAGATCTGGCTCGTTGGCAAGCGCCATCGCGATCATCACGCGCTGGCGCTGGCCGCCGGAGAGCTGGTGCGGATAGGCGTCGAGCCGGCTTTCCGCATCGCGGATGCCGACGAGGCTGAGCAGTTCGAGCGTGCGGGCGCGCGCCTTCTCGCCGCGCATTCCCTTGTGCAGTTCGAGGATTTCGCCGATCTGCCGCGCAATCGTGTGCAGCGGGTTGAGCGAGGTCATCGGCTCCTGGAACACCATGGTGATGTCGTTGCCGCGGACCTTGCGCATCGCGTCCTCATCGGCCGCGATCAGGTCCTGCCCGTTGAACAGCACCTTGCCGGAGGGGTGGTGCGCCGCCGGATAATTCAGCAGCTTCAGGATCGACAGCGCCGAGACCGATTTGCCCGAGCCGGACTCGCCGACCAGCGCCAGCGTTTCGCCCCTGGCGATCTGGAAGGAGACCTTGTCGACGGCGAGTGTCTCCTGTCCGCCCTGGCGGAAGGCGACGGAGAGATCCTGGACGGAGAGGAGGGGGGCGGTCACGCGAAGGTCTTCCTGGGGTCGAAGGCGTCCCGCACCGCTTCGCCGATGAAGATCAGCAGCGATAGCATCATGGCGATCACCACGAAGCCGGCGAGGCCGAGCCAGGGGGCCTGCAGGTTCGCCTTGCCTTGCGCGAGCAACTCTCCCAGCGAGGGCGAGCCGGGCGGCAGGCCGAAGCCGAGGAAGTCGAGCGAGGTCAGGGTGGTGATCGAGCCGTTGAGGATGAAGGGCAGGAAGGTCAGCGTCGCGACCATGGCGTTGGGCAGGAGGTGCTTGACCATGATGGCGCGGTCGGTGAGGCCGAGCGCGCGGGCGGCGCGGACATATTCGAAGTTGCGGGCCCGCAGGAATTCGGCACGGACCACACCGACCAGTGCGACCCAGGAGAACAAGAGGAGGATGCCGAGCAGGACGAAGAAGCTCGGCGTTATGATCGCCGCGACGATGATCAGCAGGTAGAGCGCCGGGATCGAGGTCCAGATCTCGATGACGCGCTGGAAGATCAGATCGGTCCAGCCGCCGAAATAACCCTGGATCGCGCCGGCGGCGATGCCAATCACCGAGGAGATCGATGCCAGGATCAGCCCGAACAGGATCGATATGCGGAAGCCGTAGATCAGCCTTGCTACGACGTCGCGGCCCTGATCGTCGGTGCCGAGCCAGTTCCATTCGAGGTCGCGACAGGTCGAGCCGCCCGTGCGCTCGGCGATCGGCCGACATTGCTCGTCCTTCAGCATCCAGGTCGGCGGGGCAGGGGCCGGCACGGGCAGGTCGAGATTATGCGTCCGGTAGGAGTAGCGGATCGGCGGCCAGAGCGCCCAGCCATGGGCCGCGATCTCCTTGGCGATGACCGGGTCGCGATAATCGGTGGTCGCGAGGAAGCCGCCGAACTTCTCCTCGGGATAGTTCACCACCACCGGGAACAGCGTCTCGCCCTTGTAGCGCACGATCAGCGGTCGATCATTGGCGATGAACTCGGCGAACAGCGAGAGCACGAACAGCGTCAGGAATATCCACAAGGACCACCAGCCGCGCTTGTTGGCCTTGAAGTTGTTGAGGCGGCGCCGGTTGATCGGCGAGAGCTTGAGCCAGCCTTGTTGGGCCGTGGCCGGCGCGCTTGCTGGCGCAGCGCTGCGCAGGGCAGGCGGCGGAACGTCGAGCAGCGTGTCGCCCATTCTCAGGCCTCCCGCGATTCGAAGTCGATGCGCGGGTCGACCCAGGCATAAGTCAGGTCGGTGATCAGGTGCACGACGAGGCCGATCAGCGAAAAGATGTAGAGATTGGCGAAGACGACGGGATAGTCGCGGTTGACGATCGCCTCGAAGGAGAGGAGCCCGAGCCCGTCGAGCGAGAAGATCGTCTCGATCAGGAGTGAGCCGGCGAAGAGCGCGTGCACGAAGGCGCCGGGGAAGCCGGCGATGACGATTAGCATCGCGTTGCGGAAGACATGGCCGTAGAGCACGCTGCGCTCGGACAGCCCCTTCATCCGTGCCGTCAGCACATATTGCTTCCTGATCTCGTCCAGGAAGGAGTTTTTGGTCAGGAGCGTCGAGGTCGCGAAGGCTCCCAGCGCCATCGCGGTCACCGGCAGGGCGATGTGCCAGAGATAGTCGAGCACCTTTTCGATCGGACCGAGCTGCGCCCAGTTCTCCGAGGTCAGGCCGCGCAGCGGGAAGATCTGCCAGAAGGAGCCGCCGGCGAAGAGCACGATCAGGAGGATCGCGAACAGGAAGCCGGGGATGGCGTAGCCGACGATCACCACCGCGCTGGTCCAGGTGTCGAAGCGCGAGCCGTCCTTGACCGCCTTGCGGATGCCGAGCGGGATCGAGATCGCATAGGAGAGCAGCGTCATCCACAGCCCGAGCGTGATCGAGACCGGCAGCTTCTCCTTGATCAGCTGCAATACCGGCGCATCGCGGAAATAGCTGCGGCCGAAATCGAAGGTCGCATAGTCCTTCAGCATCTTTAGGAAGCGCTCATGCGCCGGCTTGTCGAAGCCGAACTGCTTCTCCAGCTCCTTGATGAAGGCGGGGTCGAGCCCCTGCGCACCGCGATAGGCGGAGCCCGCATCCATCGACTGCGCGCCGGCATCGCCGCCGGAGCCGCCGCCGACACGGTCGGCCGCGCCGCCGCTGTTCGGGTTCTGCAATTGCGAGATCACGCGCTCGACCGGGCCGCCCGGCGCGAACTGCACGATGACGAAGGAGATCAGCAGGATGCCAAACAGGGTCGGCACCATCAGCGCCAGGCGCCGGGCGATGTAAGCCAGCATCAGCCCTTCCCGATCCGCTTTGCCTTTTCGGGATCATACCACCAGATCGCAGGCGCGCCGGAGGAGTATTTCGGCTTGGCCTGCGGCCGGTCGTACATGTCCCAATAGGCCAGCCACTCGCTGGCGTTCCACCACATCGGGATCCAGTAGCGCCCGGCCCGCAACAGCCGGTCGAGGCATTTGGCTGCGACAACGACCTCGGCATAGCTGTCGGCCTGGCCGATCTTGTCGATCATCGCGTCGATCGCCGGGCTCGAAATCCCGCCGGTATTGCGCGAGCCGCGCGTCTTGGCCGCTTCCGAGCCGTAGACGACGCGCAGCGAATCGCTGGGTATCGCGCTGCCGCTCATCGCCCGGCTGATGATGTCGAAGTCGAACTCGTCGAGCCGGCGCTGATACTGCGCGCCGTCGACGATGCGCGAGGTCGCGTTGATGCCGAGCCGCTTGAGGTTGGCCTGGAAAGGCTGCGTATGCGGCTGCAGCGAAGGGGTGGAATCGAGGAATTCGATCTCGAAGGGCTGGCCGTTCGGCAGCTTCAGCACGTTGCCGTCGCGCTTGCAGCCGGCGGCGCGCAGCATCTCGTCGGCGCGGCGCAGCAGGGCGCGGTCGCTGCCCGAGCCGTCGCTGACCGGTGGCAGGAACGGCTCGCCGAAGACCTCGTCCGGCACCTTGCCGCGGAAGGGCTCCAGCAGGGCGAGTTCCTCCGGCGAGGGCATGCCCACAGCCTTCGAATCCGAGTTCTCGAAATAGGACGTCGCCCGCGAGAAGGACGAGAACATGATGTTCTTGTTGGTCCACTCGAAATCGAAGGCGAGGCCGAGCGCTTCGCGGATGCGCGGGTCGGCGAACTTCTCGCGTCGGAGATTGTAGATCCAGCCCTGCGAGCCGATCGGTTCGGTCTTCGGCAGGGCTTCCTTCTTGACCTTGCCTTCCTTGATCGCCGGAAAGTCGTAGCCGGTCGCCCAGATCCGCGAGGTGAATTCCTCCTGGAAGGTGATCACGCCGCTCTTGAACGCCTCGAAGGCGACCTGCCGATCGCGGAAATACTCCCAGCGTACGCGGTCGAAATTATTGGTGCCGACATTCACCGGCAGATCCTTGGCCCAGTAGTCGGGCACCCGGTCGAACTCGATGAAGCGGCCCTGCTCGAAGCGTCCGACCTTGTAGGCGCCCGAGCCGAGCGGCGGCTCCAGCGTCGAGGCCTCGAAATTGCGGGTCGACCAGTATTTCTCGGAGAACACAGGCAGACCGGCGACGATCAGGTGCAGATCGCGGCTGCGCTTGGGCGTGAGCTTGACCAGGACGAATTCGTCCGTTTCGGCAGTCGCCGATTCCATCTCGTTCAGGATCAGCCGGTAGCTCGGATGGCCCTTGCTCTTCAGGATGTTGAGCGAGAAGGCGACATCGCCGGCCGTGACCCGAGAGCCATCGTGGAACTTTGCCTCGGGCCGCATGCGGAAGCGGTAGGTCAGCTTGTCCTGGGAGACGGCGACGCTCTTCGCCAGCAGGCCGTAGAGCGAGCCGGGCTCGTCGCCCGAGCCGGCCATCAGGCTGTCGAAGCAGGCATCCATGCCGGCGGCACCGTCGCCCTGCAGCACATAGGTGTTGAGGGTGTTGAAGGTGTCGAAGCTCTGGTTGCCGCCGGCGCGCTTGATCTGAACGGTAAGCGAGCCGCCCTTGGGCGCGTTCGGATTGACATAGGCGAAATGCGGGAAGTCCGGCGGCAGCGCGAGTTCGCCGAAGGTCGAGAGACCATGGACCTCCCTCTCCTGCGCCAGAGCGAGCCCGCCCGGCAGGCTCGCGGCTCCGACCAGGGCGCCACCGGCCTCCAGCAGCCTGCGACGAGTGATCCGCACAGCCATTCCGTCCCCCTTGCGATTCGTGCCCTGATTATCCCGTCGGAGCGGGCCAAGGCCAGCGCCATGCGCATACGCCGGCATGGTGACGGCATTTGCATGGCGACCACAAGCAAAAGCCGGGCTTTTGGCCCGGCTCGAAAATTCGTATCGGTGCTAAAGACTGCCGCCGGATCAGGGCTTCGGCAGCGGCTTCGGCGCGTCGGCGAGCGTATTGAGATAGGCGACGACGTCGGCGCGGGTGTCGGGCTTGCCCAGGCCGGCGAAGGCCATTGTGGTGCCCGGCATGTAGGCCTTCGGGCTCTTCAGGAAGCCGTCGAGCTGCTCGGCCTCCCACTTCTCCGACGCCTTGCCCTTCATCGCAGCCGAGTAGCCGAAACCTTCGACGGAGGCCTTGTTGCGGCCATAGACGTCGAACAGATGCGGGCCAACCTTGTTGGCGCCGCCCTTCTCGAAGGTGTGGCAGGCCTTGCAGGCGCCGACGGCCTTCTCGCCCTTGGCCGGATCCGCCTTGGCGAGGCGCACCGCGATCGGCTCGTCGGCCGCAGCAGCCGGGGCAGCGGCGCCGCCGGCAGCGGCCGGCTCCAGGCTCGGCAGGTCGAAGCCGGGGATGGCCGGCTTCTTCGGGGCGAAGACGATGCCGGCGCCCATGTTCAGGGCCATTACGACGAGCAGCGTCGAGAGGCCCGCGCCGGCGATCTTGTTCAGTTCGATATTCATCGTCTCGGGACTCCCGGCCTCGCCGCGCGCGAAGCAAGATAGCGCTCTGGCCGGAGGCTCGCGCACTCCGGCACTCGAAGGCTGCTTAACCGCTTTGCGCGCTGCATTGCAACTCGTATAAGCACGCTCCGCTTTGAGACCATTTGACGCTTCCGCCGAGCAAGCCCGCCACGATGCCAAATCCGCTGATCCTGATCCCCGCCCGCATGCAGGCGACCCGCCTTCCGGGCAAGCCGCTGGCCGACATCCTGGGCGAGCCGATGATCGTGCGGGTCTGGCGCCGGGCGATGGAATCGGGCGTCGGCGAGGTTGTGGTTGCGACCGACGAGGCCCGCATCGTCGAGGCGATCGAGCAGGCAGGCGGCAGGGCGGTGATGACCAGCCCGGCGCACCAGACGGGCTCCGACCGCATCAAGGAAGCTGCCGACATCGTCGATCCCGAACGCCGGCACGACATCATCGTCAACGTCCAGGGCGATTTCCCGACCCTGGCGCCGACCGCGATCGCCGCCGCGGTGGAGCCGCTCGCCGATCCCGCCGTCGACATCGCGACGCTGGCCGGCGAGATCACCGACGAGGAAGAGAAGACCGCGCCGAGCGTCGTCAAGCTGATCGGCAGCGAGATCTCGCCCGGCCGCATGCGCGCGCTCTATTTCACCCGGGCGACGGCGCCCTATGGCGAGGGGCCGCTCTATCACCATGTCGGCCTCTACGCCTATCGCCGCCCCGCGCTCGATCGCTTCGTCAGCCTGCCGCAATCGCCGCTCGAGCTGCGCGAGAAGCTCGAGCAGTTGCGGGCGCTCGAAGACGGCATGCGCATCGACGCGATGATCATCGATCACGTCCCGCGCGGCGTCGACACCCCCCCTGACCTGGACCGCGCCCGTGCGTTCCTGACACCAAGCGCCGGAGCCTGAAGACCATGTCTGTCGTCGTATCCTACCAGGGCGAGCCCGGCGCCTTCTCGTCGCAGGCCGCCCTGCAGGCCTTTCCGGATTGCGAGCTTCTGCCGTGCCCGACCTTCGAGGACGCGCTCGCCGCCGTCTCCGAGGGCAAGGCCCGCTACGGCATGATCCCGATCGACAATTCGATCGCCGGCCGCGTCGCCGATATCCACCATCTCCTGCCCCGCTCGGGCCTGCACATCATCGGCGAGCATTTCCTGCCGATCCGCTTCCATCTGATGGCGGTCGAGGGCGCGACCCTCGCGACCCTGAAGACCGTGCAGAGCCACATCCATGCGCTAGGCCAGTGCCGCAAGATCATCCGCAAGCTCGGGCTCAAGGCCGAGGTCGCGGCCGATACGGCGGGCTCGGCCCGGCAGGTGGCGGAAGCCGGCGATCTAACCCGCGCCGCGATCGCGCCGCACATCGCCGCGGACGTCTACGGCCTCAACATCCTGATGGAGGACATTGAGGACGAGAAGCACAACACCACCCGCTTCGTGATCCTTTCGAAATACCCGGAATTCGCCCGTCACGGCTCAGGCAAGACGGTCACGACGCTGATCTTCCAGGTCCGGAACATTCCGGCCGCGCTCTACAAGGCGCTCGGCGGCTTCGCCACCAACGGCATCAACATGACCAAGCTGGAAAGCTACATGGTCGACGGCCATTTCTCGGCGACGATGTTCTACAGCGATGTCGAGGGCCATCCCGACGATCCCGAGCTGAAGCGCGCCCTGGACGAACTCTCCTATTTCTCGAAGGAGATGAAGATCCTCGGCGTCTATCCGGCCCATCCTTTCCGCGACACCTTCCCGGAAGCCGGCGAGTAGCGCCGGCGCCTGCCGAGGCCGCAGGCCGGCGATACGAAAACCCGGGGGCAGGTGCTTGCGCCGCCCCCTGGGTCATAGCCTACGGCTTGCTGCAGGAGGCAGGCCATGGCGAAGAAGGCGCGGGCGCAGAGCGCCCCAGTGAAAGAATGGCTCGCGGCGAATGAATGCGCCCGGCGCATCGGCATCACGGTGCGGGCGCTGCGCGTCTACGAGCAGCGCGGGCTGATCCGGCCGCGGCGCACTGAGAAGGGCTGGCGCCTCTATGGCGCCGACGAGATCGCCCGTCTCCACGAAGTTCTAGCCCTCAAGCGGCTCGGCCTGAGCCTCGCCAGCATCGTCGTGCTGCTGCAAGGCAAGGCCATCGACCTCGAACGAACCCTGACATTGCAATCCGCGGCGCTTTCCGAGCAGCGCGCCAGGGCGGAGCGCGGGCTGGCCCTCGTCGAGGCCGCCCGGGCGACGCTGGCCGCCGGCCGCACGTTATCGATCGAAGATCTCATCAAGCTGGCGAAGGAGGCCAATATGCCGGAGCTGACACAAGACAGCGTCGCGAGGCGGCGCTACGAGCAGGCGCGGCCGCGCACGCCGATCAAGATCGATCCCTCCCTGCTCGAGCGCTATGTCGGCCATTACCGGCTGCCCTCGGACACGATCATCGCGATCGAGAGGCGCGGCGACAGCCTGTTCGCCCAGCTCACCGGCCAGCCGGCGCTCGAGCTGTTCGCGGAGGCCGAGGGCGAGTTCTTCCTGAAGGCCGTCCCGGCGCAGATCGGCTTCGCCGCGTCCCGCGATGCAGCCGCGCCATCCCTCACCTTGAGCCAGGGCGGCTTCGACATGGTCGCCCCGCGTGTCGATGCGAGCGAGGCCGCGGCGCTGGAGGCCGCGCTCGCGACCCGCATCCGCAACCGGACGCCGCAGCCGGGCAGCGCCGCGGTGCTGCATGCGATCATCGCCGACCAGCAGGAAGGGCGTACCGGCGAAGAGCGAATGAGCCCCGAGCTCGCCATCGTCGTCGGCGAGCAGTTCCCGATGCTGCAGGAGGAACTCGCCGCCAAGGGCGATCTGCGGCAGCTCGTATTCAAGGGCGTCGGGTCGGATGCCGCCGACGTCTACGAGGCGCAGTTCGCCAATGGCAAGCTGGATTGTGGCATCTTCCTCGCCGATGACGGCAAGGCCCATATGCTCTGGCTGACGCCGTCGCTCTGACCGCGGCGTCCGTACCCGTCAGGCTCGGGCCGTCGGCTCTTCGCCGTCGATCGCCCAGGCCTTGAGGATCGTGCTGGCGATCGCGATGTGCTGCGGGCAGGTCAGGCCGTCCGGATGTTGCCCGTCGATCATCGACAGCGCCTCCTCGCGGCTGAACCAGCGCCCGTCCTCGAGCTCGGTGCCGTCGAGCACGATGTCGTCGTTCAGCGCTTCGGCGATGCAGCCGATCATCAGCGAGCTCGGGAAGGGCCAGGGCTGCGAGGCGATGTAGCGTACTGCTCCGGTGCGCAGGCCCGCTTCTTCCCAGGTCTCGCGGCGCACTGCATCCTCGAGCGTCTCGCCGGGCTCGAGGAAGCCGGCGATGCAGGAATACATCTTCGGCGCGAAGCGGGCCTGGCGGGCGAGCAGGCATTTGTCGCCGCGTACCGCCAGCATGATCACGACCGGGTCGGTGCGCGGAAAGTGCAGCGCGCCGCACTGCGCGCATTCGCGCCGCCAGCCACCGCTGACCATCAGGGCCGGCCCGCCGCAATTGGCGCAGAAACGATGCCTCGAATGCCAGTCGAGGATCGCCTTGGCCTCGCCGAGCGGGCCGACTTCCTCTGCCGACACGAGGCGCTTCAATGCCACGCTGCGCAGATCGGTGACGAGCAGGTCGTCGCGCTCGCGCAGCGCCTCGGTGAGCTGGCGTTCGATCAGGCGTCCGAAGCAGGCCTGGCCTTCCGGATGGATCCCGAGGAAGACCTCGTCGAGTGCCTTGCCGACGCCGTCGGCCTGCGCCTCGTCGAACCAGATCGTCAGCTCCTCCGCCCCGATTCGCCGCAGGATAGGCGTCTCGCCCGCGACGATCGCATGGCGCGTGCCCGGACTGGCGCGATAGCGCGCGACCGCGTCGGGCTGGTCGCGCTGGTCGCCGCGTCGGTCGAGCGGGTTGGTGGCGAAGCCGGTGAGGGCGGAGCGTTCGCGGGGGCGGGAGGCGTCGTTCATGCCTCCCGTCCTAGCGCGCTTTCGGCTTGACCGGAACGGCCGAAGACGAAGATTTCGTATGCGCGCGAACGATCGCCGCTACGCGGCTGGCGCGGGGCTAGGCCCCGTCGCGGCCGCGCAGCAGATGGATGATGCCGGAGAAGTCCGTACCGCCTTCGCCCCAGGCATTGTGGAGGGCGTAGAGCTGGGCCGCCGCGGCGCCGAGCGGCGTCGAGGCGCCGGCCGCCTGGGCTGCTTCCTGCGACAGCTTCAGGTCCTTCAGCATCAGCGCGGAGGCGAAGCCCGGCTTGTATTCATTGTTGGCCGGCGAAGCCGGCACCGGGCCCGGCACCGGGCAATAGGTGGTCAGCGACCAGCACTGGCCGGACGAGGTCGAGGCGACGTCGAACAGCGCCTGATGCGACAGGCCGAGCTTCTCGGCGAGCACGAAGGCCTCGGAGACGCCGATCATCGAAATGCCGAGGATCATGTTGTTGCAGATCTTCGCCGCCTGGCCATTGCCGGCATCGCCGCAATGCACGACGCGGCGGCCCATGGCCGAGAGGATCGGCTCGCCCTTGGCGAAAGCCTCGGCGCTGCCGCCGACCATGAAGGTCAGGGTCGCGCCCTTCGCGCCGCCGACGCCGCCGGAGACCGGCGCGTCGAGCGAGAGGCAGCCACGCTCGGCCGCCAGCGCATGGGCTTTGCGCGCGCTTTCGACGTCGATGGTCGAGGAATCGATCAGCAGCGCGCCCGGGCTCACCGCGGGGAGAATGTCGCCCCATACGCCGAGCACATGTTTGCCGGCCGGCAGCATGGTGACGACGATCTCGGCCCCTGCCACCGCATCCTTGGCCGAGGCGGCGATGCCGACGCCAAGCTCGGAGGCGGCGTCCTTGGAGGCCTGCGACAGGTCGAAGGCTTTGACCGTATGCCCCGCCTTGACGAGGTTGCCGGCCATTGGCCCGCCCATATTGCCGAGGCCGATGAAGGCGATCATGGTCATGCTCGTTCTCTCCCTGCCTGTATTTCGGGTAGTCATCCCGGCCGCAGTGAAGCGGCGAGCCGGGATCCATGCCTGAACCGTTCCGGAATGGATCCCGCGTCGGACGACGCCCGCTCGGGATAACCCGGGTTTGCTAGTTCCCCTTGGCCCGCCCGACCAGCGAACGCGCCACGATCATCCGCATCACCTCGTTCGTGCCTTCGAGGATCTGGTGGACCCGGAGATCGCGCACGATCTTCTCGATGCCGTAATCGGCGAGATAGCCGTAGCCACCATGGATCTGCAGCGCCTGGTTGGCGACCTCGAAACCGGTATCGGTGGCGACGCGCTTGGCCATGGCGCAAAGCTTGGTCGCGTCGGGCGTCTTCTCGTCGAGCGCCGCGGCGGCGCGCCAGAGGAAGGTGCGGGCTGCTTCCAGCTCGGTCGCCATGTCCGCGAGCTTGAACTGCAACGCCTGGAAATCGGCGATGCGGGCGCCGAAGGCTTTGCGCTCCTGCGCGTAGCCGAGCGCTTTGTCGAGCGCGCCCTGCGCTCCGCCGATCGAGCAGGCGCCGATATTGAGCCGCCCGCCATCGAGCCCGGCCATGGCGATCTTGAAGCCGATGCCCTCGGGGCCGATCCGGTTCGCCACCGGCACGCGGCAGTTCTCGAAGATCACGGCGCGTGTCGGCTGGGCGTTCCAGCCCATCTTCTTCTCATTGGCGCCGAAGGAGAGGCCGGGCGTGCCCTTCTCGACGACGATGGTCGAGATGCCGGAGGGGCCGGCCTCGCCGGTGCGCACCATCACGACATAGAGGTCGGAGACGCCGGCGCCGGAGATGAACTGCTTCTGGCCGTCGAGGACGTAATGGTCGCCGTCGAGCACGGCCTTGGTCTTCAGCGCCGCGGCGTCGGAGCCCGCGCCCGGCTCGGTCAGGCAATAGCTCGCCAGATGCTCCATGCTGCAGAGCTTCGGCAGGAATTTCTGCCGCTGCTCGTCCGAGCCGTAGCGATCGATCATCCACGCGCACATGTTGTGGATCGAGATATAGGCGGCGACCGTCGGGCAGCCGGTCGAGAGCGCTTCGAAGATCACTGCAGCGTCGAGACGCGACAGGCCGGAGCCGCCGACATCGTCGCGGATGTAGATGCCGCCCATGCCGAGCGCCGCCGCCTGGCGCATTTCCTCGACCGGGAAATGCTTCTCCTCGTCCCAGCGCACGGCGTGAGGCGCGAGGCTCTCGGCGGCGAAGGAGGCCGCCATGTCGCGGATCGCGATCTGGTCTTCGGTGAGGGAGAAGACGGTCATGGCTTCCAGTCCGCGCTATGGATCAGCCGAGAGGCGATCGTGGTCGAGGCGAATTTGCGGATCATGCGCTGGTCGGCGGAGACGAGAACCGTATCGAGTTGCCGCGTCAGAGCGATGTAATAGCAATCATAGACTGAGTGATCGAACTCCAGGGCCATGGACCATGCCATCTCGGTGATGTCGGCCATGGGGAAATAGCCCGCCATCAGCTTGTCGATCGTAGAGACCATCGCGACGGCCTGCTCGCGGGCGAGTTCCTTCTTGCGCATATGAACCAGGGCCGTGTTCCGGACTTCCGCGAGGAAGAGATCGGGTGCGACAAGCGGCTCATCTGTATCCGGCAAGGGATAGGTCGATGCGGTCGCAGATGCCGGAATGAACCAGCGTAGAGCTGCGCTCGCATCGATGACGATCATCGCCCTTCGCGCTCGTCGCGAAGGATGTCTTCCGGAGGCGTCGCGGGCTTGATCGGCCCGTATTGGCGCTTGAACTCTTCGATCAGCGAGACTTTCTCGCTGCCGGAGAGTGGCGCTGCCGCGCGCAGCGTGTCACGGACGAAGGCCTCGAACGGCACGCCGGCGAGGCGTGCCTTGACCTTCAGTCCGGCGATCACATGATCCTCGATGCTGCGGACGACAAACTGCCCCATCGTTCAGCTCCTCATTGATATCATTATTGATATCATTGAGGGCGCGGCTCCTCAACCCATCGTGGGGATGACGAAGCTGGCGCCATCCTTGATGCCGGATGGCCAGCGCGCCGTCACCGTCTTGGTCTTGGTGTAGAAGCGGATCGAATCAGGTCCGTGCTGGTTGAGGTCGCCGAAGGAGGAGCGCTTCCAGCCACCAAAGGTGTAGTAGGCGAGCGGCACCGGGATCGGCACGTTGATGCCGACCATGCCGACCTGGACCTTCGAGGCGAAGTCGCGGGCGGCATCGCCGTCGCGGGTGTAGATCGCGGTGCCGTTGCCGTATTCGTGGTCGTTGGTCAGCTTCAGCGCTTCGTCATAGCTCTCGGTGCGCAGCACGGAGAGGACGGGGCCGAAGATCTCCTCCTTGTAGATCCGCATGTCCTTGGTGACGTTGTCGAACAGGCAGCCGCCGACATAGAAGCCGTTCTCGTAGCCCTGCATCTTGAAGTCGCGTCCGTCGACGACGAGCTTGGCGCCCTCGCCGATGCCGATGTCGACATAGGACTTGATCTTCTCCATCGCCGCCTTGGTGACGACCGGGCCGTAGTCGGCCGAGGTGTCGGTCGAGGGGCCGATTTTGAGGCTCTCAACGCGGGGGATCAGCCGCTTGACCAACTCGTCGGCGGTCGCCTTGCCGACGGGGACGGCGACCGAGATCGCCATGCAGCGCTCGCCGGCCGAGCCGTAGCCGGCGCCGATCAGCGCATCGACCGCCTGGTCCATGTCGGCGTCGGGCATGATGATCATGTGGTTCTTGGCGCCGCCGAAGCACTGCACGCGCTTACCATTGGCGCAGCCACGGGCGTAGATGTATTCGGCGATCGGGGTCGAGCCGACGAAGCCGACAGCCTTGATGTCATGGTCGTCGAGGATGGCGTCGACCGCTTCCTTGTCGCCGTTGACGACGTTGAGGATGCCGGGAGGACCGCCCGCTTCGACGAAGAGCTCGGCGAGGCGCATCGGCACGCCGGGGTCGCGCTCGGACGGCTTCAGGATGAAGGCGTTGCCGCAGGCGATGGCGGGGCCGAGCTTCCAGAGCGGGATCATCGCCGGGAAGTTGAACGGGGTGATGCCGGCGACGACGCCGAGCGGCTGGCGCAGCGAATAGATGTCGATGCCGGGGCCGGCGCCGTCGGTGAACTCGCCCTTCATCAGATTGGGCACGCCGAGCGAGAACTCGACGACCTCGACGCCGCGCTGGATGTCGCCCTTGGCGTCGGGGATGGTCTTGCCGTGCTCGCGGGCGAGCAGCTCCGCGAGCTCGTCATTGTTCTGGGCGATCAGGTCGAGGAACTTCATCAGCACGCGGGCGCGGCGCTGCGGATTGACCGCGGCCCATTTCGGCTGGGCCTCCAGCGCGTTCTCGACCGCTGCGCGCAGCTCCTTCTGGGAGGCGAGGGCGACCTGGCCGATCACCGAGCCGTCCATCGGCTGATAGATGTCGGCCGTGCGGCCAGAAGTTCCCGCGACATGCTTGCCGCCGATGAAATGCCCGACCTGACGCATGACGTCCTCCCGATTGTGCTGCGAAAGTTCTGCTTGCGCTTAGCCCTACCATTATCGTTTGTGCACGACTATAGGGAGATTAAGTCGCCTGTCGTGCATAAAAGCAGATATGGAGGGAGCGTCATGGAACGGTTCGACTGGGACGATCTGCGTTTTTTCCTCGCAGTCGCCCGTTCCGGCCGCCTGACGGCGGCTGCCCGCCGGCTCGGCGCCGATCACGCCACGGTCTCGCGCCGCATCACCTCCCTGGAAGAATCGCTCAAGGCCAAGCTGTTCGAGCGCCGGCCTCAGGGCTACGCGCTGACCGGCCATGGAGAGCAGCTTCTGGCCAAGGCCGAGAGCATGGAGACCGAGGCGCTCGCCATCCAGAGCGAGATCGGCGGCGCCGACATGGCGCTGTCAGGCACGGTCCGGATCGGCGCGCCCGACGGCTTCGGCGCCTCCTTTTTGGCGCCGCGCCTGGCGACGCTGGCCAAGGCCTATTCCGGGCTCGAACTGCAGCTGATTGCCATGCCGCGCCTGCTCTCGCTGTCGAAGCGCGAGGCCGACGTCGCTATCACGCTGGCGCCGCCCAAGGAGGGCAAGGTCGTGGCGCGCAAGCTCTGCGACTACCGGCTCGGTCTCTACGCCTCGCGCGACTATCTCGATTCGATGCCGCCGATCACGGCGCCGGAGGACCTCTTCGCCCATCGCATCGTCGGCTATATCGACGACCTGATCTTCACGCCCGAGCTCGATTATCTCGACGAGGTCGCCAAGGGGCTGCGGGCCCAGATCCAGAGCTCGAGCGTCATCGCCCAGATGAACGCGGTCGCTGCGGGCGCCGGCATCGGCGTGATCCATCATTTCATGGTGCCGTCCGAGCCACGGCTGGTGCCGGTGCTGCCGGAAAGCGTCTCGATCACGCGCTCCTTCTGGCTTCTGGTTCATGCCGATCTGAAGGAGGTCGCCCGGGTCCGCGCGATCGTCGACTTCATCGTCCGCGAGGCGAAATCCTCGCGCGCGCTGCTGATGGGAGAGCCGAAACCGGAGCAGGCGCCGGCGCCGTGAGCGCCGCGCCGGCGGTCTGGAGGCTGGTCAGAATTGCATGGAGGCGCCGAGCACCGGGCCGTGCTGCGTGACCTTCCACAGGAAGCCGCCATCGCGATAGTCCTGATACAGCGCCCGGTAGCCGGCCCGCAGCATGGTCGGCCGGCCGAGCAAGGTGGTGCGGTAACCGAGATAGGCCTGCGCATTATAGGTGATCCGCGATCCCACGCCGAAGCCGCCGACATCTGCCTCGGCGAAAAGGTTCCAGCGCTCGTCGATGTCGAGTGTCATGCGCGCGCCGATCAGCGGATCGAACCAGGCCTCGGTCTTCGAGAGTCCGGCTCCCGCGACGCTGATGCTGCCGGTCATGCGTGTCCAGCGCACCCCCGCGAGTGGATCGAGCGCGAAGATGCGCGGCGCGCCATGGACGGTGTCGCCACCGAGCGCAGCCTCGAAGAGGCGATAGCTGGCGCCCGCGGCCAGCATGGTGCTGCGCGTTCCCACGCCGATATCGAGCCAGCGCAGCCGCTCATTGCTTTCCACGTCGGTGTACTGGCCGTTGGCGAAGAAGCCGAGTTTGCCGCGCTGGATCTCGATCGCGCCCATGAAGCCGAATTTCAGGTCCTTCACGGTATCCCGGAAGGGCACGTCGACCGCACGCTTGTGGTGGAAGACCGCGGCGTCGCCGCTCAGGCTGGCGCCCCAGAGATAGGGCGAGACCGTCACGGTCCAGTCCGGGGCCGCGCGCAGCGGCGCCTCTGCCTTCGGTGCCGCTGCATCGGCGGCATCGGCCGGCGTCGTGAAGGGCAGGCAGGCGGCGAGGCCGATGGCGGCCGCGCCGATGCGCCGTCCGAAGCGGGCGCGCGAGGATATGGATTTCATGATGCTTGGCCCCCCGGCCGGAATGCTGTGACTTGCTCGGAAGCCGGGACGGTCGGCGCCGCCCCGTCGTTCCGGACGATGTGCGCCGCTCAGGGCTTGGCGAAAGGAAGCGCCGGCGCGGCCATGCCCGGCTTCAGCTCGGCGCTGACGATGGTCTTGGCGTCGAGGTCGAAGCTCTTCAGGTCGATCGCGCGCAGCACCGGGTCGGTATAGGTCTTCACGTAGAAGACGCGGTTGGTCAGATCCGCCACCGTCGACCACTGGGTGTATTCCAGCGGTTCTCCGGCCACCTTGATCCAGCCCTTGGGGATGTCGAAATTGTTGACGATATGCTCGGCGAGCCGAACGCTTTCGATGCCGCTCGGCCTGGGTTGGACCGAGAGCGTATAGCCGAGCGCGCGCAGGAACCGGGAAGGCGGGGTCGGGTCTCCCGGAATGCCGAGCATGCCCGAGCCCTCGCCGAGCGGCGCGAAGCTCTGCGAGCCGATTGTGAGCGGCGGCGCATTGTGCGGCGAGATCTTCACATAGTTGCGCAGATTGGTCAGGTGCCAGTCGAAGGGCGGCGAGTTGGTCATCACCCCGAGCGGGTTGTCGTAGACCTTGAGCTTGCCGTCGATCGGCTCGATCACCAGCGAGGCGCCCGAGGCATCGTGCAGCGTGTAGTGCACCGGCGGCGCGATCTTCATCTGCTCCTGCACGACGCCGATGACCGCCATGCTTTCGAGCGCGGCCTTGACCTCGGCGACGGTGGCGAAGTTCGTCAGCGCCCAGGTCAGGACGTCCCAGGGCGCGAGCGACTTCGCAGGATCGGACTTGGCCGCATCGGCATAACCGGCAAAGCCCGGGAAATAGAGGATGCCGCCGACGAGGCCCTTCTCGTTCATGCCGTCGACCAGGGCGGTGACGCCGAGCGCGTTCAGCCCGACGGCGGCATACTTGCCCGTCCAGCTGGCGGCCGGCTTGCCGTCAGCGCCCGTGCTGGAGAGCTTGTAGTTGCGCGGAATCACCATGGCTCGCGATTCGAGCTCGAAGCCGAACTCCATGGTCCGGCCATAGACGGCGCCGTTATCCGAGGTCCGGATCAGGAAGCTGGTGCAGGCCGACGCGGTTTGGGAGGCAAACATGCTCGCCGCGAGCAGCATGGCGCCGAGTGAACGGAGCCGTTTTGCTCGAGATCGTGCCAGGCTGCCAGAATGTCCGATCATGAATTGGTATCCCCCCGAATCGTAGGCCGGGCGGAAGGTGGCATGTCACCGAACGCCCCGGAAGCAGCGGGCGGCGATGTCAGCATGCTGCCAATGCAGGGCTGGCGCTCGGCTCGTCGCGCGTGAAGCGGAGCGCCGCTGCCGAATGGCGCGACGGGCTGCTGCCGGGAGCGCGAGTGCCGAAGCGGCGGGCTTCAGGCCGCCTGAACGCAGACCCGGTTGCGACCCTCGCGCTTGGCTGCGTAGAGGGCACGATCGGCGGCGATCAGCGCCTGGTCGAAGCTGCCGTTCTCGTCGATCTCGGCGACGCCGATCGAGGCGGTGAGCGCGATCTGGTGCTCTCCGACCATCACGGTCTCATGGGAGACGTCGAGCCGGACATGGTCGCTGCGGCGCATTGCCGCCTTCGCGTCGAGGCCGGGAAACAGGATGGCGAACTCTTCGCCGCCGATGCGGGCGAGCAGGCTGCTGCTGCCGTCGACCGATTGGGCGATGCAGCGCGCCACCCCGGCCAGGACCCGGTCGCCGAGGTCATGGCCATGGCTGTCGTTGAGCTGCTTGAAATCGTCGATGTCGAGGATCGCGACCGCGCTCTTCTGCCGACGCGCCCGCGCTTCCGCGATCAGCCCCGGCGCGTGCTCGAAGAAATGGCGGCGGTTGAACAGGCCCGTCAGGGCGTCGCGCGAGGCGAGATTGCGCAACTGGGCGATCTGCTCCTGCGTCTCGGCGTTGCTGGCGATCCGGCATTGCAGTTCTTCGGGCACGAACGGCATCGAGATGAAGTCATTGGCACCGGCCTTCAGGAATCCCACGGACACCATGCGGTCGCTCGACGACGAGACGCCGATCACGCGCAGGCCACTGGCGGAGAAGCGGCGGCGGATATGACGGGTGAGTTCGTAGCCATCCATGTCCGGCATGTTGTAGTCGCTGACGACCAGCCTGATATCGGGGTTGGCTTCCAGGAGCGACAGGGCTTCGGCGCCGGAGTCGGCTTCGACGACGTCGTATTGCTGCACGGTCAGCATATGGGCGAGCAGCCTGCGGGTCGCCTTGACGTCGTCGACGACGAGGATGCGGGTCTGTCGGTTGGTGAGGGCGCGCTTGACGGCGCGGACCAGCGTATCGAGCGCGAACTCGCTGTCCTTCGGCACGTAGTCGATGACGTCGCGCTCCATGATCCGGTTGCGCGTCTCGATGTCGAAGCTGCCGGTATGGACGATGGTCGGGATGCCGCGCTGGACGGTGAAGTCGATCGCCTCGCCGCGCGGTGCGTCGGGCAGGTTCAGGTCGACCACGGCCAGGGTGTACGCCGCGGCGTTCTCGGTGACCGCCTCGTGCAGCTCGTTGAGCGAGCGGCAGGCAACGAGCTCGAGGCCGACCTCTTCGATGAGGCGGCGGCAGAGCGCCAGCGAGTAGGTCTTCGAATCCTCCACCACGAGGATCTTGCGGTCGTCGGCGTAGGGCCCTTGCGGGAGGCGGTCGGTGGCGCGGTAGGCCATTGGGCTCGAACGTCCTTGACCGAGGCCGCCCAGGATGGCGGCTTCGACCCTCTAATCTTTGCAGCGGAAGGCGAATGCCATCAATGGCGAACATCCGGCGAGCGCGTTAATTTCCGCTTAAGTAACGCAGCCCGCTTGCGAATATCGCGATGGCCCGACTCGCCGTCAGATTCGCCAGGGCAGGATCTGCGCCGGCAGGCGCCGCCCGGCGAGGTCGAGCCCGAGCATGGTCAGGAGGATCACGGCCGAGGCGCTGATCGCGACCGCCGCCGCCTCGCCGGCGAGCCCCGCCTCCTTCAGGCTGAACAGCACGACGCCCAGCGTCTCGGTTCCCGAAGACCAGAGCAGGGCCGAAACCGTCAGCTCGTTGAAGGCGACGAGGAAGACCATCAACGCGCTGACCGCCGCCGCCGGCGCCAGGATCGGGGCGACGATGAAGCGCAGCATCTGCCAGAGCGTGACGCCGTCGAGCTTGGCCGCCTCCTCGTGATGCGCCTCGATCTGCGCCATCGCCGCGACGGGCGCTTTCAAGGCCAGCGGCAGGAAGCGGGCGAGATAGGCGAACAGGATGATGAAAGGCGTGGCGTAGAGGCTGAACCCCAGCAGCGGCAGCGGCTTCAGGAAGAGCAGGATGCAGGCGATGGCGAGGACCACGCCGGGCAGCGCATAGGGTAGCTCGATGACGAGTTCGACAGCCCGCCTGAACCGGCCCATGCGCCGCTCCAGCGCATAGGCGAAGGCGATCGAGAGCAGTGCCAGCAAGAGTGCGGCCGTCCCGGCGAACAGGAAGGAATTGCGGAAGGCGCGCATCGTCACATCCTGCCGCAGCAGCACCTCGGCGAATTTGTCGAAGGTCAGGCTCTGCCAGGAGAGCGCGACGCCCAGCGCCGGGGTGAGCGCCTCGCCGAGCAGGGCGAGCAGGGGCAGGCCGAGCTTGAGCGCCAGCAAAAGCCAGAGACCGCCGGCGACGAAGGGGCGGGCGCGCCCGAGCTGCCAGAAGGGTTGCAGCGGGCGTTCGATCTCGACCTTGCCGCCACCTTGCCGCATCGCCAGCATCCCGGCGAGGATGCCGAGCCCGGCGACGACGGCGACCAGGATCGAGAGCGCAGCGGCGTCCGGCAGCCCTTCCGGGCCGAAGCTCGAGAGCCGGCGATAGATCAGCGTCGGCAGGGTGAGGTAGTTCACCGGCAGGCCGAGGAGCGCCGGAATCCCGAAATTGCCGATGCCGGCCACGAAGGCGAGCAGCGCGGCGGCGACGATATGCGGCCGCAGCACCGGCAGCAGGATGCGCGCCACGATGGTCTGCGGGGCGGCGCCTTCCATCTGCGCGGCCTCGACCAGCGAATGCGGCACGCTGCGCAGGCCGGTCCAAAGCGTGATCGCAACCAGCGGCGCATGGTGCAGCGCCATCACCAGGATGATGCCGCCGCGGCCGAGCAGCGGGTTCGGCGTGCCGGGCGCGGGCGAAAGCCCGACCAGCGCCAGCACCGGCGAGTTCGGCGCGAACAGGCTGAGAAAGGCGAGCGCCGCCACCTGCGGCGCGATCATCATCGAGAAGACCAGCCCGAAGGCGAGCGGGCGCTTGCCGCGCAGGTCGGTGACGGCGAGCAGCAGCGCAAAGCCGCCGCCGACCAGCAGGGCGCCGAGCGCCGAGAAACCGGCGGTTTCGAAACTGTGAAGCGTTGCATTGACCGCCGAGCGGCCGGTCATGACGTCGAGCGCCGCGCCCGGCGCGAACACGCCGCCGGGCGCGAAGGCGGCCAGGGCGAGACGCAGGAAGGGCAGGGCGCCGAGCAGAATCGCGACGAGCGCGACCGCGACCGGTAGGGCCAGTCCCTCGGGCGAACGAAGGCGCGGCAAGGCCAGCCGCAAGCCTGCCTGCCGCAGCCGGGGCTGCGGCAGGTCCGATGATGGGGCGGCGAGCGTCATCCGCGCTCGCCGGGTTCGCAAGGGCGGCTCACGCGAAGCAGCTCACTCGAAGATTGCGCTGAAGCGCTTGCGGGCGGCCGGCTCGTCGGCGAGGGCCTTGGCGGCGTCGAACGGCATCAGCTTGATCGCGTCGCGCGCCGGGTAGCCGGCCGGCAGCGCCACTTGCGGATGAGCCGCGACATAACCCTGCTTCAAAGCCAGCTCCTGGCCTTCCTTCGAGATGAGGAAGTCAACGAAAGCCTTCGCGGCTTCCGCGTTCTTCGTGGTCTTGAGGATCGCGACCGGCTCGCTGACCGCCGAAACGCCTTCCTTCGGGAAGACGAATTCGACCGGGGCGCCCTTCGCCTTCTCGCGGATCGGCATGAAGTCGACGATCATGCCGTAGAGCTTCTCGCCGGTGGCGACCTGGCGCAGGATGTCGCCATTGGCGCCGGCGGCGAGCGCGCCGTTCTTCTGCAGATCCTCGTAGAAGCTCCAGCCGCCGGGCAGGCTGCCGGTCAGGGTGATGGTGTGGATCATCGCCGCGCCCGAGTTCAGCGGGCTCGGCATCGCCAGCAGGTTCTTCGCCTCGGGCTTGGTCAGGTCGAGCCAGCTCGTCGGCTTCAGCGTCGCCTTGGTGTTGTAGACGATGCCGGTGGTGATCAGCTTGGTCGCAAACCAGAACTTGGCGGGATCATGGATGCCGGCCGGATAGGCGGCGCTGTCCGCCTTGTCATGGGCGAGCAGGCGACCTTCCTTCTTGAGGCCCTCCATCGTCACCGCATCGGCGATCAAGAGCACGTCGGCCTGCGGCGCGCCGGCTTCGAACTCAGCCCGCAGCTTGGCCATCACCCGCGGCGTTCCGTCGCGGACAAAGCTGATCTCGACCTTGGGATGCTTGGCCTTGAAAGCGTCGATCGTCTGCTGCGCGTCGGTGTTGGGCTGGCTGGTATAGAGCACGAGCTTGCCCTCGACCGCGCCGGCGGCGTCGATGGCGGGGAGGGCGAGGCCGAGCGCGAGCGCGGCGGCGATTGCGTGGGAACGCATGGCAGTCTCCATGGACCTTACGGGTGGAAGGCCTGCCTCCGCGCTCCTGCGGGACGGTGTCGCGGCCTCCTCCGCGAGGCCGTTAGGCCGCGTAGACGACACATTCGTGACAATCGTGGAGGCGCGGGACCTTATTGAGAGTGCATGGTCCGAACCGACCATCGACCCGGAGTGCCGTCGCTGCCCACCTGCTGTCTGAAACGTGCGAATTTCGGTCGTTTGGACGGCTTGTTTATGAGGGGGGTTTTCGACTAGCTTCGCGCTCAGGCGGCGAGAAACGCCAAATCTAAACGTTTTAAATGGGAGGTTTTCGATGAAATCAATGCGCAATCTGGTGAGCGGTGCCGCCTTGGCCGCACTTGCGGTCGGCTGGACCGGAGCGGCCCTTTCGCAGGAGACGGTGACCGTCTGGTTCACCAAGGGCTTCTACAAGGGCGAGGACGACGCGCTGCTCTCCGTCGTCGACAAATTCCAGAAGGCGACCGGCGTCAAGGTCGACCTCTCCCTCTATGCGACGGAAGACTGCGTCACCAAGTCGGTCGGCGCGGTCCAGGCCGGCACGCCGCCGGATGTCGGCTTCTGCACCACCTACGACTTCCGCACCACCGGGCAGTGGGCCTTCGAGGGCAAGCTCGAGGACGTCACCGACGTCATCGAGCCGATGAAGGGCGAGTTCCAGCCGCAGGCGCTCGCCACCACCTTCCTGATGAACGGCAAGACCGGCAAGAAGGCCTACTACGCCTTCCCGGTCGAGCAGCAGATGATGCACATCACCTACTGGAAGGACATGCTGGAGGAGTTCGGGTTCAAGGAAAGCGACATTCCGAAGACCTGGAATGGCTACTGGGACTTCTGGTGCGACAAGGTCCAGAGCGCGGCGCGCGCCAAGGGCAAGCGCATCTACGCCGTCGGCCACCCGCTCGGCGTCGCGGCGTCCGACACCTTCTACAGCTTCCTGACCTTCGCCAACGCCTATGACGCGAAGATCGTCGACGAGAACGGCAAGATCGTGCTCGACGAGCCGAAGAACCGCGCCGCGATGATCGAGGCGGTGAAGTCCTACGCCAACATCATGCAGCGCGGCTGCACGCCGCCCTCCTCGGTGAACTGGCTCGACCCGGACAACAACGTCGCCTTCCATAACCGTACGACGATCGCGACCCACAACGCGACCATCTCGATCGCCGGCAAGCACATGGACGACATGAACAACCCGGCCCTGACGCAGGAACAGCGCGACGCGGCCAAGAAGAACTATTACGACAACATCCGCACCGCCGAGTTCCCGAAGAAGCCCGACGGCAGCAACATGACCAACCTCGCAGCGGTCAAGACCGCGGTGGTCTTCGCTGACGGCAAGAACAAGAAGCGCGGCAAGGAGTTCATGGCCTTCCTGATGAAGGACGAGAACCTGCGTCCGTTCGTCGAGGGCTCGGCCGGCCGCTGGGTCTCGACGACGCTCGCCGGCATCGAGGCGCCGTTCTGGTCGGATGGCAAGGATCCGCACCGCGCCGTCGTCTACAAGCAGTACAAGGACGGAACCGTGCCGTTCCAGTTCGTCTACAACTACAAGTTCACGGCGGTGAACGCCGAGAACGTCTGGGCCAAGGCCGTCAACCGCGTTCTGGTTGACAAGGTCTCGCCCGAGCAGGCGACCGACGAGATGATCGCCCGCATCAAGCAGATCGCCGGCTGATATCGAAGCCTGCGCTGATCACGACGGCTTTGGGTCCATCGGCCCAAAGCCACAGAAACGTGATCGATTCTAAGCGTTTAGAGCGAGTTCAATGCGAAGAATCGGTTCCCAGTTTTTCGCGCCCCGCTCTATCTGACCAAACAGGCATCCCGCCGCGGATCGCGCTGCGGGATGTCGACGCGTCTCAAAATGGCCTGAGCGCAGAGGAGACAAGAAGATGACCGCCACAACGATGGCAACCTCCAGCCTGGCGCCGAGCGACGCGACCTCGGGGCAGGCGCGCGACCGCGCCTTCTGGGGCGTGCTCATGCTCGCGCCCTATATCCTCGTCTTCGCCGTGATGGTGGTTTATCCGGTCATCTACGGCCTGTGGATCGGCCTGAATTTCCAGTCCTACAAGGCGCTGTTCGCCGACCCGATCTTCTTCCGGACGGTGATCAACACGATCATCTTCCTGTTCGTGGCGGTGAACCTGAAGTTCCTGATCGCGCTCTTTCTCTCTGGCTTCTTCGTCGCCCAGCGCGCCTGGGTCCGCATCGTCCTCGTGCTCTTCATCCTGCCTTGGGCGGTGCCCTCGATCCCGACGATCCTGTCCTTCCGGGTGATGCTGAATCCCGAGAACGGCATGATCAACCAGCAGCTCTTTCAGCTCTTCGGCATCATGGAAGGGCCGGGCTGGCTGACCGATCCGACGCTCGCCTTCGCCTCGTCGATCGTCGTCCATATCTGGAAGTCGCTGCCGTTCTGGACGCTGATCCTGGTCACCGGCCGGCTCGCCATCGCGCAGGATCTCTACGAGGCCGCCAGCGTCGACGGCGCCAATAAATGGCAGCAGTTCCGCTTCATCACCTGGCCGTCGCTGGCGACGCTCTACGTCACCTCGACCCTGCTCTCGATGATCTGGACGCTCGGCGACTTCAACAGCGTCTACTTGCTCACCGGCGGCGGTCCCGGCGACCTCAACCACGTGCTGGCGACGCTCGGCATCCGCTACATGCGCAACAACAATCTCGACCTCGGCGTCGCCTCGATCATCGTCGCCATGCCGCTGATCCTGCCCATGGTCTGGTTCATGGTGAAGCGTCTCTCGAAGGGAGCCGAATGATGAAAAGGCTCCTCGACGAGGGCAAGCTGATCCTGATCGCCATTCCGGTGCTGATCTGGACGATGCTGCCGATCTACCACCTCTTCGTGCTGTCGATCTCGAACCAGGAATCGATGCTGGCCGGCAAGCTCTGGCCCGACCAGCCGACGCTGCAGAACTTCCAGATCGTCTTCAAGCAGCAGCACTACTACCTGACCAATTTCTGGCTGCAGCTCTTCAACAGCTTCCTGATCGCGGTCACCACCGGGCTGCTCACTTTGTTCATCGCGACCTGCGCCGCTTTCGCGATCTCGCGGCTGAAGGCGCCGGGCGGCCGCTCGATCATGAACTTCGCGCTGGCGACCTACCTGATCCCGGCCGCCTTCCTCGCCATCCCCATGTACAAGGCGATGGGCACCTTCGGGCTGCTGAACACGCGCACGGCGCTGATCCTCGCCATGGTGGCGCTGGCTTCGCCCTATGCGATCTGGGTGCTGAAGCAGGCTTCGGACAAATTGCCGAAGGAACTCGACGAAGCCGCGATCATGGACGGCGCGACCTCGCTCCAGCTCTTCCGCATGGTCTATCTGCCGCTGATGAAGCCTTCCATGGTGGTGATCGGCATCTATGCGCTGCTGCTCGCCTGGAACGAGTATCTCTACGCCTTCCTGCTGCTCTCCAGCGAGAAGGAGTTGCCGCTCGCCGTCGGTCTCGGCCTGTTCCTCTCGGCCGACGATGCGCCCTGGAACCTCTTGATGACGGCCGGCCTGATCTACGCCATCCCGCCGGCGGTGATCTATTACGGCTTCCGCAACAACATGGTCTCGGGCCTGACCGCCGGCGCGGTGAAGAGCTGAGTCTCGTCGGTCCGCGGACGGACGAGACCTGCGGAGCGATCCAGCCGACCTGACGCAGGGCTGGATTGCTTCGCTTGTGCTCGCAATGACACGCGGCAGGCGCCATATTGGCGGGGAAACCCGGCCGCATATCCCAAGGGTAGAGAGATGACCGCTTCCAAGCTCGAACAGCTCCGCGCCATGACCACCGTCGTTGCCGACACCGGCGACATCGAGGCGGTGCGGCGGCTGAAGCCGGTGGATTGCACCACCAACCCGACGCTGATCCTCAAGGCGGTCGAGACCCCGGCCTATGCCGCCCTCGTCGACGAGGCGATCGCCTGGGGCAAGCGGCAGGGCGGCGCCGGCGCGGTCGAAGCGGTCTGCGACCGGCTCGCCGTGACCTTCGGCACCGAACTGACCAAGATCGTCCCCGGTCGCGTCTCGACCGAGGTCGACGCGGACCTCTCCTTCGACACCAAGGCGACGATCGAGAAGGCGCGCGCCATCATCGCGGCCTATCAGGAGCGCGGCGTCGGCCGCGAGCGCATTCTGATCAAGATCGCCTCGACCTGGGAAGGCATCCAGGCCGCCCGCGTGCTGCAGGCCGAGGGTGTCGACTGCAACCTGACCCTGCTCTTCGCGCTGCCGCAGGCGGTCGCCTGTGCCGACGCCAAGGCCTTCCTGATCTCGCCCTTCGTCGGCCGGATCCTCGACTGGCACGTCAAGGCCGGCGGTGGGCCCTACACGGCCGAGACCGATCCCGGCGTCGTTTCCGTCCGGAACATCTACAGCTATTACAAGGCCCATGGCATCGACACGGTGGTGATGGGCGCCTCCTTCCGCAACACCGGCGAGATCGAGGCGCTGGCCGGCTGCGACCGGCTGACGATCGGCCCCGGCCTGCTCGACGAGCTCCAGGCCGCGACCGGGGAACTGCCGCGCAAGCTCTCGCCTGAAGCCGCGGGCAAGGCGCCGGAGCGCCTCGTCCTTGACGAGAAGGCCTTCCGCTTCGCCCTGAACGAGGATGCGATGGCGACGGAGAAGCTGGCCGAGGGCATTCGCGGCTTCGTCAAGGACCTGCGCGGCCTGCGCAAGCTCGTCGCGGCCAAGCTCGAACAGGCCAAGGCGGCGTGAGCGCAGCGGATCTCGCCAAGGTCGCCGTCGTCACCGGCGGCGCCAAGGGTATCGGCCGCGCCGTCTGCGAGCGGCTCGCCGATGGCGGCTTCGTGCCGGTCGTGTGGGATCTGGCCGAAGGCGAGGGCGGCCATGCCTTCGTTCCTTGCGACGTAGCCGACGAGGCACAGGTCGCGGCCGCTCTGGCACGCACGGAAAGCGAGCACGGGCCGGTCGCCGTGCTCGTCAACAATGCCGGGCTGACCGGCCCCTCGACCACCGTCGCGCAGACGCCGCTGGCGCAATGGCAGAAGGTCCAGGCGGTCAACCTGACCGGCACCTTCCTCTGCTCGCGCGCCGTCGCGGCTGCGATGGCGCCGCGCGGCTATGGCCGCATCGTCAACATCGCCTCGCTCGCCGGCAAGGAGGGCACTCCGACGCTCTCCGCCTACAGCGCCGCCAAGGCCGGCGTGATCGCGCTCACCAAGTCGCAGGGCAAGGAGCTCGCCGGCAGCGGCGTGCTGGTCAATGCGGTGGCTCCGGCGGCGATCGAAACCGAGTTGCTGCAGCAGATGAGCGAGGAGACGGTCGCGACCATGATCGGCAAGAGCCCGCTCAAGCGGCTCGGCAAGGTCGAGGAACTGGCCGAACTCGTCGCCTGGCTGGCTAGCGAGAAATGCAGCTTCTCGACCGGAGCCGTCTTCGATCTGTCGGGCGGTCGCGCGACCTACTGAGCCAGCGAGATCGCGTTTTCGGCCCTGATCTTCTGCACGAGCGCAGCGGGGCTGGCCTCGCCGTCATAGCGGAAATACGCCCGCCCGCCGGCAGCCGCGGCCTGCAGCGTCTGCTGCTGCGCCTTCGGCAAGCGCTTCGTGTCGCCCAGCGCCGTGAAGGCGGCCGGTGAGTGCTCCGAAGCGCTGCGCCCGTCGAAGACGACGACGCCCGCGCGCGTCACGACGATGTCGCCTTTGCGCAGCGTCGGATCGTGCAGATACCAGTGCGGATCAGTCGCCGGATCGAGTTTCACCGCGGGTTCCACTGGCTTGGTCGACGCCGCGGCTGCGCGCGGCTTCTGCCGTTTCGGTTTCACCGTCATCTCGAAGGGATCGCTGCCGATGAAGCGGTCGCCGCGGCCGATCATGGCCGGCGGCGTCGGGCGCGCCCCGAAAATGCGCGCCAGATCGTCGAAGAAGCCGGCCGCCTGCGCCTGGGGAGCCATGGCGAGGCCGAGCGCTCCCGCCAGTCCCATTGCCAGTACCCTGCGCCGTGACATTGCTGTTACTCCCTGCCTGCTCCCTGAAACGAAGTGCGAGCCGAAAGGTTCAATGGCACCGGCAGTCGCGTTTTCGCGGGGATGCTTCTGTCTGGAGACGCAGAAGGCTTATGGAACGCCGCCGCCGCTCGCTGGAGCCCCGGCATCTGCCTGTTTCGGCGGCTGGCGATGCGCCCGATCTCCCGGAGCACCGATTTCAACTCTTCGTGTGAGGCGGCGTCTGCCACCGCCACGCCATGTTTCGGGCAGTCCGTCGTGCCATGACCCGACTTGCTGTATCCATGCTCGCGCTCTTGGCGGCCGGTGCGGTGGTCGCCCAGACTTCCCTGTCGCTGCGCCCGGGGGCCAGCGAGGTCGGCTTCGTCGCGCGCCGTTTCGGCGTGCCGACCGCCTCGGGGCAGTTCCAGCATTATGATGGCGTCGTGGCGCTCGACTTCGCACGCCCGGAGCGCAGCCGTATCCGCATCACCATCGAGACCGCATCGCTGCACACCGGCTCGTCGCTGGTCGATGATTTCATCAAGGGCGAGAGCATGCTCGACACGGCCCATCACCCGGTCGCCAGCTTCACCTCGGACAGCGTGACCCGGACGGGTGAGCGCAGCCTGACGATCCAGGGACGGCTGACCATCCGCTCGGTCACCCATCCGGTTGCGGCGACCGCCGTCGCCGAGGACGATGTCGGGGCCGCCGAGCGCAATGGTCGCCTGCAATTTCGTGCTAGCGCAGCCTTTTCGCGCTCGGCCTTCGGCATCGGCCGCGAGGTCAATGTCGTCGACGATCAGGTCGAGATCGCGATCAAGGGGCGGCTCGGGCAATGACCACGGCGGTCGCGAGGCCGCCCGGCTGGCATCCGGCGCTCGTCGCCCTGCACTGGCTGACGGTGGCGCTCATCGCAGTCCAGTACGGCTTGTCGCGTTTGATGGGCGACGAGAGCCGCGACCTGCTCGGCCGGTTCGTGCTCTATCAATGGCATAAATCGATTGGGCTGACCGTCGCGCTGTTCGTCGTGATGCGGCTGAGTCTGCGGCTGGTCATCCCGGATCCGGAGCCATTGCCCGCCAGTATCTGGCTACGCCGGGCGGCGCAGGCCGTTCATGCCGCGCTCTACCTCTGCCTGCTCGCGCTGCCCGTCACGGGTCTGCTGATGGTCTCGGCTGCGCCGATCCAGATCCCCACCCTGTATTTCGGCTGGTTTTCGGTGCCCCATCCCATCGGACCGGACAAGGCGACCTATGAGCTGATGCGCGGCCTGCACGGGCTGGCTTTCGACAGCCTCGTCGCGCTGGGACTGGTCCATCTCGGCGCAGCACTGTTCCACCAGCTCGTCTGGCGGGACGGGCTGCTGCGCCGGATGTGGTTTCGCCGCGTTGGCTCAGGCGCCTTGTAAGGCCTGGGCCGCGATGGCCTCGGCGCGGATCGTCGACAGCGTCTTCGCCGGCGTGATCGCCTCCGGGTCGAGCAGGCAATGGATGATCGCCGGCTTGCCCGAGGTCACCGCCCGCTCGAAGGCCGGCGCGAACTGCTCGGTCGTCTCGACGCGCTCGCCATGGCCGCCAAAGGCCTTGGCGTAAGAAGCGAAGTCCGGGTTCTTCAGCGTCGTTGCCGAGACGCGGCCGGGATAGTGCTTCTCCTGATGCATCCGGATCGTGCCGTACATGCCGTTGTCGACGACGATCACGATCACCGGCAGCTCGTACTGCACCGCGGTCGCAAAATCCTGGCCGTTCATCAGGAAGCAGCCATCGCCCGCAAAGGCGACCACTGTTCTTTCAGGGAACAATCGCTTGGCGCCGATCGCCGCCGGCACGCCATAGCCCATCGAGCCGCAGGTCGGCGCGAGCTGCGTCGCGAACTTGGTGAAGCGGTGGAAGCGGTGCACCCAGGTCGCGTAGTTGCCGGCGCCGTTGCACATGATCGCATCGGCCGGCAGGTTGCGGCGCAGCCAGGTCACCATCTCGCCGGGATGGAACTTGCCCGGCACTGGGGCCGGCTGCTCACTCCAGCCGAGATAGGCCTCATGCGCCTCGGCGGCGGCACCGGCCCACGGGATCTCCTGCGGCGGATGCACGGTTTCGAGCGCGGCGCAGAAGGCGGTCGGCGTCGCATTGATCGCGAGCGAGGGGCGGTAGACCCGCCCGAGCTCCTCGGGATCGGGATGGACATGCACCAGCGGCCGGCCCGGGTTGGGAATGCCGAACAGGGTGTAGGACTGGCTCGGCATCTCCGAGAGCCGCCCGCCGACCAGGATGACGAGATCGCTCTCCTGGATGCGCTTAAGGAGCTTCGGGTTGGGACCGATGCCGAGGTCGCCGCCGAAGTTCGGATGATCGGCCGGGAACAGCATCTGGCGCCGGAAGGAGACGAAGACCGGCAGGTCGAAGCGTTCGGCGAAGCGCTGGAAGCGCTCGATCGCCTGCGGGTTCCAGCGCGAGCCGCCGAGGATCGCGACCGGCTTCTTTGCAGCCCAGAGTCGCTTCTGCAGGTCGATCGTCTGCAGCAGGGACGGGTGCGTCTCGGTGACCTGGTAGGGCTCGGCATCGGCGACGTCGGCGAGATCGGTCAGCACGTCCTCGGGCAGCGCGATCACCACCGGGCCGGGGCGGCCCGAGGTCGCGACATGGAAGGCGCGGCTGATGATCTCGGGGATGCGCGCGGCATCGTCGATCTCTGTCGCCCATTTCGTCATCGTGCCGAAGACGGCGCGGTAATCGAGTTCCTGGAAGGCCTCGCGCTCGCGCATGCCGCGCTCGATCTGGCCGACGAACAGGATCATCGGCGTCGAGTCCTGGTCGGCGATATGGATGCCCGGCGAGGCGTTGGTCGCGCCGGGGCCGCGCGTCACGAAGCAGATGCCGGGCTTGCCGGTGAGCTTGCCGGCGGCTTCCGCCATCATCGCCGCGCCGCCCTCGGCCCGGCAGATCGTGACCTTGAGATTGGCGTCGTGCAGCGCGTCGAGCACGGCAAGATAGCTCTCGCCCGGCACGCAGAACGCATCGGTCGCGCCGTGGATCAGGAGTTGGTCGACGAGGATTTGCCCGCCGGTCCGTTCAGCCATGTCGTCCACTCCAGGTGGGGTCGTTGAGGATTTCGTCTTTGTGCTCGCCGAGCCGCGGGCTCGGCCGGCCGGCGACCTGGCGCACCCCGTCGATCACGATCGGCGAGGCGACGGTCGGGATCGCGCCGGCCTTGGCGGCGGCGCTCGGCAGCTCGGTCTTGATGCCGCGCGCGATCACCTGCGGATCGGCGAAGACCTCGCCGATATCGTTGATCGGCCCGGCCGGGACGCCGGCGCCTTCCAGCGCCGTCAGCAGCTCGCCCTTGTGGCGGCGCGCGGTCAGCGAGGCCAGCATCGGGATCAGCACGGCACGGCCGGCGACGCGGCCCTTATTGTCGGCATAGTCGGGATTGCTGCCGAGATCGGCACGGCCCAGTACCTCGCAGAGCCGGCGATACTGCCCGTCATTGCCGGTGGCGATGATGATGTGGCCGTCCGCTACGGGGAAGACCTCGTAGGGGACGATGTTGGGATGGGCGTTGCCCAGCCGGGCCGGCGGCTTGCCGGAGACCAGATAGTTCAGCGCCTGGTTGCCGAGCACGGCGACCTGCGTGTCCATCAGGGCAAGATCGATGGTCGCGCCTTCGCCCGTCTGGTCGCGCCGGCGCAGCGCAGCGAGGATGCCGACGGTGGAATAGAGCCCGGTGAAGATGTCGGTCTTGGCATAGCCGGCCTTGGTCGGCTGGCCGTCCGGCTGGCCGGTGATCGACATCGAGCCGGCCATGCCCTGGATCAGGAAGTCGTAGCCGGCGCGCTCGGCATAGGGCCCGTCCTGCCCGAAACCGGTTATCGAGCAGTAGATCAGGCTCGGGTGGAGCTTGCGCAGGCTCGCGGCGTCGAGCCCGTATTTGGCGAGCCCGCCGACCTTGAAGTTCTCGATCACGATATCGGCGTGGCCGGCCAACTGGCGCACCAGGGCCCGGCCTTCCTCGCTGCGGAAATCGGCGGTGATCGAACGCTTGCCGCGATTGCAGGAATGGAAATACGCGGCCGACAAATGCTCGCCATCGAGCCCTTCGACGAAGGGCGGGCCCCAGCTGCGGGTGTCGTCGCCTTCCGGGCTCTCGACCTTGACGACATCGGCGCCGAGATCGGCGAGCAACTGCCCGATCCAGGGACCGGCGAGGATGCGCGCCAGCTCGAGGACGCGCAGGCCGGCGAGGGGAGGGGTCGAAGTCATCGCGGGAATCCACGTCGTCGTCCCGGCCGCAGCGCAGCGGAGAGCCGGGACCCATGCCGGAACAGTTCAGGCATGGGTCCCGGGTCGAGCTGTGCTCGCCCGGAACGACCCGAGAGGGAGGACTAGAAGAACGCCTGCAGGCCCGTGACGGCCCGGCCGAGGATCAGCGCATGGACGTCGTGCGTGCCCTCATAGGTGTTGACCGTCTCGAGGTTCGCCGCATGGCGCATGACATGATACTCGATCGAGATGCCGTTGCCGCCGTGCATGTCGCGGGCCGCACGGGCGATGTCGAGCGCCTTGCCGCAATTGTTGCGCTTCACGAGGCTGATCATCTCCGGCGCCATCTTGCCCTCGTCGAGCAGGCGGCCGACGCGCAGCGAACCCTGCAGGCCGAGCGTGATCTCGGTGACCATGTCGGCGAGCTTCTTCTGGTAAAGCTGCGTCTGGGCGAGCGGCTTGTTGAACTGCTTGCGGTCGAGCCCGTACTGGCGCGCGCGGTGGAAGCAGTCCTCGGCGGCGCCCATCGCGCCCCAGGAGATGCCGTAGCGGGCGCGGTTGAGGCAGCCGAACGGACCCTTCAGGCCCGAAACGTTCGGCAGCAGGTTCTCTTCCGGCACGATCACGCCGTCCATGACGACTTCGCCGGTGATCGAGGCGCGCAAGGAAAGCTTGCCGCCGACCTTCGGCGCGGAGAGGCCCTTCATGCCCTTTTCGAGGATGAAGCCGCGGATCTCGTTGTCATGCGCGACCGACTTCGCCCAGATGACGAAGACGTCGGCGATCGGCGAGTTCGAGATCCACATCTTCGAACCGGTCAGCTTGTAGCCGTCGGCAACCTTCTCGGCGCGGGTCTTCATGCCCGCCGGGTCCGAGCCGGCGTCGGGCTCGGTCAGGCCGAAGCAGCCGACCCATTCGCCGGAGCCGAGCTTCGGGAGGTACTTCTTGCGCTGGTTCTCGTCGCCATAGGCATAGATCGGGTACATCACGAGCGAAGACTGCACGCTCATCATCGAGCGATAGCCGGAGTCGACGCGCTCGACCTCGCGGGCGACCAGCCCATAGGAGACGTAGTTGGCGCCGGCACAGCCATACTCCTCGGGAACCGTAACGCCGAGCAGGCCGAGCTCGCCCATCTCGTTGAAGATGCCGCGCTCGGTCTTCTCCTCGAGATAGGCCTCGGCGACGCGCGGCTGCAGCTTCTCCTGCGCGTACTGGCGGGCCGTGTCGCGGATCAGCCGCTCGTCCTCGGAGAGCTGTTCGTCGAGCAGGAAGGGATCTTCCCAGCTGAACTGCGCGAGCTTGTGGCTATGGGCGGTCTTGCGGGCGGCCTCGGCCATGATCTCAACTCCCCTTTGTTCCTGTTCGCCGTCATTGCGAGGAGCGTAGCGACGAAGCAATCCAGGGAGGCGTAGAGCGCTGCCGCTCCTGGATTGCTTCGCTACGCTCGCAATGACGGTGTGTTTTCCTAGTTCAAAGTCTCACGCATCCACATCGAAGCTGACGCCCTGCGCCAGCGGCAAGGTGGTGCCGTAGTTCACCGTGTTGGTGGCGCGGCGCATATAGGCCTTCCAGGCGTCCGAGCCGGCCTCGCGGCCGCCGCCGGTCTCCTTCTCGCCACCGAACGCGCCGCCGATCTCGGCGCCGGAGGGGCCGATATTGACGTTGGCGATGCCGCAATCCGAGCCCTCATCCGAAACGAAGAGCTCGGCCTCGCGCATGTTCATGGTGAAGATCGACGAGGACAGGCCGGCGCCGACCGCGTTCTGCATGGCGATCGCCTGGTCGAGGCTGTTGTACTTCATGACATAGAGGATCGGCGCGAAGGTCTCGCGCTCGACCGGGCCAGTCTGCGCGGGCATCTCGACCAGCGCCGGGCGGACATAGAAGCCGCCCTGGCCGACATCGACCTTCTCGCCGCCATGGACCTTGCCGCCGGCGGCCTTGGCCTCGGACAGCGCCTTCTGCATGCCCTGATAGGCGGCCTCGTCGACCAGCGGGCCGACCAGCACACCGGCTTCGCGGGGATCGCCGATCTTCACCGAGCCGTAGACCTTGATCAGCTTCGGGATCAGCGCGTCGTACACGCTCTCATGCACGATCAGGCGGCGCAGCGTGGTGCAGCGCTGGCCGGCGGTGCCCATCGCCGCAAAGGCGATGCCGCGCAGCGCGATGTCGAGATCGGCCGAGGGAGCGACGATCGCGGCATTGTTGCCGCCGAGCTCAAGGATGGCGCGGGCGAAGCGCGCCGCCAGCTTCTGGCCGACTTCCTTGCCCATCCGGGTCGAGCCCGTGGCAGAGACGACCGGAACGCGATGGTCCTGGACCAGGATGTCGCCGATCTCGCGGCCGCCGATCAGCACCTCGGAGAGGCCGGCCGGGGCTTCGGGGCCGAAGCGCTTCATCGTCTTCTCGACGATCGCCTGCACGGCGAGCGCCGTCAGCGGGGTCTTCTCGGACGGCTTCCAGACGACGCTGTCGCCGCAGACGAAGGCGAGCGCTGCATTCCACGACCAGACCGCGACCGGGAAGTTGAAGGCCGAGATCACGCCGCAGACGCCGAGCGGGTGCCAGGTCTCCATCATGCGGTGGCTCGGGCGCTCGGTGGCGATGGTCAGGCCGTAGAGCTGGCGCGACAGGCCGACGGCGAAGTCGCAGATGTCGATCATCTCCTGGACCTCGCCGAGGCCCTCGGAGGTGATCTTGCCGGCTTCGAGCGTCACCAGCAGGCCGAGATCGGTCTTGGCGGCACGCAGCTCCTCACCGAGCAGGCGCACGAACTCGCCGCGCCGCGGCGCCGGCACCTTGCGCCAGGCGAGATAGGCCGACTGGGCCCTGCCGATCGCGGCCTCGGCCTCGGCCGGCGAGGTTTCGCGCAGGGTCGCGACGGTCTCGCCGGTGATCGGCGAGCGGGCCGAAAGGCCGGCGCCGGCATAGGCGGCTTCCGGCACGCCGAGGCGCTGGAGGAGGGCGAGGGCGTCTTTGGGAAGGGAAGTGGTCATCTCGTGCCTGTGCCTGGCGCTCCTGCCCGTAGCGGGGAGGAACGCATGAAACAGATCGCCGTCCCGGCCCGCGTCGGCCGCGGCGGAAGGCGATCGTCGAAAAGCCTGTCGGTTCCGCCGGAGAATGCCCTCTTTCGGTCGCCGCGGGCAACCGATATGTTCTCATATATTGATGAGGTTTTCTCATGACGTATGAGCTCGTGCCTGGGCGCCTTTCGGTGCCCTCCCTCTCGGCGCTGGCCGCCTTCGAGGCGGCGGCGCGCCATGGCAGCTTCACCCGCGCCGCCGAGGAGATGAACCTGACGCAAGGGGCGGTCAGCCGCCAGGTCGCCCTGCTCGAGCAGAGTCTCGGCCTGAGCCTGTTCGAGCGCGTCAAGAAGCGCGTCAGCCTGACGCCGGCCGGGGCCGCCTATGCGGCGGAGGTCCGCGACGGCCTGTCCCGGCTCGCCGCCGCGACCCTGTCGGCCATGGCCTTTCGCGGCGCTGCCGGCCTGCTGCATCTCGCCATTCTGCCGACTTTCGGCACGCGCTGGCTGATTCCGCGGCTGCCGCGCTTCACCGAGGCCCATCCCGGCGTCACCATCAATTTCTCGACGCGGATCGTGCCCTTTGATTTCGCCCACGACCCCGCGGATGCGGCGATCCATTTCGGCCATCCGGTCTGGCCGGGTGCGCGGCTGCACCGGCTGATGGGCGAGGAGGTCGTGCCGGTGGCGGCGCCCGCACTGGTGGCGCGTGCGGGCCTCGCCGAGGCCGCCGACCTGCTGCGCCAGCCCTTGCTGCAGCAGTCGACGCGGCCGCGGGCCTGGGCCGACTGGCTGGAGAAACAGGGTCTGCCGCCGGAGCGGGCGCTGATGGGCCCGCGCTTCGAGCAGTTCGCCATGGTGGCGCAGGCCGCCGTCGCCGGTCTCGGCATCGCCATCGTGCCGCGCCTCCTGGTCGAGGAGGAGTTGCGTTCCGGCGCGCTCGTCATCCCGGTCGACCGGCCGGTGCGCGGGTCGGAGGGCTATTACCTCGTCTATCCCGAGGCCAAGGCGAGCCTGCCGACCGTGATCGCCTTCCGCGACTGGCTGCTGGGTGAATGCGAGGGCGTCGGCTAGCAGCTCTCGACAAGAGCGGAAAGCCGCGCCAATCATGCGAAAAGGTCACGAACCTTCCCTCCTTCGTCGCAGGTCCAGAATGCCGCCCGTTTCAGAAACCGCAGATGTCGTGATCGTCGGCGGGGCCGCGATCGGCTCCTCCGTCGCCTATCATCTTGCCGCCGATCCCGGCTTCAAGGGCAAGGTCGTGGTGATCGAGAAGGACCCGACCTACCGCTACTCGGCATCGGCCCTCTCCGCGGCCTCGATCCGCCAGCAGTTTTCGAGCGCGGTCAACATCCGCATCTCGCTCCACGGCATCGGCTTCCTGCGCGACATCGGCAGCCATCTTTCCGTCGACGGCGAGGTCCCCTCCATCGATCTGCATGAGGGCGGCTATCTCTATGTCGCGAGCGGCGAGGGCGCTCCGGTGCTCGCGGCCAATCAGCGCCTTCAGCAGGCGGAGGGCGCCGACATCGCCCTGCTGTCGGCCGAAGCGCTCGGCGGCAAGTTCGGCTGGCTCAACACCTCGGATCTCGCCTGCGGCACCTATGGCGTCAGTGGCGAGGGCTGGTTCGACGGCTGGGCCCTGCTCCAGGCTTTCCGCAAGAAGGCACGCGCGCTGGGCGTCGAGTACCGCCAGGGCGCGGTCGCCAGCTACATCGTCGAGGGCGGGCGGGTCACCGGTGTAGAGCTTTCCGATGGCAGCCGCATCTCTTGCGGGGCGGTGGTCAACGCCGCCGGCTCGCACGGTGCAAAGCTGGCGGGGAGCGCCGGCGTCGCGATCCCGGTCGCACCGAAGAAGCGCTATGTCTTCACCTTCACCTGCAAGGGCGAGGTCGACAACTGCCCGCTGCTGATCGACACCTCGGGTGCCTATTGCCGGCCGGAGGGGAAGCGCGGCGCCGAAGGGCAGATGTTCATCTGCGGTGCCTCGCCGGTGGACGGGCAGCATGATCCCGACTGGGACGAGCAGGCCGCCGATGTCGAGGATGTCGACTGGTCCTTCTTCGAGGAGACGGTATGGCCGGCTTTGGCTCATCGCATCCCCGCCTTCGAAGCGATCCGCCCCGGCCGGGCCTGGGCCGGCCCCTATGACATGAACGGGCTCGACGGCAATGCCATCGTCGGACCTGCCGTGGGCGTGACCAATCTCTATCTCGCCAACGGCTTCTCCGGTCACGGCCTGCAGCAATCGCCGGCGGTCGGGCGCGGCCTCGCCGAGCATATCGCGCATGGTCGCTATCTCAGCCTCGACCTTGCCGATCTCGGCCATGAGCGCATCGTCGCGGGCCGGCCGCTCTTGGAAGCCAACATCATCTGAGGCAGGCTCCGCGGCCTCGTCCTTCGAGACGCCGTTGCCGCGGCTGCTCGGGATGAGGGCTGCGGGACCATCCGAACCGGAACGAGGGGAGCAACGCCGTGATCGATACCGCCTATGCCGTCATCATGGCGCGCTACAACGCCTGGCAGAACGAGAACCTCTACGGCGCCGCGGCGACGTTGAGCGATGCGGCGCGGCGGCAGGATCGTGGCGCCTTCTTCGGCTCGATCCACGGGACTTTCTGCCATCTGCTTTGGGGCGACCGGATGTGGCTCCACCGCTTCGCCGGAATGCCGAAGCCCGATGTTCCCGGCAGCGAATCCTCCCGCATGATCGAAGATTGGGACGAGCTCGTCGCCGAGCGACGGGCAACTGACGCCGTGATCGGCGACTGGGCGGCCGGGCTCTCGCGGGAGTGGCTCGCCGGCGATTTGACCTGGGTCTCCGGCATCTCCCGCCGCGAGCTCACCCGGCCGCGGGCCCAGCTCGTCGTCCACTTCTTCAACCACCAGACCCATCATCGCGGCCAGGTCCACGCCATGCTGACAGGTGCTGGCGTAAAGCCGGGCGATACCGATCTCGTGCTGGTCGATATGCGCGGCTGAGCCCGGCCGATCCCACGCTGAACGCAGGCGTTTGCCCATGGGCCATGCCGCTCCTGCATGTGTGGCGTCTTGTCCGGATTCGAACGCTCTGCGCATGGTGCGGCTATCGGATCCGGAGAGATCACCATGCCCGAACTATCGACGTTGCTCGCCTTCACCCTGGTCGCGCTGGGGATGGTGCTGACGCCCGGCCCGAACATGGTCTACCTGATCTCGCGCTCGATCGCGCAGGGGCCGATGGCAGGCATGGTCTCGCTCGGCGGCATCGCGCTCGGCTTCCTGTTCTATGTCTTCTGCGCCGCCTTCGGCATCACCGCGCTCGTCTTCGCGGTGCCCTATGCCTATGACGCGCTCCGGCTGCTTGGCGCCGGCTATCTGCTCTGGCTGGCCTGGCAGTCCCTGCGCCCCGGCGGCCGCTCGCCCTTCCATGTCCGCGACCTCCCGCATGACGGTCCGCGCAAGCTGTTCATGATGGGTTTGCTGACCAGCCTGCTCAATCCGAAGATCGCGATGTTCTACCTCGCGCTGCTGCCGCAGTTCATCGATCCGGCGGCGGGCAGCGTGCTCGGCCAGTCGATCCTGCTCGGGCTGATCCAGATCGTGGTCAGCGTCAGCGTCAACACGCTGATCACCTTCGCCGCCGGCGGCATCGCGCTGTTCCTGCGCACGCGGCCGCTCTGGTCGCTGGCCCAGCGCTGGCTGATGGGCACGGTGCTCGCAGGTTTCGCGCTGAGGATGGCCTACGAAGCGCGGCGCTGAGGCGCGGGCAGGCGCAGCGTCTCAGGCTCGATCGGCGGTCCGCCTTCGCGCCCCTCGGCCAGCGAACCGCCGATCTCGGCGAGGATGCGCCCCAGCGCATGGAAATCGGCCTTGCGGGCCGAGGTGCGGCGCCAGGCCAGGCCTATGGAGCGGCTCGGTGCCGGCGGGGCGAAGCGGTAGAGCTTGACCGGCATGTCCGGCCGGCACTCGATCGGCAGCGCCATCGCCGGCAGCAATGTCGTGCCAAAACCGTTTGCGACCATCTGCATGATCGTCGACAGGCTGGAGGCGCCGTATTGCCGGCGCGAGCCGAGGCTCGCCAGTCCACAGAAGCTCAGCGCCTGGTCGCGCAGGCAATGTCCCTCTTCCAGCAGCAGCAGGTTCTCGCCGGCCAACGCCGCCTCCGGCGTCATCGCCGTGCCGTCGCCGGTCGGGCCGGAGGGTAGCGCCAGCAGGAAGGCGTCGTCGAACAGGTGCATGGTCTCCAGCCTGGGCCGGTCGATCGGCAGCGAGAGCAGGGCGACGTCGAGCAGCCCGTCGACGAGGTCGTCGAGCAGGGTCGCAGTCTGCGTCTCGCGTAGCCCGAGATCGAGCGCGGGGTAGCTTTCCTGCAGGCGCGGCAGCGTCGTCGGCAGCAGATAGGGCGCGATCGAGGGGATGACGCCGAGCTCGAGCCGGCCGCTGAGCAGCTTCGGCCGATGCCGGGCATGGTCGATCAGGTCGTTCGCTTCGATCAGGATGCGGTTGCCCGCTCGGCGATGTCGTGGCCGGCCTCCGTCAGGGTGATGGCATTGCGGCGGCGCTCGACCAACTGCGTCCCGAGGAAGCGCTCGAACTCCTGGATCTGCAAGGAAAGGGCGGGCTGGCTGACATGGCATTCGGCGGCGGCGCGGCCGAAATGGCGATGGCGTGCCACCGCGGCGAAATAGCGGAGCTGTTTCAAGGTGAACATGACGATAAGATAAACCTATCGTGGCGTGGCGCAAACGGTATTGGACATCATCGTCGCGATGTCCTGTTACTTCCTCCAATTCCAGCCAGACCGCCCTTCCGGCCTGCTGGTTCCAATTGGCTGCAGGTGGAGGACACGATGTCTAAGAACCCGATCATGCGGACGAGCGCCGGTGCGCCGATCCCGGACAACCAGAATTCCATCACCGCCGGCGAGCGCGGCCCGGTCCTGATGCAGGACTACCAGCTGATCGAGAAGCTGGCCCACCAGAACCGCGAGCGCATCCCCGAGCGCGCCGTCCACGCCAAGGGCTGGGGCGCGCATGGCACGCTGACCATCACCGGCGACATCTCGAAGTACACCAAGGCCAAGGCGCTGCAGCCCGGCGCCGTCACCCCGATGATCGCCCGCTTCTCGACCGTCGCCGGCGAGATGGGCGCCGCCGACGCCGAGCGCGACGTGCGCGGCTTCGCGCTGAAGTTCTACACGCAGGGCGGCAACTGGGATCTGGTCGGCAACAATACGCCGGTCTTCTTCGTGCGCGACCCCGTGAAGTTCCCGGACTTCATCCACACCCAGAAGCGCCACCCGAAGACCAATATGCGCTCGCCCACGGCGATGTGGGATTTCTGGTCGCTCTCGCCCGAGAGCCTGCACCAGGTCACCATCCTGATGTCCGATCGCGGCCTGCCGACCGATGTGCGCCACATCAACGGCTACGGCTCGCACACCTATTCGTTCTGGAACGACAGCGGCGAGCGCTACTGGGTCAAGTTCCACTTCAAGACCATGCAGGGCCATAAGCACTGGACCAATGACGAGGCTGCCGTCGTCGTCGGCAAGACCCGCGAGTCGACGCAGGAAGACCTCTACAACGCCCTCGAGCGCGGCGAGTACCCGCGCTGGAAGGTGCAGGTTCAGATCATGCCGGAGCTCGATGCCGAGAAGACCTCCTACAACCCGTTCGATCTCACCAAGGTCTGGCCGCATGCCGAGTACCCGGTGATCGACATCGGCGTGATGGAGCTGAACCGCAATCCGGAGAACTACTTCGCCGAGATCGAGAACGCTGCCTTCTCGCCCTCGAACATCGTGCCGGGCATCGGGTTCTCGCCCGACAAGATGCTGCAGGCCCGGATCTTCTCCTATGCCGACGCCCATCGCCACCGGCTCGGGACGCATTACGAGCACATCCCGGTCAACCAGCCGAAGATCCCGGTGCACCACTATCATCGCGACGGCCAGATGAACACGTTCGGCGGCATCAAGACGGGCAATCCCGACGCCTATTACGAGCCGAACTCCTTCGGCGGCCCGGTCGAGGAGCCGTCGGCGAAGGAGCCGCCGCTGCGCATCGACGGCAATGCCGACCGCTACAACCATCGCATCGGCAATGACGACTACGGTCAGCCGCGCGCGCTGTTCAACCTGTTCGACCAGGGCCAGAAGGACCGCCTGTTCTCCAACATCGCCGCGGCGATGGGCGGGATCCCGCAGGCGATCGAGGAGCGCCAGCTCGCGCATTTCGACAAGATCCATCCCGACTACGGCAATGGGGTGCGCCGCGCGCTCGCCAAGGCGGATGGTCGCGAGCGCCCGGCCATCTCGGTCACCGAGAACACGCCGCAGCGCGCCGCCGAGTAACGCGGATGGTTCGCGGGCCGCCGGTGCGGTGCCCCATCGACCTCAAGCCCCGCCGGCTGCCCGGCGGGGCTCTTCTATTGCCAGGCCGCCGCACATGGCGCCGGTGCGAGCCCTGTGCGACCGGCATTCCTTTCGATCTGCCGATCGGCTGCTCGTCGCTTTAGCTTGAAACCGCAATCGCGCTCAGCGCAGCTCACGCCGGTAGACGATGTGGCCGGAGGGGTGTCCCAGGCTGTCGTAAAGACGAAGCGCTGCCGCGTTGTCCGGGCGCACATTCCAGGTCAGGCGCACCGCGCCGGCGATTTCAGCCGATACGATGGCCGCCTGCATCAGCGCGCGACCAATGCCACGACCATGCAAGGCCGGCTTGACGAACAGGTCTACCAGGAGCCCCGCCGGGCCGGCGAAGCTCGTCGTCGGGTGGACGACAATGTGGGCAAATCCGACCATTTCACATGCATGCTCGGCAAGCAGGGCCTGCATCGGAACGGCCGGATCGAGAAGCTTGGTCCAGGCGGCAGCCGAAACTTCGGCAAGGGGAGCCGCCCCGCCTTGGGGCCCATAGGCGTGATAGGTGCTCCAGAGCGTTAGCCAGGCGTGATGATCGCCCGGCGTGGCCGGCCGGACCTCGATGGGACAGTCCTCGCTCTTCCGTCCAGCCATCGTCACCCGGACCTATTCGGTCATCTCGGCGGGAGCGGCCGCCATATCCGCCGATATCGCTTCGAACACGTGACCGTCGGGGTCCTCGAAGGCCCGCGTGTACAGCCAGCCCATGTCCTGCGGCGCGCGAATGTCGGCCTTGCCGCCGGCCGTCGCCGCTGCCACGACGATGGCGTCGACCTGCTCGCGGCTGTCGCGGGCCAAGGCCAGCAGCATCTCGCTCGTCGCATGGGCGTCTGCGATCCGCTTTGGTGTGAAGGTCGAGAAATAGGCCTGCGACAACAGGTGGAATGTGATGGTGTCGGACCAGACCATGCTCGACGCCTGGTGGTCGCTGAACCGCTCGTTCTTCTCGCAGCCGATCGCCTCATAGAAGCGGGTCGCAGCGGCGAGGTCCTTCACCGGCAGATTTACGTAGATCGTCTTCGGCATTGCAGTCCTCCCTTGGCGGTCCGGAGCGCATGGCCGGCGCGGTGACGCGGTCTCCGCGTCTGCGGCTCTTGCGCGGCAATTTTTCAGATTTATATAGACCAATCTACATATTTTGTAGACCGGTTTTCATATTCCTGTCAACCGTGCCAGGGTGTGGCCATGGCGAACACGACAAAGGATCGGATGCTGCAGGCGGCTGCCAAGCTCCTGCAGACGCGCGGCTATTTCGGTACGGGGCTGAATGATGTCCTCGCCGAGAGCGGCGCTCCCCGAGGCTCGCTCTATTTCCACTTTCCCGGCGGCAAGGGGCAGCTCGCCCTGGAAGCGACCCGTGCCGCGGTCGACGAGGTCACGCTGTCGACCGCCGACATCATCGCCAACGCGGAAGCCCCCGGCGCGGCGTTGCGAACCATTTCGGAACGCATTGCCGAACTGATGCGGACGACGAATTACGAGCGAAGCTGCCCGATTTCGCCGCTCATCAATGATGGTGCAAATGATCTGCCGGCCCTTCTCGATCTGTGCCGCGAGGCTTTCGGCATCTGGATGGGCCTGATGGAGGAGATGCTGCTGAAGGCCGGCCTGCCGGCCGATCGCGCCAAGGTTCTCGCCCTGTTGGCCCAGACGGTGTTTCAGGGGGGCGCTATCGTCTCGCGAGCCCAACAGGATGAGCGTGCGCTTCTCGATGCAACGGAAGAGGTCGCCCGGCTGATCGACAAGGAGATCGCGCAGTTGGCATAGCAAGGGCAGGGGCCGACCCCGGGGCCCCGCCCTTCGCCATCCCAGGCGGCGGTGGTTGCAGGTGGATCGCGGGCGATACTGTCGGGGCAGGTCGCGCCCGGAAAGCAATGCGGAGACCATGATTACAATCCGACGTTCCCGCCCCGGGGAGGGCGCCCGCATTATCGAAATATGGCGAAGCGCAGTCGACGCTACGCATGATTTTCTAACGCCTGAGGATCGCCTGGCGCTTGATGAGATGGTGTGCGGCTTCCTCCCCCAGGCGCCACTTTGGCTGGCGGTGGATGCGAATGATTACCCGCTGGCCTTCATGCTGATCGACGATGGGCATATGGAGGCACTGTTCGTCGATCCCGCTCATCGCGGAACCGGTATCGGTGCCGCGCTTGTACGGCACGGCCTCACGCTGCATCCGAAAATGACGACCGATGTCAACGAACAGAATGACCAAGCTGTTCGTTTCTATGAAAGAATGGGTTTCAGACAGACAGGCCGCTCGGCAGTCGACGGTCAGGGCAGGCCGTACCCGCTCATCCACCTGGAACATCAGGTTGACTGGCCGGTTTCCGGACAGCCGGCAAGCTGAACTCTCTCGGCATCGCGATCGGGCTGCGCTGGCTTGAGCCCGCGGGCGAGGTTTGCTCTCTTGATGTCTGGTCCCACAGGCGCTCGCGCATCATTGATGGTGGACGTGATGACCCAGCACCGCATCTACAAAATGAGCTTCGCCAAGGTCTATCCGCTGCTGGTGGCGAAGGCGGAGCGGAAGGGCCGCACAAAGGCCGAGGTCGACGAGATCATCCACTGGCTCACCGGCTATGGCGGCGAGGCTCTCGCGTCCCAACTGGCTAAGGATACGGATTATCAGAGCTTCTTCGCTCAGGCGCCGGCTCTCAACCCCGCGCGAGCCGACATAACCGGGGTGGTCTGCGGTGTACGCGTCGAGGAAATCACCGAGCCGTTGATGCGGGAGGTCCGCTACCTCGACAAGCTCATCGACGAACTCGCCCGAGGCAAGGCGATCGACAAGATCCTGTCCCCTAAGCCTCGAAATCCGCCGGCGCCTTAGGGCATAGCCTGAACGATGCCGCGAACCGCCATCTAGGAACGACCGCGCCCAGTAAGCCCGTCGCGGCTGTAAGGTGCCTGTAAGCGCAGGACGGTCAAATGCCTCTCATCAGGCCGGGCGAAGAAGCCACCGGCCCAGGACGAGAGGAAAGCCGATCATGACCGACAGCCACGCTTGCGACACCGCCCGCGACACCTCCGTTGCCCTGACCGATGCCGATCTCGACACGGTCGCCGGCGCCGGCCTCGGCCAGAAGGTTCTGGGCGTCGCCCTGACCACCGGGGGCGTGCTGACCACCGCGGCGGGCGTCATGACACGCCAGTGGGGGCTCGCCGGCCGCGGCACCAACATGCTGATCGACGGTATCGGCCATCTCGAAGCCGCCTGAGCGCCGAAACGAAAACAGCCCCGCCGGCGCGAGCCGGCGGGGCTTTTCTATCGGGCGGTGTGAGCCAAGGCGGCGGACCAAGGACTGGGACTATCCGGCGGTCTTGGTGAAACCCTTGCTCCAATAATGGTCGAGGATGTTCTGACCGTTCTGGAGCACCGCGGCGGCAAGTTCAGGATTTCCACCCTCGAATGTCTCGGTGTCGGCACCGCACAGCATGAGAAACAGCTTCTGCTGGGCCACGGCGACAAAGTAATCGTGATCCGGCGGCGGCAGTTCGGCACCGATCGCTTTCAGCTCGTCCGCGGCTTGCTCGCTGGCGGTGCGGAGCGCCCGATAGATCGCAGCCAACATCGTCTGCTCCGCCCGTTCCTGGATCTCGATGTAGTGTCGTTCGGCTGACGTCGGGACGGGGCAGCTTGGGGGCAATGAAACTCTCCTTGGTCAATAAAAAGCCGTGCAGCGAAGAGGTCTCGCCCGTCAGATGCTGCGGGCGATCGTGAAATCGCCGTTCGCAAGGGCGGCTGCCGAAGCCGAGGCCTCGCGGCGTTCGATGTCGGCGACCACGGCGCCGCGCGGGCCCTTTCGCGCTTCGGCGACCAGGTTCTCCACCGTTTCCGGCGCTCCGCAGAGAAGGGCCTCCACCATGCCGTCGCTGCGGTTTCGCACCCAGCCGGTCACCCCGGCGGCGAGCGCGCGCTCCCGCAGCCATTGCCGGTAGCCGACGCCCTGAACCACGCCTGAAACGATGATGTGTAGCATCATCCTCGCATCCTCCACCCGGAATGCCCGCTGCATGATCATGGCCGATGACGGCCTTCCGAAGGCGAAGCAGGCTAGGTCCTTGCCTGAACAGCGGGGATGTCAGGCACGAATGCCGGTTCCCTGCCGTCGCCTCAATGCTCTAGCCTCGGCCTCCTTCGTATCCGGAACCACAGAGAGCCCGACGATGAGCGACAGGACTGCCGAAGAAGCCAAGGTGACCGCCTGGCTTGGCGAGCGCAAGCAGGCGATGATCGACCTCCTGCGCGAGATGGTCGACACCGATTCCGGCTCCTATGACAAAGCCGGCGTCGACCGGGCAGGGCAGGTGCTGGCCCGCTTCCACGAGAAGAACGGGCTCGCCGTCGAGATCGTGCCCGATGCCCGCTATGGCGACGCGGTCAAGGCGCGCCTGCCCAATCCCACCGCCAACGACCAGCGGCCGGTGCTGCTGCTCGGCCATCGCGACACCGTCTTCCCCGAGGGCGAGCCGACGCGCCGGCCCTTCGCCATCCGCGATGGCCGTGCCTATGGGCCGGGCGTCGCCGACATGAAGGCCGGGCTCGTCATCGAGGCTTTCGTCGCCGCCGCCTTCGCCGCCAATGGCGGGCTGAAGGCGCCGCTGATGATGCTGACCACCAGCGACGAGGAGATCGCCTCGCCATCCTCGCGCCCGGTGATCGAGGCGGCGGCGCGTGAGTCGCGCTGCGTCTTCAATGCCGAGCCGAGCCGGCTTCCGGCCGGAACCGAGTTCAGCCGCGACCGACGGCAGTCGGTGACCTCCGGCCGCAAGGGAGGCGTCTTCATGCGCGCCGATTTCCAGGGCAAGGCCGCCCATTCCGGCGCGAATTACGAGAAGGGCGTCTCCGCCATCGTCGATCTCGGCCACAAGATCCCGCAGCTCCAGGGGCTGACCGATCTCGAAGCCGGCGTCACCGTCAATGTCGGGCTGATCGGCGGCGGCCAGACGGTCAACACCGTCGCTCCGCATGCCTGGTGCGAAATCGACCTACGCTACCGCACCAAGGCGCAGCGCGACGAGCTGGTCGACGCGATCCGCGCCATCGTCGAGACGCCGGTGGTCGCGGGCTCCTCGGCGCAGCTCACCATCAAGGGCGAGTTCCTGCCGCTGGAGACGACGGCCGAGTCGGCCGAACTCTACGAGGCCTATCGCGATGCGGCGACCAGTTTCGGCATCGCCGTCACCGCCGAATACACCGGCGGCTGCGCCGATTCCGGCTTCACCGCCGCCCAGGGCTGCCCGACCCTGTGCAGCGTCGGCCCGGTCGGCGGCATGGCCCATACGCCGGACGAGTTCTTGGAGGTCGAGAGCATCGTCCCGGCGGCGCAGACGCTCGCGCTCGCGGTGATGCGGACTGCGGCAAGGATGGAGTGAGGCTCGCCACCCCACGCCGTCGTCCCGGACAAGCCGCGAAGCGGCGCCGATCCGGGACCCATTCCTGAGCCTTGCCGATGAAGGTTCCGGAATGGGTCCCGGGTCTCCCTTCGGTCGCCCGGGACCACTCCGTTGATAAAAAAGGGCGCCGCTCTCGCGGCGCCCTTCATCATCACGGCGATGCCACGCCTCAATTCAGTGCGACCCCGGCCGGGCGGCTTTCGCTCGCCGCCGGGAACTCGCCGAGCATCAGCCCGGCGGGCCCCACCGTCAGCGGCACGCTTTCCCCGTCGCGGATCGTCCCGGCGAGCAAGAGTTCGGCCAGCGGGTCCTGCACCGACTTCTGGATCACCCGCTTCAGCGGGCGCGCGCCATAGGCCGGGTCGTAGCCCTTGTCGGCCAGCCAGTCGCGCGCCTCGTCGGAGAGCTCGAGCGCGATCTTGCGATCGCTCAGGAGCTTGTCGAGGCGGCCCATCTGGATGTCGACGATCGCGCCCATATCCGACCGCCGCAGGCGGTGGAACAGGATGATGTCGTCGATCCGGTTGAGGAACTCCGGCCGGAAGGCATGGCGCACCACGCCCATCACCTCGTCACGCACGGCGTCGCTGTCCTCTCCCTCGGGCTGGTTCACCAGGAACTCCGAACCGAGATTCGAGGTCATGATGATCAGCACATTGCGGAAGTCGACCGTGCGGCCCTGGCCGTCGGTCAGGCGTCCGTCGTCGAGCACCTGCAGCAGGACGTTGAACACGTCCGGATGCGCCTTCTCGACCTCGTCGAAGAGCACGACCTGATAGGGCCGGCGCCGCACGGCTTCGGTAAGCGCGCCGCCTTCCTCATAGCCGACATAGCCCGGAGGCGCGCCGATCAGCCGGCTGACCGAGTGCTTCTCCATGTATTCGGACATGTCGAGCCGGACCATCGCCGTCTCGTCGTCGAACAGGAACGCGGCGAGCGCCTTGGTCAGCTCGGTCTTGCCGACGCCGGTCGGGCCGAGGAACATGAACGAGCCGATCGGCCGGTTCGGGTCCTGCAGCCCGGCGCGGGCGCGCCTGACCGCCTTGGAGACGGCCTCGACCGCTTCCTCCTGGCCGACGACGCGCTTGGCGAGGCTTTCCTCCATGCGCAGCAGCTTGTCCTTCTCGCCTTCGAGCATCTTGTCGACGGGCACGCCGGTCCAGCGGCTGACCACCTGCGCGACATGGTCGGGCGTCACGGCTTCCTCGACCATGCCGGACGAGTCGCCATTGGCCTCGATATCGGCGAGCGCCTTCTCGAGCTGCGGGATCTCGCCATAGGCGAGCTCGCCGGCGCGCTGGTACTCGCCCTTGCGCTGCGCCTGCGCCAGTTCGTTGCGGGCATTGTCAAGCTTGGTCTTGATCTCGGCGGCCTGGCCGAGCTTGTCCTTCTCGGCCTTCCAGCGCGCCGTGATCGTGGCGGAGCGGGCTTCGAGCTCGGCGAGCTCGGCCTCAAGCCGCCGCAGCCGCTCCTGCGAGCCGGCGTCGCTCTCCTTCTTGAGCGCCTCCTGCTCGATGCGCAGGCGGACGATCTCGCGATCGATCGAGTCGAGCTCCTCGGGCTTGGAATCGACCTGCATGCGCAGGCGCGCCGAAGCCTCGTCGACGAGGTCGATCGCCTTGTCGGGCAAGAAGCGGTCGGTGATGTAGCGGTTCGACAGCGTCGTCGCCGCGACCAGCGCCGAGTCGGTGATCCGCACGCGATGATGCTGCTCGTACTTCTCCTTCAGCCCGCGCAGGATCGAGATCGTGTCCTCGACCGTCGGCTCGTCGATGAAGACGGGCTGGAAGCGACGGGCGAGTGCTGCGTCCTTCTCGACGTATTTGCGGTACTCGTCGAGCGTGGTCGCGCCGATGCAATGCAGCTCGCCGCGCGCCAGAGCCGGCTTCAGCAGGTTGGAGGCATCCATCGCGCCGTCGGTCTTGCCGGCGCCGACGAGGGTGTGCATCTCGTCGATGAACAGGATGACGCCTCCCGCCGCGGCCGAGACCTCGGAGAGCACGGCCTTCAGCCGCTCCTCGAACTCGCCGCGATATTTCGCGCCGGCGATCAGCGCGCCCATGTCGAGGGCGAGCAGCTCCTTGTCCTTCAGGCTCTCGGGCACGTCGCCATTGACGATGCGCAGCGCAAGGCCCTCCGCGATCGCGGTCTTGCCGACGCCGGGCTCGCCGATCAGCACGGGATTGTTCTTCGTCCGGCGCGACAGCACCTGGATGGTGCGGCGGATCTCCTCGTCGCGGCCGATCACCGGGTCGAGCTTGCCTTCGCGCGCAGCCGCAGTGAGGTCACGCGCGTACTTCTTCAGCGCGTCATAGCTCTGCTCGGCCGAAGCGGAATCGGCGGTGCGGCCCTTGCGGATGGCCTCGATAGCGGCATTCAGGCTCTGCGGCGTGACGCCGGCCTTGGCCAGCACCTTGCCGGCCTCGGTCTCCTTCTCGATCGCCAGTGCGAGCAGCAGCCGCTCGACCGTGACGAAGCTGTCGCCGGCCTTGTCGGCCGCCGTCTCGGCGGTGCCGAAGACGCGCGCCAGGGCAGGCGTCAGCTGCGGGCCGCTGGCGCCGGAGCCGCTCACCTTGGGCAGCTTGGCCAGCGCCGCGTCGACCATCTGCTTGGCCAGGCGCGACTGGCCGCCCGCGCGGTCGATCAGGCCCGCGGCCATGCCTTCGCCGTCGTCGAGCAGCGCCTTCAGCACATGCTCGGGCGTGAACTGGGGATGGCCCTCGCGCATCGCGATGGTCTGGGCTGCCTGCAGGAAGCCCTTCGCCCGGTCCGTGTATTTCTCAATGTTCATCAATATACCTCCGCCCGCCGGTCGCGCCCCGTGGCGGCGGAGCCGGCTGCCTTTCATCAGGATGGAGCCCCCTGTCGGGCGACCCCTCGTTCAGACAGATAGGTGTTGCATCTGCGCAACGTAAGGGGGGCGGCGGCGGTTTGGGATTGACGATCGCCGCTGCCCCCGCCCAGCGTGCGGCCATGGTCGGAACCAAGCGGCAACAAGCGATTCGCAAGGCGCTGCGGGCGCTGGCGCCCGGTATTCCGCTCAGCGATGCCGAGGCGGTGCTGGAGCTCGCCGGACGCAATCAGATGAAGGCGCTGCCGCCCACCACTGCGCTTTGGCTGGCCCTCGGCAGCCATGTCCGCCACAGCCACACCGATTACGACCGGTTGCTCGCCGAAGGCTATGAGCGCGACGCGGCCCGCTTCTTCGTGATCGACCAGACCGACGACGTGCTCTCGGGCTGGGGCTGCCAGCGCTCGGTCGCCGAGAGCGAGGATGAGTTCGGAGCGGGCAACGCGTCCTGATCGGTCTGATCTAGGCATTTCATCGATCGCTGCCGGCTAGGCGCTGGATTGCCGGCCCCCTGGCATGGCAAGGTCCCGCCTCGTCGCACTGCCGAGGACAAGACCATGCGCGTCGCATCGCTCTACCGCTACCCGGTCAAGGGGCTCTCGCCCGAGCCGCTGGCGAGCGCGGCGCTACCGGCCGGCGGCTACTTCCCGGGAGACCGGCTCTTCGCCATCGAGAACGGGCCCTCGGGATTCGATCCGGCCGAGCCGGTGCACCAGCCCAAGATCAAATACCTGATGCTGATGCGCAACGAGTCCCTCGCGCGACTCCGGACGCAGCATGACGACACCAGCGGCGAGCTGGTGATCGCGCAGGAAGGTGCCGAGGTCCTGCGGATCGCGCCGGCAAGCCCCGAGGGGCAGGAGCGCCTTTCCGCCTTCTTCGAAGGGTTCATGCCGGACGAGCTGCGCGGCCGCCCGCGCCTGCTCGCGGCGCCGGACGGCTACCGCTTCACCGATTCGCGCTCGGGCTTTCTCTCGATCATCAATCTGGCGAGCGTCGCCGATCTCGCGGCGCGAATGGGCGCCGCCATCGACCCGCTGCGCTTTCGCGGCAATGTCATGGTCGAGGATCTCCCGGCCTGGGCCGAGAATGATCTGGTTGGGCGGGAGCTGGAGGGACCGGGCGGTTTGCGCCTTTCGGTGATCAAACGGATCGAGCGCTGCGCCGCCACCAATGTCGATCCGCAAACCGGCGTCCGCGATCTGCAGATCCCCAAGGCCCTGATGCAGGCCTATGGCCATGTCGACTGCGGCATCTATTGCCGGATCCTCGCCGGTGGCACCTTGTCCCGCGGTGCCCGGCTCGAAGCCGTGGCGGCGCCCGAGCCTGTTTCGGCTGCCATAGCCTGACACGAAAAAGGGCCCTTGCGGGCCCTCATCCGTTCTTGGTGATCGCGTGGCCGCAGCCTGCGCTCACTCGGCCGCGGTATCGCTGTCGGAGCCGAGCGCATCCATGACCTCGCGCGGCGAGCGGCGACGGCGCGGCGCCCGCTTGGGCTTCTCGGCCTCAGGCGCGGCGTCGCCGGTCTCGACCGCCGCAGCTTCGGCGACGGGGGCAGGGACCGGCGCAGGGGCGGCGGCTTCCGGCTCGTCGTTGGCGATGGCGATCGGCACCCGCGTCGGCGTCGTCAGGAAGGCCGGCAGTGCGGCGGCGACCTCCTGCTCGGCCGCGACGGCCGGAGCCTCGGAGCGGCGCTGGCGCTCGCCACGCGGCTGACGCTCGGGGCGCCGCTCGCTCTGGCTCGGGGCCGGGACGAAATCGGGCTGCTCGGCGCCGGGCTGGGCTTCGGGGCGCGGCGCATAGGGGGCCGGCTGGCCGTCCTGGCGCTCGAAGCGGCGTTCACCACGCTCACCGCGCTCCTGCCGCTCGCCGCGCTCCTGGCGGTCGAAGCGGCGCTGGCCGTTGCGATCCTGATTCCGGTCGAAATTGCGCTCATTGCGATTCGGCCGCTCGAAGCGCTGGCCGCCGGGCTGGCCTTCGCCGCCCTCGCCATCCTGTCGCTCCTGGCGCTGCCCGCCATGACCGTTGACGCCATTGCCGTTGAAGGACTGGCGCTCGGCCTGCTGGCCGCCGGCCTGGAATGCGCCGGCTTCCTCCTCGCCTTCCTCCTCGCTCTCGTCGGGGTCGTCGCTGAAGGCGCGGTTGGGCGGGAAGCTGTGGCCGAACTGCTGGGCCATCTGCTCCTGCGCCGCGAGCAGGATGCGGTAATAGTGCTCGGCGTGCTGGAAATAGTTCTCCGCCGCGACCGGGTCACCCGAAGACTGGGCGTCACGCGCCAACTGCAGGTACTTCTCCGCGACATGCTGAGCCGTGCCCCTGACCTTGACGTCGGGGCCGTTCGATTCGTAGCTCCGCTGCAACGGGTTAGGAGACTTCCGGTTACCGCTATTATTGTTGTTATTGTTGTTGTTACGGCCGCGCATACGCCGGTTCTGACCTGGTCTCATTCGCGTCAATCTCGCGTTCTGTTCACTCGAGGCAACCTTGCAAGGGCGTCACAGACGCCATGAGGCGCGGCGGGTTGCGACGCCGCGCTGAGGCAATCCGACCTGAAAGGGCTCTGCGCCGATATTGGTCTTCACGCGCTCTTTCCAACGGAGCTTCTGCAGCTCCCGACTGAGCGGCGATCCCGCGCGCTCGGAAGTCTCGGTTTGGCTGTGTCAGTAACGTCGGTCCTGGCAGTGATCCGAAAGCCAGGCCGGTACGCTGGACCTTGCTAAAGGTTAAGTGCTGACGACACCGTCTTCAAGACCCAGTGTGCATAACCGGTTTCCGCAGCCTTTCCAAGCAAAATCGCGCAGGAAACTGTGCAGGATCACATTACGCCGGCAAAGACGAGGGCGCGACTATGGCCGCCGAGATCACGATGGGACTGCAGATACCGCAGCCCCGCGGCCGTCATCAGGGCGCGTACCTGATCTTCCTGGCCGGCGCCGATCTCGAGAACCGCCCGTCCCCCCGCTGCGAGTCGGGCCGGCAGGAGGGCGGCGAGCGCGCGGTAGGCGTCGAGCCCGTCCGGTCCGCCATCGAGCGCCAGAAGCGGGTCGTATTCGCGCACGCCAGAATCGAGCCGGGCGATGTCATCGCTGGCGATATAGGGCGGATTCGACAGGATCAGGTCGAATCTCCCGGTCAGCCCCTCGTCCCAGCGCGCCAGCCTGAATTCGGCCCGCTCCGAGACGCCGTTGCTGATGGCGTTGCCGGCGGCGGTCGCGAGCGCATCCTCGGACAAATCGACGCCGATGCCGCGTGCCTGCGGGAATTCGCTCAAGGACGCGATCAGGAGGCAGCCCGTCCCGGTGCCGAGGTCGAGGAAGTTCATGGCCTCCTGCCGGCGTTGGCCCAGATGATGGAGGGTCGCCTCGATCAGGCTCTCGCTGTCGGGCCGGGGCTCGAGCGTGCCCGGCGAAAGCGAGAAGCTCAGACCCCAGAACTCGCGCGCGCCGAGAACCCGCCAGAGTGGCTCGCCGGCGAGCCGCCGCGACAATGCGTCCCGGAGGCGGTTTGCGGCGGTGGCGTCCAGCCATTCGCCGCTGCCGGCGAGATCTTCGATCAGGATGCGCGCTTCGAAAGTGTAATCGGCGATGCCTGCCTGCTTGAACGTCCGCGCCAGCGCGCGCCGGGCGTCGGAAACGGCATCGCCCGCCGCCGGTGAGGCAGCGGGCGTGGAATTATCGGCAGGGCGGCCTGAGTGCGACAAATCTGTCCTTGGGCCGGCCCTGCGGCCGGATCAGTTGCCCTGCATCGCTTCCTGGACGCAGGAGTTCACCTTGATCCGCAGCGCGGATTTGCTCTCCTTAGCGCCGCGGAACTGGCGCTGGCAATCCTGCCTGGCCTGCTTCTCGGTCTTGGCCTTCTGGAGATGGGCCGGCTCGCCGCTGAAGACTTTTCGCGCGGTCTGCGATCCGGTCTGGGCGCCGGCCGCCAGCGGCGTCACGGCGATGGCGGCGACAAGGGCGATGCTGCTGAGCAGGGTCTTCATGTCTATCCTCCCCGGACGATGTTACCGATGAGACAGTAACGCGCGAACCGGGGTGAGGTTTCACACCGTGCCTTGCTCGGCGAGCAGTTCCGCCTGGCGGGCGGCGGTCAGCGCATCGATGATCTCGTCCAGCACCAGCCCCTGCATCATCTCGTCGAGTTTGTAGAGCGTCAGGTTGATGCGGTGGTCGGTGACCCGGCCTTGCGGGAAGTTGTAGGTGCGGATGCGCTCCGAGCGATCGCCGGAACCGATCTGGGAACGCCGGTCGGCCGAACGCTCGGCATCGGCCCGGCTGCGCTCCTGGTCGTAGAGCTTGGCGCGCATCAGCTCGTAGGCGCGCGCCTTGTTCTTGTGCTGCGAGCGCTCGTCCTGGACCAGGACGACGATGCCGCTCGGGATATGGGTCAGCCGCACCGCCGATTCGGTCTTGTTGACGTGCTGGCCGCCGGCGCCCTGGGCCCGCATCGTGTCGATGCGCAGGTCCTTCTCGTCGAGGGCGACATCGACCTCGCTGGCGAGTGGCAGGGTCGCGACGGTCGCGGCCGAGGTATGGATCCGCCCGCTCGCCTCGGTGTCGGGCACGCGCTGCACCCGGTGCACGCCTGATTCGTATTTCAGGCGCGCATAGACGCCCTTGCCGGAGATCTCGGCGATGACTTCCTTGAAGCCACCGACCGTGCCTTCGCTCTCCGAGAGGATGTCGAGGGTCCAGCCCTGCTGGGCGGCATAGCGCTGGTACATGCGCAGCAGGTCGCCGGCGAAGAGCGAGGCCTCGTCGCCGCCGGTGCCGGCCCGGATCTCGAGGATGACGCCGCGTTCGTCGGCGGCGTCCTTCGGCAGCAGCGCGATCAGGATCTCGCGCCCCCGCGCCTCGATCTCGGCGCGGGCATGGTCGCGCTCCTCATAGGCTAGGTCGCGCATTTCGGCGTCGGTCGCCGGGTCGTCGATCATGGCCAGGGCCTCGTCGAGCCCGGCCTGCGCCTTGCGCCAGGCGGCGATCGCCGCGACCACCGGATCGAGCTCGGCCAGTTCCTTGGCGAGCTCGACCACCCGTGTCGGCTCGCTCGCATGGTTGATCGCGTCGCTGGCTGCGGCATGGCGGGCGACGATGCCGTCGAGGCGGTCTTGCGGGAGGAGGAGGGACATGGCGGTGATGCGATCTTGCTGAACAATGGGGGCCGGCGGCTGCCGGCAGGCACGGCCGCGAGCGTCGCTAGACCGGAACCTTCATTTCGGCGGCGAGCGCGCCGAGGAGCGGGCGCAGGCTGGCCGCGCCGTCGGAGGCCGCCAGCCACGCGTCGAGCCGCTGGCGCGCCTTGCCGGCGTCGAGCGTCCGCAGCATCGCCTTGACCGGTCCGACAGAGGCCGCCGACATCGAGAAGGAGCGGTAGCCGAGCGCGATCAGCGCCAGCGCTTCGATGGGTTTTCCCCCCATCTCGCCGCAGACCGTGACCGGGCAGCCGGCCTTGTCGGCCTCGTCGATGATTGCGCGCAGGGCCCTGAGGCCGGCGGCGCAGAGCGGGTCGAAGCGATCGGAGACACGCCGGTTCTCGCGGTCGGCCGCAAACAGGAACTGCATGAGGTCGTTGGTGCCGATCGAGAGGAAATCGGCCTCGCGGGCGATTTCGGGCAGCTCGAACAGCAGCGACGGCACCTCGACCATGACGCCGAGCTGCAGGCTGGACGGTGCCGGGCGGCCGTCGCGCTCGAGCACAGCGAGTTCGCGACGCACGATCAGCCGGGCGCGCAGGAACTCGTTCACGGTCGCGACCATGGGCAGCATGATCTTCATGTCGTAGCCGGCGCCGGCGCGCAGCAGAGCCCGCACCTGCGCCCGCAGCAGGCGCGGCTTGTCGAGTCCGATGCGGATCGCGCGCCAGCCCAGCGCCGGGTTCTCCTCCTCGACGCGTTCCATATAGGGCAGCACCTTGTCGCCGCCGATGTCGAGCGTGCGGAAGGTCACCGGCCGGCCATTGGCCGCCGCCAGCACGGCGCCGTAGAGCGCCTGCTGCTCGGCGGTGGTCGGCATGTGCTGCGCCACCATGAACTGCAGCTCGGTGCGGAAGAGGCCGATGCCGGATGCGTTGGTCTCGTCCAGGTTGGGCAGATCGACGAAGAGCCCGGCATTGATCTGCAGGGTGATGTCGACGCCGTCCTTGGTCACCGCCGGCTGCGTCTTGAGCTTGCGGTACTGCTCCTGCTTGCGGGCGCGCAGGCGCGCCTTGTCCTTGTAGGCGTTCTCGACGTCGGGCTGCGGCCGGATCTGGACCTCGCCGGCTTGGCCATCGACGATGACCGCGTCGCCAGCCTCGATCAGCGCCGTGGCATTGGCGATCTCGCCGACGGCCGGGATGCCGAGGGCGCGCGCCACGATCGCGATATGGCTGGTCGGCCCGCCTTCCTCCAGCACGAGTCCGCGCAGATGTGACCGGTCATAGTCGAGCAGCGCCGCCGGCCCCATCGAGCGGGCGATCAGGATGGCGTTCTCGGGCAGTTGCTCGCGCGCGACCCCGTTCGGCTTGCCGACCAGCGTGCGCAGCAGCCGGTTGGCGAGGTCGTCGAGATCGTGCAGGCGCTCGCGCAGATAGGGGTCGGTCTGGCGCTGCATCTTGGCGCGCGTATCCGACTGGACGCGTTCGACCGCGGCCTCCGCGGTGAGGCCGGTCATCACCGCCTCGCGCATGCGCCGCAGCCAGCCCTGATCATGGGCGAACATGCGGAAGGTCTCGAGCACGTCGCGATGCTCGCCGGTATGGGCGACGTCGCCGCGCTCGATCAGTTCGTCGATCGCGGCGCGCATCCGCGCGATGGCCGCCTCCAGCCGCGAGACTTCCAGGGCAGGATCCTCGGCGATCAGGTCGGTGATCGCGACGCGCGGCTCATGCAGCACGGCGTAGCCGAGGCCGACGCCGTCGGCCAGTGTCGTGCCGATGCCGTGGATCGGCCGCTCCAGCCCGATCGCGGCGCCGGGCCTCGACAGGGCCTTCAGCCCTCCGGCCGCGATCATCTCGGCCATGATCATGGCCGTGGTCTGCAGCGATTCGGTCTCGTCCTCGCTGTAGATGCGCGAGGCCCGGTTCTGGATGACCAGGACGCCCATCACCGCGCCGCCGCGCAGGATCGGCACGCCGAGGAATGAACGGTAGATCTCTTCGCCGGTCTCGGGGCGGTAGGAGAATGCTGGGTGCGCCTGCGCGTCCGAGAGCGCGATCGGCTCGGCCTCGCTGGCGATCAGGCCGACCAGGCCCTCGCCGGCGCGCATGGTTGTGTGGTGGACCGCCTCGCGGTTGAGGCCTTCGGTGGCATAGAGCTCGAGCGAGCCGTCTTCGCGCAGGACATAGACCGAGCACACCTCGGCCACGAGATTGCCGGCGATCAGGACGACGAGCCGGTCCAGCCGCTCCTGCGGGCTGACCGGCGCTGCCATCACCTCGCGGAGCCGGCGTAGCAGAACGCCCGATCCCCCGAGTGCGCCTCGCATCAAATGCCCTCCGCCCGCCTCCACAGCCTAACAGGCCGACGTGTCGCTCCAGACCTGACATCGTCGCGCCAGAGTTGCAAGCGAGGTCCGATCCGCGCCTGCTTCTAGCGAGGTGATGCGGCATTCGGCAAGGGCTTGGAACCGGCCCTTTGCCCGAAGCTGCCGCGCTTCTCGCCTAAAGCAGCGTCATTTGCCGCCTGGGCCGGCTGTATGGCGGTCTTCGCGGCCGGCTTTTTCGCTGCCGGCCGGGTTGTCGCACGCTGCCGCGCCGCCGGCTTTCGTGTCGCTCCGCTCGCTTTCCGCGGCGGCTCGGGCGGCGCCAACTTGTCGGCGGCCTCGGCACCGGTCAGCGCGGCCAGATAGCGCGAGGTCCACCAGCCGATGTCGCTCGCCGCGATTGTGGCGTAGAGCCGCTCGAAACGGCGCACGCGTTCGGATTGCGGCATGGCGAGCGCGGTGCGGATCGCTTCTGCGACCTCGTGGGTGTCGTAGGGATTGACGATCAGCGCCTCTCCCATCTGATGCGCCGCACCGGCAAAGCGCGAAAGCACCAGCACACCGGGGTCTTCGGGGTTCTGCGCGGCGATGTACTCCTTGGCGACGAGATTCATGCCGTCGCGCATCGGCGTCACCAGCCCAACCTGGGCGCGTCGGTAGAAGCCAGCGAGAGCGCTGCGAGAATAGGCCTTCTTGACCACGCGAATCGGCGTCCAGTCGAATTCGCCGAGGGCGGCGTTGAGGCGTCCGGCGACCTCGTCCGATTGCCGGTCGAGCTCGGCATATTCCGGCACGTCGCTGCGCGAGGGCGGTGCGATCTGCAGCAGGCCGACATTGCCGCGATGCTCGGGATGGCTGCGCAGGAACTGGCCGAAGGCCTCGAGCCGCTGGACGATGCCCTTGGAATAGTCGAGCCGGTCGACGCCGATCACCAACTTGCGGCCGCCGAGCGGGCCGGTGGTCGCCCGGATCGGCTGGGTCGCGGCGCGGACCGAGGCGACGGCGAGCTTGCGGAAGGATTCGACGTCGATGCCGATCGGGAAGGGCCGGACCACGGTTTCGCGCGGACCCGCCTTGACCCGTTCGCCATCGCGATGGGCGCCGCGCAGGGCCACCAGACCGCCGATCAGGTTGTCGGCATCGGTCTGGGTCTGCATGCCGACGAGATCGTAGGCCGTCATCGTGCTGATCAGGGTCGCGCTGAAGGGCAGGGCGCCGAAGACCTCCGCCGAAGGCCAGGGAATGTGATGAAAATAGCCGATGCGGTTGGTCACGCCGCGGCGGCGCAACTCGGCGGCCAGCGGGATCAGGTGGTAGTCGTGGATCCAGATCACGTCGTCGGGCTTGAGCTGCGGCACCAGCAGCTTGGCGAAGCGGCGGTTGACGCCGAGATAGCCGGCATAGTCCGAGCGGTCGAAGTCGGTGAGGCCGAGCCGGTAGTGCATCAGCGGCCACAGCGCGCGGTTCGAGAAGCCGAGATAGTAGCTCTGGCGTTCGGCCTCGGTGAGATCGACGACGGCGTACGAGACATTGCCGAGACGCACGGGTTCGACGCGGGACGAAGGCTCGGCGCTCGTCGTCCCGCTCCAACCGAACCAAAGGCCGCCATGCTTTTCGAGGGCCGAGCGGAGCGCTACCGCCAGCCCTCCTGCTGCCACTTTTTCGCCACGTTCTGGCATGGTGACGCGGTTGGAAACCACCACAAGACGCATGATGCCTCACTGTTCGTTGACGAATGCCGCGATGGCGCGGGAACAGAACGCGCTGGCAGACGTAATGTTTCGTGTGCACGCCGGCCTTCTTGGCCGGATCGCGTCGTCGCCGTGACCGGATCGTGGCGACTGCGGGAAACTGAACCCCGAATGTGGCGAGCCGACGGACGGTCGTCCTTTCGCCCGTTTCGTCCTCTAGCAAGGCCGCCATGTCGCAAGCTCAGAGCCCCGAAGCCGCCGAGCCGCACGCCCCGCCTGCGGTGCGCACCTCATCAATAGCATTGTTTCTCGATTTCGACGGAACCCTGGTCGAGATCGCGCCCTCGCCCGAGGATGTCAGGCTCGACCGCCGCGTGCCGGGCGCGCTGGATGCGCTGCGCCAGCGCCTCGATGGCGCACTCGCGCTGGTGTCAGGCCGGCCAGTCGCGTTTCTGGACGCGATGACAGCGCCTTTTCGCTTCGACGCCGCCGGCTTGCACGGTGCGCAAATTCGCCTGGGTGGCGAGGAAGCGCCGCTGGCGGCGCCGTCCGAGGCGCTGCACGTCGCGACGCGGGCTATGGTGCGCTTCGCCAATGCGAATGTCGGCATCATCGTCGAGGACAAGCGCCAGTCGGTCGCGCTGCATTGGCGTCTGGCGCCCGCGCTGGCCGACGAGGCGTTGGAACTGATGGAGCGGCTTGCGGCGGAGATCGGCCCTTCAATGCGCCTCCAGCGCGGCAAGGCGGTGGCCGAGCTCGTCCCGGCCACGGCAAGCAAGGGCGGGGCCATTGCCTGGCTCATGCAGCAGCAGGCCTATGCCGGCCGCCAACCCATATTCGTCGGTGACGACATTACCGACGAGAACGGATTCGCCGCGGTCAACGACGCGGGGGGGCTGTCGATCCGGATCGGGGAGGGGCAGACTTGCGCCCGGCACCGGTTGGCTTCGCCGACCGCATTGCACCGTATCCTGCTCGGGGCCGCCGATGGCGGCGACCTCACGCTCGAAACCTTCCTCCAGAACTAAACCTTCCAACAAGACCAGCTGCATCAGGGATAGGCATGACTGTCACTACCGTCGCCCCGCCGGGCGTGGCCTCGCTCGATCTCGGCGTCATCGGCAACTGCTCCATCGCCGCTCTGATCGACCGGCAGGCTCGAATCGTCTGGGGCTGCTTCCCGCGTTTCGACCGCGACCCGGTCTTCTGCTCGCTGATCGACAACAAGATCGAAGATGGGGATGCGATGCCCGAGAAGGGCGTCTTCGCCATCGAGATGGTCGGCATGACCCGCTGCGAGCAGAGCTATCTCGACAACACCGCGATCCTCTCCTCCGTGCTCTCCGACGACCAGGGGAATGCGCTGGAGATCCTCGATTTCGCGCCGCGCTTCGTGCGCTATGAGCGCTTCTTCCGGCCGCCGCAGCTGGTGCGCCGCGTCAGGCGCATCTCCGGCCGGCCCCGCATCCGCGTGGTGATGAAGCCCTGCCTCGGTCTTGGCGAAGTGCCCGACGAGATCACCCGCGGCTCCAACCATGTCCGCTTCGTCGGGGCCGACCAGACCATCCGTCTGACCACCGATGCGCCGATCTCCTATGTGCTGGAGAGCATTCCTTTCGCAGTCGAGAAGCCGTTCTCCTTCTTCGTCGGCTCCGACGAGGCGCTGCGTGCCGAGATCGAGACGACCTCGCGCGAGTTCCTCGACAAGACCACCGATTATTGGCGCGACTGGGTCCGTTCGCTCTCGATCCCCTTCGAGTGGCAGCGCGAGGTCATTCGCGCCGCGATCACGCTGAAGCTCTGCTCCTTCGAGGAGAGCGGCGCGATCGTTGCGGCGCTGACCACCTCGATCCCCGAGGCGCCGGGCACGCAGCGCAATTGGGACTATCGCTTCTGCTGGCTGCGCGACGCCTATTTCGTCGTGCACGCCCTGAATCGTCTCGGCACGACGCGGACGATGGAGGACTATCTCGGCTTCATCACCAACATCGTCGACACCTTCTCGGAGAACGGCGCCGAGCATCTGCCGCCGCTCTATCCGATAACGCGCGGCGGCGAACTCCGCGAATTCGAGGTGCCGCAGCTCGCCGGCTATCGCGGGCACCAGCCGGTGCGCGTCGGCAATGGCGCGGCGACGCAGATCCAGAATGACGGCTATGGCGCGGTCGTGCTCGCCGCCACCCATTCCTTCTTCGACCGCCGCTTCATCCAGCCGGGTCGGGAAGCGTTGTTCGGCCAGCTCGAGCGCATGGGCGAGCGCGCGATCGAGCTTTTCGACAAGCCCGATGCCGGCCCCTGGGAATTGCGCGAGAAGCAGGTCGTCCACTCCTTCTCCAGCGTGATGTGCTGGGCCGCCTGCGACCGGCTCGCCCGCATCGCCGGCACGCTCGGGCGAGCCGACCGCAAGGAATACTGGCGCGGCGAGGCCAAGCGCCTGAAAGGCATCATCGCCGACCGGATCTGGAACCAGGAGAAGGGCCATTTCGTCTCGACCTTCGACGGGACCGATCTCGACGCCACTCTGCTGCTCTTCGCCGAGCTCGGCTTCGTCAAGCCGGACGATCCGCGCTACATCGCGACCGTCGAGGCGATCGGCCGCGATCTTCGTCGCGGCGACCTGATCCTGCGCTATGGCACGGCCGATGATTTCGGCTTCATGCACACTGGCTTCCTGATCTGCGCCTTCTGGTATGTCGATGCGCTGCACGCGATCGGCCGCAAGGACGAGGCCAAGGAGCTGTTCGGCCGCATCCTGCAGCGCCGCAACAGCTTCGGCCTGCTCTCCGAGGATGCCGATCTGGAGACTGGCGAGCTCTGGGGCAACTTCCCGCAGACCTATTCGATGGTCGGACTGATCAATTCGGCGATGCGGCTCAGCCGCAATTGGGAAGAGGCGTTCTGAGCGTGCGCCGTCATTCTCGGGTGGAGTGCATAGCTTCCGGTGAAGCGCGGGGAACCCCTCTCCCGGATGGGAGAGGGGCAGGGGTGAGGGACTGCGGCTGATTGTTCGGGTGCAACGGAGCCGACGCTGCCTTTCGTGGTGAGGGCAGGCCCTCATCCGGCGCTCCGCGCCACCTTCTCCCATTCGGGAGAAGGTCAGGTCGAGGTTCTGGCGCCTACCCTCGCTTCAGCAGGAACACCGCCTGCGCGCCAAACAGGTTCCAGAACCACCAGGGCGCGCTGACGCCGACCTTGCCGCCGGCGACGTCGAGCGCCACCGCCCGTTCCTTCACCGCGCCGATCGTGTCGCAGAGCACGACGAAGTCGCGGATCGTGCAGAAATGGATGTTCGGCGTGTCCCACCAGGAATAGGGCAGGGCCTCGGTCACCGGCATGCGGCCAAGGAAGAAGACCTGGCTGCGCATGCGCCAATGCCCGAAATTCGGGAAGGAGACGATGGCGCGCCTTCCGATGCGCAGCATCTGCTCCAGCACCAGCCGCGGATTGCGCGTCGCCTGGATCGTCTGCGAGAGGATGACATAGTCGAAGGAATCGTCGGGATAGTCAGCGAGGTCGGTGTCGGCGTCACCCTGAATCACCGAAAGCCCGCGCGCGACGCAGCCGGCGACGCCTTCGCGCGAGAGCTCGATGCCGCGGGCGTCGACGCCGCGCGTTTCGGCGAGCAGCGCCAGCAATTCGCCATCGCCGCAGCCGACATCGAGCACGCGCGAGCCCGGCGTGACCATCTCGGCGACGAGGCGCAGGTCGATGCGGTTGGTGTGGTTGTCCGCCGCCGACATGCTCACAATCCCCGCGCCCGCGCCGCCGCGCCGATGAAGCCGCGCGTCGTCGCGAACAGGTTCGGCTCTTCCAGCAGGAAGGCGTCGTGGCCCTTATCGCTTTCCAGCTCGACGAAGGAGACCGAGGCGCCGGCGGCGTTCAGCGCGTGCACGATGGCGCGCGAATCGCTGGTCGGGAACAGCCAGTCGGAGGTGAAGGACGCCACGCAGAAGCGGGTCTTGGTGCCGGCGAAGGCCTTGGCCAGCACGCCGTCATGGTCGGCGGCGAGGTCGAAATAGTCCATCGCCCGCGTCACGTAGAGATAGGAATTGGCGTCGAAGCGCTCGACGAAGCTGACGCCCTGATGGCGGAGGTAACTCTCCACCTGAAAGTCCGCATCGAAGGTGAAGGTCGGCGCGCTGCGCTCCTGCAGCCTGCGGCCGAATTTGCGGTGCAAAGCGGGCTCGGAGAGATAGGTGATGTGCGCGCCCATCCGCGCGACCGACAGGCCCTTGGCCGGGCGGGTATTCTCCTCGAGATAGCGCCCGCCGCGCCAATCCGGGTCGGCCATCACCGCCTGGCGGCCGACCTCGTGGAAGGCGATGTTCTGGGCAGAGTGCTTGGCGGCCGTCGCCAGCGGCAGCGCCGAGAACACGCGCTGCGGATAGCTCGCCGCCCATTGCAGCACCTGCATGCCGCCCATCGAGCCGCCGACGACGCTGAACAGGCTGTCGATGCCGAGCGAGTCGAGGAGATGGGCCTGCGCCCGCACCATGTCGCGGATCGTCACCATCGGGAAGGACAGGCCCCAGGGCTTGCCGGTCTCCGGATTGGTCGAGGCCGGGCCAGTGGTGCCCATGCAGCCGCCCAGCACATTGGCGCAGATCACGAAGAAGCGGTCGGTGTCGACCGGCTTGCCGGGACCGACCATCGCCGTCCACCAGCCACCCTTGCCGGTGATCGGGTTGCGGCTGGCGACATGCTGGTCGCCGGTCAGCGCATGGCAGATCAGCACGGCGTTCGAGCGGTCGGCATTCAGCTGCCCATAGGTCTGGTAGCCGATCTGCCAATGCTCCAGCACGGCGCCGGAATCGAGCTGGAGCGCGCGTTCGGGGCCGAATTGCGCCAGCAGGCTCGATGGCCGGTTGGCTTCGGTCAGCGCATCGGCCAGGGCCTGATCTTCCTGGATCGTCCGGTTTGGCATTCAGATTTTTCTTGTCGCCCGACCTGTTCGAAATAGCGGACTTAACCGATGGCGTGCCGCTCGGGCCCTGTCAACGCGCGGATGCGCGCGGACGGCTTTGCCAAGTTCCGTCACGGCCGCTAAGAGACGCGCGAGTTCAGAGAAGTTGGCGCCATGACCGAAGCCGCCCCGACGACCCTTGCCGATCTGCGCAGCGAGATCGACCGCATCGACGCGGCCATGCACGGCCTGTTGATGGAGCGTTCCTCGATCATCGAGACGCTGATCGCGATCAAGAAGACGCAGGTCTCCGGCTCCGCCTTCCGTCCCGGCCGCGAGGCCGACATGATGAAGCGCCTGGCGCTTCGCCATCAGGGCCTGCTGCCGCTCGACACGGTCGAGAGCATCTGGCGCATCATCATCGCGACCTTCACCTATGTGCAGGCGAACTATTCGGTCCATGCCGACATTTCCGGCGGCGATGCCCCGATGCGCGACAGTGCCCGCTTCCATTTCGGCTTCACGGTGCCCTACGTCCCGCATGAGGACGCCCGCGCCGTGATCCGGGCGGTGGCGGAATCGGCCGGCGATCTCGGCATCTTCCGGATGGATCTCGGCGCCAGCGCCGGCGTCTGGTGGCGCGACCTGATCGGCGAGGACAAGCCGAAGATCATCGCCCGCCTGCCCTTCATCGAGCGGCCGGATCATCCGGCGGGAACTCCGGTCTATTGCATCGCCAAGCCCTTGGCGGACGCTGCGATGCGCGAGATCGTGCTCTATGCCGCCCGTGTTGAGCGCTGGTCGGAGACCCTGCGCACCGGCCTCGCCCAGCATCTCGCGGAAGTCTCTGCCAGCGCCGCCGACGGCTCGCATCTCGGCCTGCTGGTCGCTGCAGCAGGCGAGACCTCGCCGGAGGCGATCCGCGGCGCGCTCGAGCCGGCGGGCCTCAGCGAGTTCACCGAGATCGGCAGTCACGCCGCCCGCTTCGCCTTCAGATCCACGCGCTCATGATCCCTTCCTTGCCCCGAAACTGATCCTCTTTCGTCATCCCGGACGGAGCGAAGCGGAGCTCCGGGGTCCATCGTAGAGTGCGCAGCCCTCCGATGGATTCCGGGTCGCCCTCCGGCCGCCCGGGATGACGAGGGAAACCGCAAACCGAAAGCCCGCGCCATGACCACGCCTTCCCGTCCCGTTCCGCGTCCCGGCGTCCTCGACATCGAGGCCTATGTCCCCGGCAAGTCCTCGGCCCCTCCAGGCGTCAAGCTGCACAAGCTCTCCTCCAACGAGACCCCGCTCGGCCCGAGCCCGAAGGCTGTCGCGGCTTATGGCGCGCTCGCCGGCAAGCTCGAGCTCTATCCCGACGGGTCGGCGACCAAGCTGCGCGAGGCGATCGCCACCCGCTACGGGCTCGATGCCGGCCGCATCGTCTGCGGCACCGGCTCGGACGAGCTGCTGCAGCTGATCACCAAGGTCTATCTCGGCGATGGCGACGAGGGCGTCTTCACCGAGCACGGCTTCCTCGTCTACAAGATCGCCATCCTCGCGGCCGGCGCCACGCCCGTCATCGTGCCCGAGAGGAACCTGACGACCGATGTCGACGCGATCCTGAAGGCAGTGACGCCGAAGACCAAGATCGTCTTCCTCGCCAATCCCAACAACCCGACCGGCACCTATCTGCCCTTCGACGAGGTCAAGCGCCTGCATGCCGGCCTGCCGCGCCATGTGTTGCTGGTGCTCGACGCGGCCTATGCCGAATATGTCCGCCGCAACGACTACGCCTCGGGCCTCGAACTGGTCGCCGAGAGCGAGAACGTCGTGATGACGCGCACCTTCTCGAAGATCTATGGCCTCGCCAACTTGCGTCTCGGCTGGCTCTACGGACCCGCCCATGTCGTCGATGCGCTCAACCGCACCCGCGGCCCGTTCAACGTCAACGGCGCGGCGATCGAGGCCGGCACCGCCGCGATCGCCGACGAGGCGCACCTGGCCAGCGCAGTCGAGCACAACGACAAATGGGTCGCCTGGACCACGGCAGAGCTGGAGAAGCTCGGCCTGACCGTGACGCCTTCGGTCGCCAACTTCATCCTGATCCATTTCCCGCAGGTGGCCGGCAAGACCGCTAAGGAGGCCGACGCCTTCCTGACTCAGCGCGGCCTGATCCTGCGTTCGGTCGCCTCCTATGGCCTGCCCGACGCGCTGCGCATGACCATCGGCAGCGAAGAGGCGAACCGGCTCGTCGTCTCGGCTCTGACCGAGTTCCTGGGCAAGGCCGCGTGAGCGCGACCGAGACCTTCGCGCCGCGCCGCGACGAGCCGCTCTTCGGGCGGCTCGCCATCATCGGCATCGGCCTGATCGGCTCCTCGATCGCGCATGCGGCCAAGGAATTGAGCCTCGCTGGCCATATCGTGCTGAGCGACCGCGACGCCGATGTCCGGCGCCGCGCGCGCGAACTCGATCTCGGCCACGAGATCGCGGAGAACGCCGTCGAGGCCGCCCGCGACGCCGATCATGTCGTGCTCTGCGTGCCGGTCGGCGCCTGCGGCACGGTTGCGGCTGAGATCGCCGGCGTACTGAAACCCGGCGCGATCCTGTCGGATGTCGGCTCGGTCAAGCATGCCGTGGTCGAGGCGGTCAGCCCGCATCTGCCCGAGGGCGTGCACTTCGTCCCGGCCCATCCGGTCGCCGGTACCGAGAACTCCGGTCCCGATGCCGGCTTCCCCAGCCTCTTCCTCAACCGCTGGTGCATCCTGACGCCGCCGCCCGGCACCGATGAGGGCGCCATCGCCCGCACCCGCCAGTTCTGGGAGGGCATGGCCGCGATCGTCGAGGTGATGGGCTCGCAGCATCACGACCTCGTCCTCGCCATCACCAGCCATCTGCCGCACCTGATCGCCTACAACATCGTCGGCACGGCCGAGGACCTGGCGGCGGTGACGCAGTCGGAGGTGATCAAGTTCTCGGCCGGCGGTTTTCGCGATTTCACCCGTATCGCGGCTTCCGACCCGACGATGTGGCGCGACGTCTTCCTCGCCAACAAGGAGGCGGTGCTGGAGATGCTGGGTCGCTTCAACGAGGATCTGGCGCTGCTCACCCGCGCCATCCGCTATGGCGACGGCGAGACCTTGCACAAGCACTTCACCCGCACCCGCGCCATCCGCCGCGGCATCGTCGCGCTCGGCCAGGAGAAGGCTGAGACGGAGAAGCTCAGGAAGGGCTGAGGGCACGGCGCCTTGCGGCTCCGGGAATTTCACGGCTAAGGGTGAATTCCGTGCGCCTTGTGGTGCTTGCCCGCCTTGTCAAAAGGGGGGCGGGCTGGTACAGCCCCACCCGTCGCCGCAATAGCTCAGCTGGTAGAGCACCTCATTCGTAATGAGGGGGTCGGGGGTTCGAATCCCTCTTGCGGCACCATTTGACCTGCTAAGGTCTTGATTTTCAGATCAAAATCGACGTCGATGTCCTGGGGCGTTTCAAGCCCTAGGTTCATGCGGCATGTGGGCGCACTCTGACGGCGACTCGTTTGCCGCGCTCGCAGTTCCTCGCGCGATAGCTTCCCCGTTCGCTCTCGAACACGACGGATTCGCGTTGGCCAAGCATCGGCCGATCGCCGATTCTGCGTGTTTGCCGCGCAAGCCGGCGCCGCCGAGCCCAGCTCTCACGGGATGTCGACGTTCCCCGCGAACTTCGCCTTGACCGCGTTGAAGAAGCGCAGTGGCTTGCGGGTCCTTCGCTGCATGAGTGGAGCCGGTCGGAAGGCCGAGGGTCTTCAAAAGAGCCGGCAACGGGTTGGTGGGGGCTGGGGGGCGTGGACCTGTAGCGAAGTGAAATCGTCAGCTAGGTTCAGGACCTATTAATTTGGTTTGAGATGTGATTCACGGTGTCCGGGAGGGTACCGTGATGGGTGATTTGTTTCTGTTGAGCGAGCGCCAGATGGCGCGGATCGAGGCGTATTTTCCGCTCT